>NZ_JBVJCT010000004.1:97272-405834 GCF_055588305.1 Streptomyces sp. NPDC042002 | reverse complement strand
TACTTCCCTCACCCCCCCCACCCCCCCCCCCCCCCCCACCCCCCCCCCCCCCCCCCCCCCCCCCCCCCCCCCCCCCCCCCCCCCCCGCTTCGGGGCTGCCGGGCGGACCAGGCGCTGCTCTCCGATCCTGCACGGACCGGGATGTCCCGGCAGCGACTGGACGACCTCACAGAAGTGCACCGCCGGCTCGGCCGACTCTCAGCGCGGTCCCCGCACCGGTATTTCCGCCCTGACCAGGTGCTTTACTCGAAGACTTCCGTCAGGCAGAAGGGGCATTGCGACCCTATGACGCCCTCATCGACGATGCCACCACCCACCAGAGACGGGAGTCGCCCCATGCCGCACACCACCGCCTTCGCCAGGAACCAGTGGTACGTCGCCGCCTATACGTACGAAGTGGGGCGGGAGTTGCTCGGGCGGACGGTTCTCGGGGAATCGCTCGTTCTGTATCGGACCGCGGCGGACGGGAGGGCCGTCGCCCTGTCCGACCGGTGTGTGCACCGGCGCTTCCCGCTCTCGGAGAGCCGGCTCGACGGTGACCGGATCGTGTGCAGCTACCACGGGTTCACGTACGACACGACGGGCACCTGCGTGTACGTGCCGGGGCAGAAACGGATACCGCGCACCGCCCGGGTCGCCTCCTACCCCGTCGTCGAGCGGGACTTGTTCGTCTGGGTCTGGGTCGGCGACCCGGCCCTCGCCGACCCGGCGGCCGTCCCGCGTGCCCCGCACATGGACTCGCCGGACTGGACGACGGTCAGCGGCATGGAACCCATCGACGCGGACTACGGACTCCTCGTCGACAATCTTCTCGACCTCTCGCACGAGACGTATCTGCACGGCGGCTACATCGGCACGCCCGAGGTCGCCGAGACGCCGATCGCCACCGAGGTCGACGAAGGCGCCGGGATCGTGCGCGTCTCCCGGCGCATGGACGACGCCGAGTGCCCGCCGTTCTACGCCCGTTCGACCGGCATCGAGGGCCGCATCACGCGCTGGCAGGACATCGAGTACCACGCGCCGTGCCTCTATCTGCTGCACAGCAGGATCGCACCGGTCGGCGTTGTGCCGGAGGCGGACGGCAGTGACCCGAACGCCTTCCACACCGAGATCACGTACGCCATCACGCCGTCCGGCGAGGGCAAGGTGTACGACTTCTGGGCGGTCTCCCGTGACTTCGCCCGTTCGGACGACGAAGTCACCACCTTCCTGCGGGACTTCAACCACACGGTCGTGATGCAGGACGTCGACGCGCTCAACCTTCTCCAGAAGACCCTCGCCGCCGAACGCGCCGGCTACCAGGAGCTGAGCATCAACATCGACACCGGTGGTCTCGCGGCCCGGCGCATCCTGGCCCGGCTGGTCGAGGAGGGCGACAAGCCGATGGAGAGGGTGCGGTGACCGGCCCGACCGGCGAGATCTACCGCGTCGACTGGCTCCCGGGCACCGATGTACTGCACGGCACCTGTCACTGCGGCACCGAGCACACCGCCCAGGACCCGGTCGCGATGTGGAAGTGGATGCTCGCCCATCCCGAGGGCCACGAACCCCGGGCCGTCGGCCAGGGACAGCATGAAGAAGGGAATGGGAACGGGTGCGGGGGCGGGCACCAGTACGGGAGCGGGAGCGGGAACCTCTTCGGATCTCAGGGGAAAGGGTCATGAACTTGTACGAAGCCGAACTCGTCGTCGAACAGCGGGACTTCGTCGCCGACGGCGTGCTCGCTCTGAGCCTGCGCCATCCGCTCGGCGCCGAACTCCCGTCCTGGGAACCCGGCGCCCACATCGATGTCGTACTCGGGCCGGGGCTGGAGCGGCAGTACTCCCTGTGCGGTGATCCGGCGGACCATGGGACATGGCGGATCGCGGTGCTTCGCGAGCCGGACGGGCGAGGCGGGTCAGCTTGTGTGCACGCGCAGTTGGGCGAGGGGGACAAGGTCCGCGTCCGGGGTCCGCGCAATCACTTCGCGCTCGTGCCCGCCCCGCGCTACCGCTTCGTCGCGGGAGGCATCGGCATCACCCCGATCCTGCCGATGCTCGCCGCGGCCGATGCGGCGGGCGCCGAGTGGACGCTGCTGTACGGCGGTCGGACCCGCGGTTCCATGGCGTTCACCGAGGAGTTGGGGCGGTACGGGGACCGGGTCGCCCTTGCTCCGCAGGACGAGACCGGACCGCTGGACCTCGCCCCCGTGCTGGACGCGGTCCCGGATGGCACCCTCGTCTACTGCTGCGGTCCCGGGCCGCTGCTCGACGCGGTGGAGGAGCGTTGCCCGGCCGGAGTGCTCCGTGTCGAGCGGTTCCGGCCGAAGACCCAGGAGGCGGGTGGGGATACGGAGTTCGAGGTCGTCCTGGAGCGGTCCGGGCGCACGGTGACCGTCGTCCCCGGTGTCTCCGTGCTCGACACCGTACGCGCCGCCGGTGTCGAGGTGCTCTTCTCCTGCACCGAGGGCACCTGCGGGACCTGCGAGACGGAGGTGCTCGAAGGGACCCCGGACCACCGGGACTCGGTGCTCACGGAAGAGGAGCGGGAGGCGGGCGAGACGATGCTCATCTGTGTGTCCCGCTGTCGCGGGAGCCGGCTCGTGCTGGATCTGTGACCGCGAGGTCCCCCTCGATCCGTGCGACCGTCTCCAGCAGGTGGGGAAGCAGGTCGCGGCGGACGGATTCGAGGCTGTTGCGGCTGGCGTGCACGGGGATGTTCACAGCCGCCACCACGGTGCCGTCCCGGTCCCGCACCGGGGCGGCCACCGAGCGCAGGCCCTCTTCCAACTCCTGGTCGACGATGGCGTATCCCTGGCTCCGCGCCCGGGCGAGCTCCGCCCTGAGGAGTTCCGGCGAGACGATCGTGCGCGCGGTCAGGGGGTGCGGAACGGCTCGCTTCAGCCGGGCGTCGATCTCCTCGTCCGTGAGGTGCGCGAGGATCACCCGGCCCACGGAGGTGACATGGGCCGGGAAGCGGGTGCCGACGGTGATCGTCGCCGTCATGATGCGCCGGGTGGGCACCCGCGCCACGTACACGATGTCGTCGCCGTCGAGAACACAGAGCGAGCTCGACTCCCCCACCTGTTCGGCGAGTTGCCTCAGATGCGGCAGGGCGATCTCCGGGAGGGTGAAGCCGGAGAGATAGGCGTAGCCGAGTTCCAGCACGCGCGGGGTGAGCCGGAAGACCCGGCCGTCCGTGTGGACGTATCCGAGATCGACCAGGGTCAGCAGGAAGCGGCGGGCCGCCGCGCGGGTCAGGTCGCAGCCGCGCGCGACCTCACTGAGTGTCAGTTCCGGTCGGTCGGCGCCGAATACGCGGATGACGGCGAGTCCGCGTTCGAAGGACCGGACGAAGTGGGGCGCTCGGTCTGCCGCAGGCATCGTCGCCTCCAGAGGGACACGGAGCGCTCTCCACGCGAGTCGAGAGCGCACTTCGATAACTGTCAACAATATTGTCAGCCAAGGCCATTGACCCGGCACGGACGGGGTTCTACCTTCGCGCTGAGCACCATTGTGCGGTGTGCGCACAACCTGTCGGAACCCTTTCGTCTGCACAGGAGGAGCCATGCGTCGTCTGCTCGCCGGTATCGCGGTCGGAGCCTTCCTGGTCGCCGCGTCGGCCTGCGGTTCGTCCGGCGGCGGTGGCGCCTCGGACAAGAGCTCTTCGTCCGGCGGTACCACCACCGTCAAACTGGGAGTCATCCCCATAGTCGATGTCGCCCCGGTCTATCTGGGCCAGAAGAAGGGCTTCTACGGCAAGCACGGTCTGAAGCTGTCGATGACGCTCGCGCAGGGCGGCGCGGCGATCGTGCCGGGGGTCGTCTCGGGCCAGTTCCAGTTCGGGTTCTCCAACGTGACCTCGCTGATGATCGCCCAGTCCAACGGGGTTCCCGTGAAGGCCATCGCGAACGGCGTCGCCTCAACTGGCGTGGCGGGCAAGGACTTCGGTGCCATCACGGTCAAGAAGGGCAGCGCCATCACGTCGGCCAAGGACCTGGAGGGGAAGAAGGTCGCCGTCAACACGCTGAAGAACATCAACGAGACGGCCGTGCGCGAGTCGGTGCGCAAGGCGGGCGGCGATCCGTCCAAGGTGAAGTTCGTCGAGCTCGCCTTCGACCAGATGCCCGCGGCCCTCGACAGCGGCCAGATCGACGCCGCCATGGTGGTCGAGCCCGCGCTCGCCACGGTCAAGAGCCAGGGCGCGACCGAGATCGCCTCGTCCCTGGTCGATGTGGCGAAGGACCTCACCGTCGCCATGTACTTCACCTCGAACCAGTACGCGCAGCAACACCCCGACGTGGTCAAGAAGTTCCAGGAGGCCACCGCGGAATCCCTCGCCTACGCCGACGCCCACCCGGACGAGGTCCGGCAGATCGTCACCACGTACACGAAGATCCCGGCGGCCGTGCTGGCGAAGGTGACCCTGCCCAAGTGGCCGGCCGAGGCGAACCGGGCCTCGATCGAGACGCTGGAGAAGCTGGGCGAGCGGGACGGGCTCTTCAAGTCGACGCCCGATCTGGACAAGCTGCTGCCGTGAAGCGGGAGCAACCGCGTGGCGGCGGCTCCGCCGGACGGGCCGTGAACGCCGCTCTGGGCGCCGCCGGCCTCGCGGCCTTCCTCGCTCTCGGCGAGGTGGTGCCGCGGGTCGGCATCGTCAAGGAGCGGTACTTCCCGCCGACCAGCCGGATCGCGCGGGCGTTCGGCACCGAGATCACCGACGGCACCTTCTGGACGGATCTCGGCGACACCCTCACGGGCTGGGCGCTCGGCCTGGTGATCGCGGTCGGCGCGGGCATCGTGGTGGGCGTGGTCGTCTCGGTCGTGCCGTATCTGCGCGAGGCGACCGCCTCGACGATCGAGTTCCTGCGCCCGATCCCGTCCGTGGCCCTGATCCCGCTAGCCGTCCTCCTCTACGGCACCGAGCTGCGGTCGGTGCTCCTTCTCGTCGTGTACGCGTCCTTCTGGCAGGTTCTCGTCCAGGTCATGTACGGGGTGCGGGACGTCGACCCGGTGGCCGAGGAGACGGCGCGCTCGTACGGTCTCGGCACCTGGGCCCGGGTCCGTCATGTGCTGTGGCCGACGGCGCTCCCCTATGTCATGACGGGGGTCCGGCTCGCCGCGGCCGTCGCGCTCATCCTCACCGTGACCGCCGAACTCGTCATCGGGGCGCCGGGGTTGGGCGCGCGCATCGCGGTCGCCCAGACCTCGCAGGCCGTGCCCGAGATGTACGCGCTGATCGTGGTCACGGGTCTGCTCGGGCTGCTGATCAACGTGGGCGCCCGGTCGGTGGAACGGCATGCGCTGGCCTGGCACCAGTCGGTACGCGGGGAGGTGGCGGTGTGACGGACATCCCGGCCGACCGGACGAAGCCGAACGCCTGGGGCGGCCTGCTGCTGAAAGCGCTGTTCGTCGTCGGGCTACCCGCGCTGCTGATCGTCCTCTGGTGGTTCACCTCGGACGGCAGCACCGACGTCTACTGGCCGCCGCTGCGCACGATCCTCAGAACGTTCCCCGACGTCTGGACCCGCGCGCGGCTCCGCGCGGACCTGGTGCCCAGCCTGCTGCGGCTGCTCGCCGGCTACGCGTCGGCGGCGGTCGTGGGCGTCGCCCTCGGCACGGTCATCGGCTCGCACCGGAAGGTGCGGGCGGTGTGCGAACCGGTCCTGGAGTTCCTGCGGGCGGTGCCGCCGCCCGTCCTCGTCCCGGTCATCATGCTGTTCGCGGGCATCGGGGACACGATGAAGATCGTGGTGATCGCGAGCGGCTGCGTCTGGCCGGTCCTGCTCAACACGGTCGAGGGAGTGCGCGCCGTCGACTCCGTGATGTCCGAGACGGCCCGCTCGTACGGCGTCACGGGACCGGCGCGGATGCGCGCCGTCGTCCTGCCGTCGGCGAGCCCGCAGATCTTCGCGGGTCTGCGCCAGGCGCTGTCCATCGGGATCATCCTGATGGTCATCAGTGAGATGTTCGCGGCCAGCAACGGACTCGGCTTCACCATCGTGCAGTTCCAGCGCGGCTTCGCGATCCCCGACATGTGGACCGGGATCCTCGTCCTCGGCCTGCTCGGCTTTCTCCTCTCGGTCGTCCTCCAACTGGTCGAGCGCCGGGTGCTCGGCTGGTACCACGGTCTGCGCGACTCCTCCCGGCGGTCCCCGTGACGCATCCGAAAGGGCGGTCCATGCACGCGTCTTTGGTCGTATCCGGCCTGCGGAAGGTCTACGAGGGGTCGGGGCGCCGGGTGGAGGCGGTCCGCGATCTCACCTTCACGGTGGACGCGGGTGAACTCGTCTGTCTCGTCGGCCCGTCGGGCTGCGGCAAGACCACGCTGCTGAAGTGCGTGGGCGGTCTGCTCACGCCGACCTCCGGCGAGGTGCTGCTCGGGGGCCGGCGGGTGAGCGGGCCGCCACCCGGCATGGCGTTCGTGTTCCAGGAGTACGGGCGCAGCCTGTTCCCCTGGATGCGGGTCGGCGCGAACGTCGAACTCCCGCTGAAGCAGAAGAATCTGAGCAAGGCGCGGCGGCGCGAGCTGGTCGTCGACGCGCTGGAGTCCGTCGGCCTGGCCGATGCCGCCGGGGCCTATCCGTGGCAGCTGTCCGGCGGGATGCAGCAGCGGGTCGCCATCGCGCGGGCCCTGGCCTACGAGCCCGAAGTCCTGCTCATGGACGAGCCGTTCGCGGCGGTCGACGCGCAGACCCGTGCCGATCTGGAGGACCTGGTCCGCCGGCTGTGGCGGCAGCGCGGGATCACCGTCCTGTTCGTGACGCATGACATCGACGAGGCGGTCTACCTGGGCGAGCGGGTACTGATCCTGTCGGCCTCCCCCACCGTCGTACAGGAACAGCTGAAGGTCGATCTTCCCGAGGAGCGGGACCAGTTGCACACCCGGGTCGCCCCGCGCTTCGCCGAGTTGCGGACCCATGTGTACGAGCAGATCCAGGCGGCGAAGCGCGGGGAGTCGGTCACGAGGACAGATACGCCTCCACTTCACTGAACTGGGCGGCCGGCCAGCCGGTGTTGGCGGTGACGTTCAGCCGGAGGTGGCGCAGGCCCGTACCGGCCGGCAGCGCGACGGTCACCGTGTTGCCGGTCGCCGGATCGAAGCGGTAGCCCTGCGAGCCGACCACGGTCGCGTAGGAGGAGCCGTCGGTGCTGCCCAGTACCGACAGGGTCTGGGTGCGCGTGCCCCAGGCCGACGACGGCGGCAGTTTCAGAACCAGTCGGCGGACCGCCTGAGGAGAACCGAGATCCACCGTGATGGCCTGCGGGAAGGCGTTGTTGGTGGACTCCCAGTAGCTGTTCGCGTCTCCGTCGACGGCGTTGCCCGGGGTGTAGACGTCCTGGGAGCCGGTCGCGGTGGCCGGGCGGCCCTTGGCCAGGTTCGCGTTGGGGTCAGGGGGCGGGTTGCCCTGACCGGGCTGGGGCCAGGTGGAGCAGTCCGACCAGGTGCTGCTCCAGCCGGAGTTGCCGCCGCCGCCGTTGACGGCGAAGGTGCCCGAGCCGGTCGGATAGGGGCAGTTGTAGACGCCTGCCGAACCCACGCCGGTGGCCTGGACGTTGCTGAACCTCGCCGAGCCCTGCGTCTCGGCCTGGACGACGACCGTGCCAGTGTTCCTGACGGTCGCCCCGGTCACGTTGATGTTGCTCGTGGGGTACCCGTGGCCGCCTCCCGAGACGAACTCGAAGGCGCTGTACGGGCTGTCGGTGATCGTCGTGTTGGTGATGTTGACGGTGGCGTTGATGGCGCTGTCGTAGGAGTCGACGCGCAGCGCGCCCATCGGGTGGTTCCAGTTGGGGTTGATCGCTCCGGTGCGGACCAGGGTGTTGCCGTCGACGGTGATCGTGCCGGCCAGTGGGGAGAACGGGTCGAGGAACTTCTGGTTGGAGATGGCGACGCCGCTGCCGAGGGCGTTGGTGTCGGAGATGAGGTTGTTCCTGACGCTGATGTCGGTGCCGCCGTAGACCGCTATGCCATTGGCGAGGTTGGGCTGCGAGATGGTGTTGTTCTCGAAGCTGGAGTTGGTGTCCGGGGAGTTCAGTGACCACATGGCGAGCGAGTCGTCGCCCTGGTTGCGCAGGAAGTTGTTGCTCACGCGGACGCCGTGCGCGTTGCCGTTCAGGTTGAGACCGTCGGCGGTGGTGTCGAGGATGCGGTTGTTCTCGACCACGAGGTTGTCGTTGTCGCCGGTCAGCCACAGGCCGACCTTGAGGTGCTGGAGCCACATCCCGGAGACCGAACTCCCGGGTCCGAGCGCGCCGTTGACGAAGTTGTCCGGGTTGGAGTCGACGCGCTCGGTCACCTCGCCGATGACCGCGAAGTCCTTGAGGTGCACGCCTCCCGAGGAACTGCTCTGGTCGATGAAGCGCGAGGTGTGGACGACGGAGTACCAGCCGCCGGCGCCCTGCAGCGTCACGTTCTGGACGCCGTTCAAAGAAGACGTCACGCGGTAGTCGCCCGGCGGAATCCACACGATGCCGCCCTGGGCGGCGGAGATCGCGTCCCGGAAGGCCTGGGTGGAGTCGCCCTGGCCGCTGGGGTCCGCGCCCTTGTCGGTGACGGACACCGACCCGGCGGGGCGGGCCGCGGCCGCGCCGACCTGTTCGAAGTCGGCTACGTCGACGGTGACTTGGGTCGAGGTGGCCTGGAAGGCGATCTTGTCGCCCGCCTGGACGTTCTGGCCCAGCAGCAGCCGTGCGTTGTCGAAGAAGTGGTGCTGCTTGGCGCCGGCGATCCAGGACGTGTCCACGTAGGAGTACTTGGAGGTGACGGCGAGCGTCTTGGAGATCCTGGTGCCGTTGACGTACACGGCGAGGGTGCCCGACTGTCCGTCGGGGACGCTGTAGGAGACGTTCACCGCGTTGGCCGCGCGGGGTGCCGTGAACTCGACGCGCTGGCCCGCCGAGAGGCGTACGGCCTGTCGTCCGGAGGCCTCCGAGGCGAGGGTGCCCTGGGTGTGGTCCGGGCCGATCCTGGTGCCCGTGGTGGTGGCGGACTCGGCCTCGACCGAGGTGAAGGGCAGGGTCGCCCCCGCGGCCGCCGCGGCCGCGTGGACCGTGCCGGCGCTGAGCATGCCGGCGGCGAGGGCGACGGCCGCGGCGCACGCTAACGGCATGCGCCTGACAGTTCTGGTGCTGTGCATGTGCTGATCCCTTCATCGTGGGGGTGCGGGGACAGCGCTGTGCGGTCCGGCGGTCTCAGGCGCGCAGCCAGACCGCCGTGTCCGGCGGGAGGAACCCGTCCGCGTCCAACGGGCCGCTGCCGATCAGGAGTCGGGAGTGCTCCGGGAGCTCGACCGGTCCGTCGGCCAGATTGACGACGCAGAGCAGACCGTCCGTACGGGCGAAGGCGAGGACGCCCTCCGGCGCGGGCAGCCAGCCGAGCGGGCCGTCACCGAAGCCCGGTTCGGTGCGGCGGATACGGAGCGCGGCGCGGTAGAGGCTCAGCATCGAGGTGGGGTCCTCCACCTGCCGGTCGGCCGCGTACACGGGCCAGTCGGCGGGCTGCGGCAGCCAGGGGTCACCGCCGAATCCGGCGTTCGGGGCCTCGGCGGCCCAGGGCAGCGGGACCCGGCAGCCGTCGCGGCCCGGGTCCGTGCCGCCGGAGCGGAAGTGCATCGGGTCCTGGATGCTGTCGAGCGGCAACTCCACCTCGGGCAGGCCGAGTTCCTCGCCCTGGTAGACGTACACGGAGCCGGGCAGGGCGAGCGAGAGCAGGGCGGCGGCGCGGGCCCGGCGGGTGCCGAGAACCAGGTCGGTGGGGGTACCGAAGGCCTTGGCGGTGAAATCGAAGCCGGTGTCCGCGCGGCCGTAGCGGGTGACCGTGCGGGTCACGTCGTGGTTGCACAGCACCCAGGTGGCGGGGGCCCCGACGGGAGCGTGCTCGGCGAGGGTCTCGTCGATGGAGGTACGCAGCCGTCCCGCGTCCCAGGGGCAGGACAGGAAGGAGAAGTTGAAGGCGGTGTGCAGTTCGTCGGGGCGCAGATAGCGGGCGAAGCGCTCGGAGTCGGGGAGCCACACCTCTCCCACGAAGACGCCGTCGTAGGCGTCGGCCACCGCCCGCCAGGAGCGGTAGATGTCATGGAGCTCGTCGCGGTCGACGTACGGGTTCGGGTCGCGGCCCTCGACGAAGTCGGGCAGGTCCGGGTCCTTGGCGAGCAGCGCGGCCGAGTCGATGCGCACGCCCGCCACCCCGCGCTCGAACCAGAAGCGCAGGATCTCCTCGTGCTCGCGGCGGACGGCCGGGTGCGCCCAGTTGAGGTCGGGCTGCTCGGGAGTGAAGAGGTGGAGGTACCAGTCGCCGTCGGGCAGCCGGGTCCACACCGGTTCGGTGGAGCCCGCGAACTGGGACGGCCAGTCGTTGGGCGGGAGTTCGCCGTGTTCGCCGCGTCCGGGGCGGAAGTGGAAGAAGTCGCGTTCCGGGCCGCCGGCCAGGGCAGCCCGGAACCAGGGGTGCCGGTCGGAGACATGGTTCGGCACGATGTCGACCAGGGTGCGGATGCCCAGTTCGCGGGCCTCGTCGATGAGTTTCTCCGCCTCGGCGAGTGTCCCGAAGGCCGGGTCGATGGCGCGGTAGTCGGCGACGTCGTAGCCGCCGTCGGCCAGGGGTGAGAGATACCAGGGGTTGAACCACAGGGCGTCCACGCCGAGTTCGGCGAGGTACGGGAGTCTGGCGCGGACGCCCGCGAGGTCGCCGGTGCCGTCGCCGTCGCCGTCCGCGAAGCTGCGGACGTACACCTGGTAGATGACGGCGGAGCGCCACCACGCGGACTGATTTCGGGCAGGGCGGGGCTGTCCCACGGCGCGTTGCCTTTCGTTCGAGGAGGTTGCGTACAGGCGTCAGCCCTTGGTGCTGCCCGCGCTGATCCCGGCGATGATGTGCCGCTGGAACACCAGGAACATCAGGACCATGGGAATGCTGGCGATCACCATCGCGGCGATGAGCACGGTCAGTTGGATGTTCTGCGACAGCTGGACGAGGGCCACGCTGATGGGCTGTTTGTCGGTGTCGGAGAAGACCATCAGCGGCCAGAGGAAGTCCTGCCAGACGGCGACCAGGGCGAAGATCGACACGACTCCGAGGACGGGCCGGGACATCGGCAGCACGATCGACCACAGGGTGCGCAGGCGTCCGGCGCCGTCGATCTCGGCGGCCTCCAGGACATCGCGCGGGATCTGGTCGAAGAAGCGCTTGAGGAGGTAGAGGTTGAAGGCGTTGGCGACGGCGGGCAGCCAGATGCCGAGCGGCGAGTTGAGCAGACTGGTGTGGAGGACGGGCAGGTCGGCGGCGGTCAGGTACTTGGGGACCACCAGGGCCTGCGCGGGGACCATCAGGGTCGCGAGGATGCCGCCGAGGATCACCTTGCCGAAGGCCGGCTTCAGCTTGGACAGGGCGTAGGCGGCGGCCGTGCAGAAGACGAGCTGGAGAATCCAGGCGCCCGCCGCCTGGACCACCGTGTTCCACAGGTGCGTGGGCAGGTCCATCAGGTCCCACGCGTCGGTGTACCCGCTGATGTGCCAGTGGTCCGGCACGAGGGTGGGAGGCGTGCGCGTCACCTCGTCCGGCGACTTCATGGCGCCGGTCACCATCCAGTAGACGGGGAAGAGGAAGGCCAGCGCGAAGAGCAGGACCACACCGCTGAAGACGGTCCAGTAGACGGCCCTGCCGCGCGGGCGGGCCAGGGCGAGCGGGGAGACCAGGGTGCGGGTGCTCACGCGTCCTCCCCTTCCGAGCGGGTCAGCCGCAGGTACAGGGCGGAGAAGACGCCGAGCAGGACGAGCAGCATGACGCTCAACGCGCAGGCTCCTCCGAAGTCGTTGTAGAGGAAGGCGTACTTGTAGATCAGGTAGAGCACCGTGACGGTCTTGTCCTCGGGGCCGCCGCCGGTGATGACGAACGGCTCGGTGAACACCTGCATGGTGGCGATGATCTGAAGGAGCATCAGCATGAGGATGATGAACCGGGTCTGAGGGACCGTCACATGCCGGATCCGCTGCAGGATGTTCGCGCCGTCCAGTTCGGCCGCCTCGTACAGCTCGCCGGGGATGCTCTGGAGCGCGGCGAGGTAGATGAGGACGGTGCCGCCGAGGTTGGCCCAGGTCGCGACGATGACCAGGGAGACGAGGGCGGTGTCGGCGCCGTTGGACCAGTTCGAGGTCGGCAGGTGGAGAAAGCGCAGCGCCTCGTTGGCGAGGCCCGCTCCGGGGTCGTAGAACCACTTCCACAGCAGGGCGCTGACGACCGGCGGGATCATCACCGGCAGATAGACCACGACTCTGAAGAACGCCTTCGCGTGCCGCAGTTCGTTGAGCACCAGCGCCATCACGAAGGGGACGGCGAAGCCGATGAGCAGGGCGAGGAGCGTGAAGGTGAGGGTGTTGCGCCAGGCCGCGGTGAACTCCGGGTCGTGGAAGACCCGGGTGAAGTTGGCCGTGCCGATCCACTCGCCGCCGCTGCCCGGGGTGTACTTCTGGAAGGCGATCACGACCGCGCGGATCGCCGGGTACCAGGAGAACAGGGCGAAGCAGAGCAGGCCGCCGATCAGGAAGGCGTACGCACGGAGTTGGTCGGCCAGGCGCCGGCGCCACGGTCCCCCGGTCCGGCGCCCGGCCGACCGCGGCGCCTCCGGCACGCCGACGGCGGCCGGAGGAAGCGCTGCGGGGGGCTTCGATGCGGTCTTCATGAACGGTGTCAGCCTCGGGCCAGGATGGAGTCGATCTTGCCGGAGGCGTCCTTGAGGAGCTGGTCGATGTCGGCGTCCTTCTTGGTGAGGACGGCGGACACGGCGGCGTCGAGGACGGAGTAGATCTGCTGGGCCTGCGGGGGCTCGATCTTCATCTGCAGGCTCTGGTTGCCGTCGAGGAAGGCCTGGTAGTTCTCCACCGGCACGTTGGCGTTGGCCTTCTTGACCTGCTGGTCCTTGGCGTCGGCGGCACCGGTGAACAGCCGCGGCTCGGGCAGTCCGACGGGGGCGTTGTTCTGCTTCGCGCGGGCGTAGTCACCGAGGAAGCCTGATCCGGGCGTCAGGAACATGTGGTCGAGCCACTTGAGGCCGGCCTTGATCTGCGCCGGGGTGTCCTTCTTGTTGAACATGTAGCCGTCGCCGCCGATGAGCGTGCCCTTGCCGCCGGGCATGGGCGCGAGGGCGAGGTCGTTGTAGTTGCCGCCCTTCTCCTTGACCAGGATCGGGATGTTGTCGGGCGCGGACAGGTACATGCCGAGCTTGCCGGAGCCCATCATCTGCTGGACGTCGTTGATGACCAACAGCTGCTTGCTGCCCATGGAGTTGTCGCCCCAGCGCATGTCCTTCAGGTTCTGCAGGACCGCCTTGCCCTCGGGGGTGTCGACGGTCGCCGTCTTGCCGTCCTCGGCGACGACGTTGCCGCCCTGCGAGTACAGCTCGGCGGTGAAGTGCCAACCACCCTGGTTCTGGGCGCTGTAGTCGGCGTATCCGACCGTTCCCTTGCCGAGCCCGGCGATCTTCTTGGCGTCCGCGCGCAGCTCGTCCCAGGTGGCCGGGGGCTTGTCGGGGTCGAGGCCCGCCTGCTGGAAGAGCTTCTTGTTGTAGATGAGGCCCATCGAGTAGCCGGTGCGCGGGACGCCGTAGATCTTGCCGTCCACGGTGTAGATGTCCCGCAGTTGCTGCTGGATGGTGCTGTAGCTCTTGAGGTCCTTGACGTAACTCGTGATGTCCGCGGCCTGGTTGACGTCGACGACGTGCTTGGCGTCGGTGAAGTACGTGTAGAACACGTCCTCCATCTGACCCCCGGCGAGCTTGGCGTCGAAGGTCTTGGGGTCCTGACACGGGAACGCGTCGTGCGCGACGACGTCGATGCCGGAGTTGGCCTTCTCGAACGCCTTGATGTCGGCGTCGAAGAACGAGCGGTCGACCTTGGCGCTCTTCGGCGGCTCGCAGTTGACCGTGATGCGGGTCTTTCCGTTGGCCGCGTCGTCGCCGCTCGAACCGCAGCCTGCGGCGGTGAGCGCGACGGAGGACGCCATGAGCATGACGAAGGTACGGCGGAACCCGGTACTTCTCATTGGTGGACCCCTTCGGGCTGGAGCGAGGAAGGCCCACGGCGGGCGTGCCGCCGTGTTCTGGCGCCGCACACTCAAGCACCGCCGACATCTGTCCGCAAGATGTCGCGCAGAATCTGTAATTATTTGACAGCGATTGGGGGTCGCGTGGCAGGTGGTTGCGGGCCTCCGTCGGGGACGCCGGCCCCGCACCTCAGCCGCGGGGCGCCTGGCCGGTCGACCCGCGCACCACCAACTCCGGTTCGAACAGGAGCTCTTCGGCGGTCACGCTGCTGCCGCCGATCTGCGCGCTCAGCAGTTCCACGGCGGCACGCCCCATGGCCTCGATCGGCTGGCGGACCGTGGTCAGCGGCGGTTCGGTGCAGTTCATGAACGCCGAGTCGTCGTACCCGACGACGGAGATCTCGCCGGGGACGCCGAGCCCCTTGCGGCGGGCGGCCCTTACGGCGCCGAGCGCGAGCGGGTCGCTGGCGCAGATGATGCCGGTGACCCCCCGGTCGAGCAGCCGGGTGGCCGCGGCCTGTCCGCCTTCCAGCGAGAACATCGCCCGCGCCACGTACTCGTCGGGCAGTTCCGGCGAGAGGGCGCGGGCCGCCGCGAGCTTGCGGCCCGAGGGCATGTGGTCGCCGGGGCCGAGGACGAGTCCGATCCGCTCGTGGCCGAGCGAGTCGAGATGACGCCAGGCCTGCTCGACCGCGACGGCGTCGTCGCAGGAGACACAGGGGAAGCCGAGGTGCTCGATGGCCGCGTTGACCAGCACCACCGGAATGTTGCGGTCCGCGAGCTGGCGGTAGTGGTCGTGCGGCGCGTCGGCCTGCGCGTACAGACCGCCGGCGAACACCACGCCGGACACCTGCTGCTGGAGCAGCAGTTCCACGTAGTCGGCCTCGGAGACACCGCCCTTGGTCTGGGTGCACAGCACGGGAGTGAGGCCGAGCTGCGCGAGCGCCCCGCCGATCACTTCGGCGAAGGCCGGGAAGATCGGGTTCTGCAGCTCGGGCAGGACGAGACCGACGAGCCGCGCGCGTTCGCCGCGCAACTGGGTCGGCCGCTCGTAGCCGAGGACGTCGAGGGCGGAGAGGACCGCCTGCCTGGTGGAGTCGGAGACTCCGGGCTTGCCGTTGAGCACCCGGCTGACCGTGGCCTCGCTGACCCCGACCTTCTTCGCCACCTGAGCAAGTCGTCGCGTCATGCGCGCAAGAATAGCGCAAGAAATGCAAGCTGCTTGCGTAGAAGTTCGGCCTCTTCCCGCTCGCGCCGGTGGACCCCTCAGGGCGCCGCCCACAGTCCGCGGACATGCCCCAGATGGCGTGTCATCACCGCGCGCACGGCGCGCTCGTCGCGCTCCAGGAGGGCGTCGAGGAGTTCCAGGTGCTCCCGGGCCGAGGCCTCCAGACGGCCGGCCTCGACCAGGGCGTCGAGCCCGTACAGGCGCGAGCGCTTGCGCAGGTCGCCGACGACCTCGACCAGATGGGAGTTTCCCGCGAGGGCCAGCAGACCGAGGTGGAAGCGGATGTCCGCCTCCACGTAGGCGATGAGGTCACCGGCCGCCGCCGCGGTCACGATCTCCCGGGCGGCCGGACGCAGCGCCTCCAGCGAGACGGGGTCCGCCGTGGTGGCCAGCCGCACGACGGTCGGGATCTCGACGAGCGAGCGGATGTGGGTGTACTCGTCGAGCTGCTTCTCGGAGACCGCCGTGACCCGGAACCCCTTGTTGGGGACCGTGTCGACCAGACCCTCCTTGGCCAGGTCGAGCATGGCCTCGCGGACCGGGGTCGCCGAGACACCGAAACGGGCGGCCAGCGTGGGCGCGGAGTAGACCTCGCCGGGCCGCAGTTCGCCCGCGATCAGCGCGGCGCGCAGCGCGTCGGCCACGCGCTCGCGAAAGCTGCTCCGTCTGCCGCCCAGCGTGGGCAGGTCGGGAGCGGCTGAGGGTGCGCTGCTGCGCCGGTCGGCCATCGGGGTCTCCTCGTACGGGTCGTACGGGCCGGTGCGCGGTCGTCCTGCCGCGTCGGCCTTGTGCCATATCACGTATTACTCGGACCTCCAGTATCTACGTCCCGGAGCGGGGCCGCTCACAGGACGAACCCGGCCGGGAACGGGTCCGAGGGGTCGAGCAGGTACTGGGCGGTTCCCGTGATCCAGGCGCGACCGGTGAAGCTGGGCAGCACGGCGGGCGTTCCGGCCACCTCGGTGGTGCCGAGCAGCCGCCCGGTGAACCGCGTCCCGATGAAGGACTCGTTCACGAACTCGGTGTCCAGCGGGAGTTGTCCGCGCGCGTGCAGCTGGGCCATGCGCGCGCTGGTGCCCGTACCGCAGGGTGAACGGTCGAACCAGCCGGGGTGGATCGCCATCGCGTGCCGCGAGAAGCGGGCCGTCGCCCCGGGCGCGTACAGATGGACGTGGTGGCAGCCGCGGATGGACGGGTTCTCGGGGTGCACGGGCTCGCCCTCGGCGTTGACCGCGTCCATCAGCGCCAGTCCCGCCGCCAGGATCTCGTCCTTGCGGGAGCGGTCGAAGGGCAGGCCGAACTCCTCCAGCGGCAGGATCGCGTAGAAGTTCCCGCCATAGGCCAGGTCGTACGTCACCGTGCGCCCGTCGGCGAGGGTGGCCTCGCGGTCGAGGCCGACGGCGAAGGACGGCACGTTCCTGAGCGTGACCGCCTTGGCCGCGCCGTCCTCGACGGCGACCTCGGCGACGACGAGGCCCGCCGGGGTGTCGAGCCGGATCGTCGTGACGGGCTCGACGACCTCGACCATGCCGGTCTCCACCAGGACGGTCGCCACGCCGATCGTGCCGTGTCCGCACATCGGCAGATAGCCCGACACCTCGATGTAGATCACGCCGTAGTCGCAGTCCGGGCGGGTGGACGGCTGGAGGATGGCACCGCTCATCGCCGCGTGGCCGCGCGGCTCGTTCATCAGGAGCCGCTTGATGTCGTCGCGGTGGTCGCGGAAGTGGAGCCGCCGCTCGTTCATGGTCGCGCCCGGGACCGTGCCGATCCCGCCGGTGATCACCCGGGTGGGCATGCCCTCGGTGTGCGAGTCGACGGCGTGCAGGACGAGTTTGCTGCGCATGGGACTCCTGGGTGGTGTCGGCGGGTGGCTGGAGGTCGGTGACGGCTCAGGCGAGACCGGCGGCGACGGCCCCGTCCGTGGCCAGGCGTACGGCGGCCTCCTGCTCGGGCAGCAGCGGGACGCGTGGCGGCCGGACCGGACCTCCGTGGCGGCCGACTATGTCCATGGACAGCTTGATGGCCTGGACGAACTCGGCCTGGGAGTCCCAGCGGAGCAGCGGGTGCAGCCGGCGGTAGAGCTTGCCCGCCGTGTCGAGGTCACCGGCGACGGCGGCGCGGTAGAGCTCGACGCTCGCGCGGGGCAGCGCGTTCGGGTAGCCGGCCACCCAGCCCTTGGCGCCCGCGACGGCGAGTTCGAGCAGGACGTCGTCGGCTCCGATCAACAGGTCGAGTTCCGGGGCGAGTTCGGCGATGCGGTAGGCGCGGCGCACATCGCCGGAGAACTCCTTGACGCCCTGGACGAATCCGGCGGCGTGCAGTTTCGCGAGGAGTTCGGGCACCAGGTCGACCTTGGTGTCGATCGGGTTGTTGTACGCGACGACCGGGACGCCCGCCCGGGAGACCTCTTCGTAGTGGGCGAGGACGGAACGCTCGTCCGCGCGGTAGGAGTTGGGCGGCAGCAGCATCACGGCGCCGCAGCCCGCGTCCCTCGCCTGCTCGGCCCAGCGGCGGGCCTCGGCGGAGCCGTACGCGGCGACGCCGGGCATCACCCGGGACCCGCCGATCGCGGCGACGGCGGTCTCGACGACCTTGGCGCGCTCTTCGGGCGTGAGCACCTGGTACTCGCCGAGCGAACCGTTCGGTACGACGCCGTCGCAGCCGTTCTCGACGAGCCAGGAGCAGTGCTCGGCGTACCGGTCGTAGTCCACGGAGAGGTCGTCGTTCAGCGGGAGCGCGGTGGCGACGAGGACTCCACGCCAGGGACGGCTGTCGGGGGTGACGGTCATGAGGTACTCATCCCTCTCAATAGGGTGTGACATTTTACTGTCGAGCGAGGTGGAGCGTGGGAGCGGGAGCGGGGTCATGTCGCCAGGGGGTACGCCGGCACGGCCCGCGTCGACGAGGGAGCGCGTCGGCATGGGGTCGGCGAGGCGGGTCGGGGCGGGTCACCGCCGGGCCGGGGGCCGGCCCACGCCAGGTGACGGGTCGTCGTCCGCACCGGCCGGGGGCCGGCTCGCGCCCGGTGACGGGTCGTCGTCCTCCGCACCGGTGTCGGCGAGTACGCCGAGCGGCACCGGTCGCGCCAACAGCCTTCGTACGGGCGTCTGTTCGCAGCCGGCGAGTCCGGCGACCGCGGGTTCGCACATCCGGCCCTGGCACCACCCCATCCCGGCGCGGGTGAGCAGTTTGACCGTCCGTACGTCGCCCGCGCCGAGTTCGGCGACGGCCTCGCGGACACGGCCACCCGTGACCTCCTCGCAGCGGCACACGACGGTGTCGTCGGTGACCTGGTCCGTCCAGTGCTCGGGCGGCGCGTACACCGCGTCGAGCGCCGCGGAGAACGACCGCATCCTCGTACGGGACTTGACGGCTCGGGCCGCAGCGCGCGGGTCGGGTCCGGCGCCGGAGAGCCGGGCGGCGATCGACCGGCCCGCGAGGTGCCCCTCGGCCAGGGAGAGAGCGGCGCCACCGATGCCGGTGGTCTCACCCGCGGCCCAGACACCAGGTACGTCGGTGCGCTGCTCGTCGTCCACGGCGACCCTCGACCCGTCGATACGGCAGCCGAGCGTCTCGGCGAGATCCGTGTGCGGGATCATCCCGTGCCCGACGGCGAGCGTGTCGCAGGGGACGCGGCGCCCGGATCCGGGCCGCACCCGCCCGTCGGGGCCGAGTGCGGCGACGGTGACGGCTTCGAGCCGCTCCTCTCCGTGGGCTTCGACGACGGTGTGCAGGGGAACGAACGGCACGCGATGGCGCAGGAGTTGGGCCGCGTACCGGATTCCCTCGACGACTTTGCCGGGCTGGGCCGCCAGCGCCCCGGCCCGGCGGATGAAGCCTCTCGGATCGGCGGACTCCACGAGCGCGGCGACCTCGACCCCGGCGGCGGCCAGTCCGGTCGCCACGGGCAGCAGCAGAGGTCCGGTACCCGCGACGACGGCCCTTCGGCCCGGCACGACGAGACCGCCCTTGAGCATGGCCTGGGCCCCGCCCGCGGTCACGACTCCGGGCAGGGTCCAGCCGGGGAAGGGCAGTACTTTCTCGTAGCCACCGGTGGCGAGGAGCACGGCGTCGGCGCGCACGGCGACCGAACGCTCCTGGAGGGGCCCGAGGAGGGCGTGGACGGTGAATCCGGGCGGCCGTGCGCCGATCGCCGCTCCGGCCTGTTCGACCAGCCAGACATGATGGTCCGTCAACTGTCTTATGGTGCCTGCCTCCAGGTGTCCGGCGAGCCCCTGCTCCAGCCGTTCCCAGGTGCGCCACTGGTGGTGCAGCGCCTTGGGCCGCCTGGCGCCGAGACCGCTCGCGGGCCGGCGGTAGAACTGTCCGCCCGCCGCCACGCCCGAGTCGATCAGGGTCACGTGGATGCCGCGTGCCGCCGCGGCGAGGGCGGCGGCGAGGCCGGCCGGGCCCGCGCCGATCACCGCGAGGTGGTGGCGTCCGTCAGTCATCGTGGCCGCTGCCTTCCTGCGTGCGGATCATGTCGCCCGGTGCCAGCGGGACCAGGCAGGCCCGCTGATTGGGGCGGTCGTTGACGGTGACGAGGCAGTCGAAGCAGACGCCGATGCCGCAGAAGACACCGCGAGGCCGGCCCGCGTCCCGGGTGGTGCGCCAGGAGGTGACGCCCTCGGCCCACAGCGCGGCGGCGACGGTCCGGCCGGGCAGCACTTCGACGTCCCGGCCGTCGAGGGTGACGGTGAACGCGCGGCCGGGCTCGGCCCGTACGAGGTCCAGGGGGTTCACGATGCCTCCTCGGAGAAGCGCTCGGGGCGGAACGGCGCGAGGTCGAGGGCGGGTGTCCTGCCCGCCAGGACCTGCGCGATGAGCTGTCCGGTGCCGGTGGACAGCCCGATGCCCGCCCCCTCGTGCCCACAGGCGTGGAAGAGGCCGGGCACCCGGGGATCGGGGCCGATGGCGGGCAGATGGTCGGGCAGGTAGGGCCGGAACCCGAGGTAGGCCCGCAGGGCGCGCACCTGCGACAGGAAGGGAAAGAGCCGTGTCGCGCCCGCGGCCAGTTGCCGTACGACGGGCAGCGAGAACGACCGGTCGAAGCCGACCCGTTCCCGGCTCGCGCCGATCAGGATCGGGCCGGCCGCGGTCCCCTCCACCACCGGCGACGTCTGAAGAGCGGCCGAATCACTGGCGACATCGGCGACGTAGTCCGCGGCGTACACCTTGTGGCGCACCCGGCGCGGCAGCGGCTCGGTGACGAGGACGAATCCTCTGCGGGGCAGGACGGGGAGGGTGACGCCCGCGAGGGAGGCCACCTCGGCGCCCCAGGTGCCGGCCGCGTTGACGACGGCGGGTGCGTGCAGATCACCCCGGTCGGTGCGCACGCCGCGGACCGAGCCGTCCCTCCCGCGCAGCACCTCGGTCACGGTGCGCCCGGTCAGCAGCCGCGCCCCCGAGGCCCGTAGAAGATGCGCCGCGGCCAGGGCGGGCATCACCTGGGTGTCCTGCGGATAGCGGACGGCCCCCGCGAGCCCCGGGGCCAAGTACGGTTCCAGGTCGTGCAGTTGATCGGCGGCGACCGGTTCGGTGAGGACGCCGGCCGACCGCTGGCCCGCCGCGAAGGTCTCCAGCGCGGCCAGGCCTTCGGGCGTGGAGGCCACGACGACGCCGCCCTTGGCCTCGTACTCGATCGACCTCGCGCGTTCCTCGGCGAGGTCGGCCCACAGACGCCCGGAGAGCAGGGCGAGGTCGAGTTCCGGTCCGGGTTCCTTGTCGGAGACGAGCAGGTTCCCCTCACCCGCGCCGGTCGTGCCGCCGGCCACCGGACCGCGGTCCACCACGGCGACGTCGAGGCCCGCGCGAGCCGCGTACAAGGCGCAGGCGGCGCCCACCATTCCGGCTCCGACGACGACCACATCGCAGATAAAGGGCTGGCTCACAACAGTACTATGTCACACATCACCCATAGGGGATCCGAAGACCCCGAAGACTGCCAGGAGGGGCGGCCTCGACCCCGCGGCGGGCCGCGAGACGGGGACCGACATTCCCCTGCGGCATACAGGGCGGCACGTGGCGCCACATGACACCGGGTGGCACCGGATGACCCCCCTTGGTGCCATCCGGTGCCACCCGGCACCATTACATGCCCCCAGATGGCGCATGGGCACCCATGGCGTCACCGTGACTCAAGTTGACTCACCGACATTTCAGCAGGTCAGAGGAGTCACCTTCGAACCTGCCTCATACAAAACGCCAACCGGGCTTGCGGATGGCGCCACAGTGGTGCCACCATGCCGTCATGGACCTCACTCCGTATGTCGACACCCTGCGCCGCGAACTCGCGGTGGCCGCCGAAGCCGGCGGGGAAGAAGCCCGTGAGCTGGCCGAGCGGCTCACCGCTCCCCTGGAGTCGGCGACGCGTCTGACCATGCTCAACGTGCTCTCCGCCGCGATGGACGAGATCACCCGCGAACTCGCCCCCGGCTCGGTCGACGTACGGCTGCGCGGGCTGGACCCCGACTTCGTGGTGACGCCGCCGCCCTCCTACGGCGGCCCCGCGGAGGCGGCCGAGGCGCCCGTCGAACGCTTCAGGGCGCAGGCGCCCGCGGACGGCGACGCGGGCGGCACCGCCCGCGTCAATCTGCGCCTGCCGGCCCACCTCAAGGCGCGCGCCGAGGAGGCCGCGAACCTTGAGGGCCTGTCGGTCAACGCGTGGCTGGTGCGGGCCGTGTCGGCCGCGGTCGACGGCGGCACGCGACCGCGCGCGACGGAGAAGGCCCGCACGATCGGACAGAGCTTCACGGGGTGGGTGCGCTAGCCGCGCCCGCGACCGGACCACTTCACCCACACCGAGCCCCACCTGCGGGGGCGGCTCAAGGACTCACGAGGACGGTACAGCCATGCCTTCTTTCGATACTCCCGAACCGATCTCGGTCACCGCCAACGTGACCGCCGGGTCCATCCGGTTCACCGCGGGCGACCGCCCCGACACGGTCGTCGAGGTGCGGCCCCTCGACCCGAAGAAGGACAGGGACGTACGGGCCGCCGAGCAGACCGAGGTCGCGTACGCGAGCGGCGTCCTGACGGTCAGGACGAAGCAACGCCACCTGGTCGGTTCCAGCGGCGCCGTCGATGTGACGGTCGGCCTGCCCACGGGCTCGCAGGTCGACATGACCTGCTCCTGGACCCAGGTGCTCGCCGAGGGGCGGCTCGGCGAGGTCCGCCTGAAGAACTCGGGCGGCGACATCCGCCTCGACACCACCGGACCGCTGAAGCTGACCGCGTCGCACGGCTTGATCACCGTGGACCGGATCGAGGGCATGGCCGAGATCACGAGCAGCACCGGCAACGTGCGCGTCGGCAGGGTCGACGGACCCGCCGTACTGAAGAACTCGCACGGCGCCACGACCGTCGGCACCGTGACCGGCGACCTGCGGGTGAGCGGCGCCAACGGTGGCATCGACATCACGCGCGCCGAGGCATCGGTCACCGGCACCTCGACCAACGGGCATCTTCGTATCGCCGAAGTCATGGGCGGCGAGATCCAGTTGGAGACCTCCAACGGCTCCATCGAGGTCGGCATCCGCGAGGGCACCGCCGCCTGGCTCGACGTCAGTTCCAACCGCGGGCAGGTACGCAACATGCTCGCCGCATCCGAGGCCCCGGAGCGGACCGAGGGGACCGTCACGGTCCGCGCACGGAGCAACTGGGGGAACATCGACGTCCTTCGCGCCAAGTCCTGAGCCGTCCAGTCCCCGCGCCGTCACCGTTCCCGTTCAAGTCACCGTTCCCGCTCGCCGCCTTCGCCTCCTCCGGACCCGTTCCCTTATCTCTTCCGGCCCCTCATTCACTCAGCCTCCGAACGGGAGAGCTCCATGCCTTCTTCTGTCATGCCCATGCCCACCCCCAGGCAGAGCGACGATCCGCACACGCCCGCCGCCGTCTCCACCATCGGTCTGCGCAAGTCGTACGGCGACAAGACCGTGCTCGACGGCATCGATCTGCGTATCCCGGCCGGTTCCGTGTTCGCGCTGCTCGGGCCCAACGGCGCCGGCAAGACCACCACCGTGCAGATCCTGTCCACGCTCATCGCCGCCGACGGCGGGCAGGCCCAGGTCGCGGGCCACGATGTCGCCACCTCACCGGACGGGGTACGCGCCGCGATCGGCGTCACCGGGCAGTTCTCCGCGCTCGACGACCTGCTCACCGCCGAGGAGAACCTGCTCCTCATGGCCGACCTGCTGCGCCTCGGCAAGCGCGAAGGGCGCTCCCGTACCAAGGAGTTGCTTCAGCGGTTCGACATCGCGGACGTCGCCGACAAGCGGGCCGCGACCTTCTCCGGCGGTATGCGGCGCCGTCTCGACCTCGCCATGACGCTGGTCGGCGACCCCCAGGTGATCTTCCTGGACGAGCCGACGACCGGGCTCGATCCCCGCAGCCGCCGCACCATGTGGGACACGGTGCGCTCGCTCGTCGCGGGCGGCACCACCGTCTTCCTCACCACCCAATACCTGGACGAGGCGGACCAGTTGGCCGACCGGATCGCCGTGCTCGACGGCGGCCGGATCGTCGCCGAGGGCACCGCCGACGAGCTCAAGGCGCAGATCCCCGGCAGCCACGTACGGCTGCGGTTCACCGAGCCCGCCGAGTACGAGCGCGCGGCCGACGCGTTCCCCGGCGCGGCCCGCGACGACGAGGACCTCGCGCTGCGCGTGGCGGGCGACGGCGGCCTCGACGCGCTGCGCGCCCTGATCGACCGGCTCGACACCGCCGGCATCCGGGCCGCCGACTTCTCCGTGCACACCCCCGACCTCGACGACGTGTTCCTCGCCCTGACCGGCGACGGCGCCACCAGGACCGGCACCAGCACCCCGTTTCACGTCAAGGAGACCCTGCGATGAGCACCCTCACCTACGCCGTGCACGACTCGATGACGATGCTGCGGCGCAACCTCAAGCACGCGCTCCGCTATCCGAGCGTGTCGCTCGGCTCCGCCATGATGCCGATCCTGATGCTGCTGCTGTTCGTGTACGCCTTCGGGGACTCGATCGGCGCCGGAATGGGCGGCGGCCGGGACGCCTACCTGGAGTATCTGACGCCCGGCATCATCGTCATGGGCGTGGCTGCCGGGGCGATGTCGACCTCGATCGCGGTCTGCTCCGACATGACCGAGGGCATCATCAACCGCTTCCGCACCATGAACATCACCCGCTCGTCGTTCATGACGGGCCACGTCGTCGGCAGCGTCATCCAGACCATGGTGAGCATCGTCCTGGTCGTGGGGTTCGCACTCGCCGTCGGTTTCCGCTCGGACGCGAGCCCGCTCGAATGGCTTGCCGCCACGGGCCTGCTCGCGGCCATCGCGTTCGCGGTGACCTGGCTGTCGGCGGCGCTCGGCCTGATCTCCAAGACCGTCGAGTCCGCCAGCAACAAGCCGCTGCTGGTCCAGTTCCTGCCGTTCCTCGGCTCCGCGTTCGTACCGGCCGACTCGATGTCTCCGGGCCTGCGCTGGTTCGCGGAGAACCAGCCCTTCACACCGATGACCGAGACGCTGCGCGGCCTGCTCTCCGGATCGGCGATCGGCGACAACGGCTGGATCTCGCTCGCCTGGTGCGCCGGCATCAGCCTGGTCGGCTATGTCTGGTCGCGCTCGCTGTTCAACAGCACCACCAAGCGCTGAGAGCCCGCCGTTCGACCTGCCCGCGAGGGGCGGCCGGAGTCCGTGCGCGACGGACCCCGACCGCCTCTTACTCGCATCAACCAGTGATCCAGCACAGGCAGTTCGTCAGCTCCGGCTCTCGGTGGCCGTGTCCGCGGACAGCCGCTGCGCCGCGTAGATCGGGATCACCGAGAGCAGGACGAGCACGGCGGCCACCACGTTCACGACCGGCGCCTGCCGGGGTCTGGTCATGTTGTTGAAGATCCAGATCGGCAGGGTCTCGATGCCGGGCCCGGCCGTGAACGTCGTCACGACGATCTCGTCGAAGGACAGCGCGAAGGCGAGCAGTCCGCCGGCCAGCAGTGCCGAGCGCACCAGCGGGAAGGTGACGTCGACGAAGGCCCGGAAGGTGTCCGCGCCGAGATCCATCGCGGCTTCCTCGTACGTGCCGGACGTACGGCGCAGTCGCGCGACCACGTTGTTGAAGACGACGACGATGCAGAAGGTCGCGTGGCCGACGATCACGGTGAACATGCCGAGTCCGACGCCGAGCGGTTCGAGCACCGTGCTGAACGCCGAGTTGAGCGCGATGCCCGTGACGATGCCGGGCAGCGCGATCGGCAGGACGACCACGAAGGAGATGGCGTCCCGGCCGAAGAACCGGTGGCGGGCGACCGCGAAGGCGATCAGCGTGCCCAGCACCAGCGCGATGGCCGTGGCGCCGAGACCGGCCTTGACCGAGACCCACAGCGCCGCGCGGGCGCCCTCGTTCTCCCAGGCGGTCGACCACCAGTGGAAGGTGAGCCCGGACGGCGGCCAACTGGCGCTGCGGTCCCGGTTGAAGGAGTTGACCAGGACGAGCGCGAGCGGCACGTAGATGAACGCGAAGCCGAGCCCGGCGGCGGCGCGCAGCGCGATGCGCGCGGAGCGGGAGAGTTGCACAGCGGGCTCCTCAGAGACTGCTCAGGGCGCCCGTGCGGCGCATCGCGAGGAGGTACACCACGATGACCACGACGGGGACCGTGCCGAGCGCGGCGGCCATGGGCAGGTTCAGTTCGATGTTGGAGTAGACGACGTTGCCGATGAGCTGGGTCTTGCCGCCGACGATCTGCACGGTGATGTAGTCGCCGAGGCTGAGCGAGAAGGTGAAGACCGAGCCGGCGGCCACGGACGGCAGGACCATCGGCAGCACCACCGATCGGAAGGTGCGGCTCGCCCCGGCCCCCAAGTCCGCTGACGCGTCGAGCAGGTTGGCGGGAAGCTGCTCCAGCGCGGTGTGGATCGGCAGGATCATGTACGGCAGCCAGAGGTAGGTCAGCGCGATGATCGCCGCCACCAGTCCGTACCCGGGTCCGCTCAGCCCGAACGGCTTCAACACCCAGTCCGCGAGGCCGCCTTGGGAGAGGATCAGCCGCCAGGCGTACACCTTGACGAGGTAACTCGCCCACAACGGCGTGAGGATGGCGACGACGAGCAGCGGGCGCCGTCCGGGCCTGGCGATGCGAGCGGTGTAGAAGGCGACCGGGAAGGCGATCACCGCGCACAGGGCGGTGACCGCGAGGGCGACGCCGACGCTGCGCAGGATCACCTGCCGGTACACGGGCGTGGTGAACAGCGTGTGGAAGTTGTCGGTCGACCAGACCTTCACGACCTCGGAAGTGAAGGAGTTCGTCGTCCAGAACGCCGAGACGAACAGCACGGAAAGCGAGCCCAGATAGAGCACCCCCAGCCAGAGCAGGGGTGCGGTCAGCAGCAGGGACAGCCGCAGCCGGGAGTGTCGGTGCAGTGTCCCCGCGAGCCGCCGGACGGGGGAGCGTCCGGCGGCCTGCGAGGTGGAGGTCATCGATCGATCAGCCCTTGATCTCGGTCCAGGCCTGGACCCACTTCGCGTACGGGACGCACTTGACGTCGGTGCGGCCGTCGAGGCACTGCTCGATGGGCGTGTTCCAGAACGCGATGTTCTTCCAGTAGCTCTCGTCGGTGGCGTGGAAGGTGTCGCAGAAGGTCTTGTCGCTGGTGTACTGGCAGGCCTCGGAGTTGGCGGGCGCCTCACCGAAGTACTCGGCCACCTGGGCGTTCACCTTCGGCGAGATGATCCAGTCCATCCACTTGTAGGCACAGTTGGGGTGCTTGGCCCTGGCGGAGATCATCCAGGTGTCGGACCAGCCCGTGGAACCCTCCTTGGGCACGAAGGCCTTCACCTTGGCGCCCTCGTCGGCCGTGAGGTTCGCGATGACCTGCCAGGTGGTGCCGACCACGGAGTCACCGCTCTTGAAGGCGGAGATCTCCTTGAGGTAGTCGCTCCAGTACTCCCCCACGTTCGCGCTCTGCTTCTTCAGCAGGGCGACGGCCGCGTCGAACTGCTTCTGGTCGAGCGCGTAGGGGTCCTTGATCTTCAACTCGGGCCTGGCCGACTTCAGATAGAGGGCCGCGTCGGCGATGTAGATCGGCGAGTCGTACGCGGTGACGTGACCCTTGTTCGCCGAGGCGTCGTCGAAGACCGCGGACCAGGACGTGGGGGCGGGGGTGACCTTCTGGGTGTTGTACATCAGGAGGTTGGCGCCCCGGCCGTGCGGGATGCCGTACATCTGGCCGTGGACGGAGTTCCAGGCGCCCTTCTTCAGGCCGCTGAAGACGTTCTTGTAGTTCGGTACGAGGCCGGTGTTGACCGGGGCCGCGTCACCCGACGCGATGAGGCGCAGGGAGGCGTCCCCGGAGGCGGAGACCGCGTCGTACTGGCCGGTCTTCATCAGCTTGACCATCTCGTCGGAGCTGGCGGCCACCTTGGAGTTGACCTGGCAGCCGGTCTGCTTCTCGAAGTCGCTGACCCAGTCGACCTTGGGGTCGTTGGAACCGTCCTCGACATAGCCGGCCCAGGCGATCAGGTTGACCTGTCCCTCGGTCTTGCCGAGCTTGGACTGCGCCTTGAGGTCGGGCGGGTTGAGGCCGGTGGCCCCGGAGGAGCCCGTGCCGGACGATCCGCAGGCGGTGGCCGCGAGGAGCACCGCGACGGCGGCGGCGGCCTTGAGGGTTGGGGTGAGGCGCACGGCGTACTCCATACGTGACGGGTGACTGAGCGGGAGAGTCAGCGGGGGTCGGGGACCTGGAAGGTGTGGCGGCGCTGCCACTGGAGCCGGACCCGCGTGCCGCGGAGGGCGGCGACGTCCTCGGAGGAGGTCTCCAGGTTCTGCTGGAGCGCGGTGAGGCGGCCGCCGACGTCGAGGTCCACCAGGAAGCGGGTGGCGTCGCCCAGATAGACGACTTCGGCGACGGTGCCGGTGGCGGTGGAGTGCTCCGGCCCGTCGGCGTCGACAGCCTCGGCGGGCTCCGCGGACTCGGCGGGCTCCTTGAGGACCCGGATCTTCTCGGGCCGGATGCTGTACGTGCCCGGGGCGCCGACGACCTGCTGCGCCGACTGCCCGTCGAGCAGGTTGGAGGTGCCGACGAAGCCCGCGACGAACCGGGTGGCGGGGCGTTCGTAGATCTCGGCCGGGGTGCCGACCTGTTCGATGCGGCCCTGGTGGAAGACGGCGATGCGGTCGCTCATCGTCAGGGCCTCCTCCTGGTCGTGGGTGACGAACACGAAGGTGATGCCGACCTCGCGCTGGATCGCCTTGAGTTCGACCTGCATCTGCTCGCGCAGCTTGAGGTCGAGGGCGCCGAGGGGTTCGTCGAGGAGCAGGACGCGGGGGCGGCCCACCAGGGCCCTGGCGAGGGCGACGCGCTGGCGCTGGCCTCCGGAGAGCCGGCCGGGGCGGCGTCGGCCGAACCCTTCCAGACGTACGTCGGCGAGCGCCTTGCGGGCCCGGACGAGCCGCTCGGCCTTCTTCACCTTGCGGACCTTGAGGCCGTAGGCGACGTTCTCCTCGACGGTCATGTGCGGGAACAGGGCGTAGTCCTGGAAGACGGTGTGGACGTCCCGTTCGAAGGGGGCGAGGCCGGTGACGTCCTGGCCGGCCAGTTCGATCCGGCCTTCGGTCGGGCTCTCGAACCCGGCGATCATCCGCAGCACGGTCGTCTTGCCCGAGCCCGAGGGGCCGAGCATCGAGAAGAACTCGCCGTCGGCTATCTCCAGATCGACTCCGGCCACGGCGGTCGTCTCACCGAACGCCTTTCGCAGGCCCTGGAGCCGGATCGCCTTTGCCTCCATGGGCGGGGAACCTTTCTGGTGCGGAGGTGCGTTGCAACACTGACCGGAAAGATATGAAGTCATAGTTCAAATCTCAAGACCCCATTAGAGTAAAGGTTGAGTCAACGCACAAGGTGGTGACCGTGAAGCAACACAGGGGCGACGGCGTTCGCAGAGCCGTCTTCACTCCCGTGGACAACCGCGCGCGCGTCGAGACGGTCGTACACCGGATCGGCGACGCCATCGAACTCGGGCTGCTCGCCGACGGTGAGCAGCTCCCCGGAGAGATGGAGCTGGCCGGGCAGCTCGGCGTGTCCACGGTCACCCTGCGCGAGGCCCTCATGGCCCTGCGGCAGCAGGGGCTGGTCACCACGCGGCGGGGTCGCGGCGGCGGCAGCTTCGTGTCGCTGCCCGAAGTACCGGGCGAGGAGCGTCTGTTGGCCCGGCTGGCCGACTGGAGCACAGAGGAACTGCGCGACCTGGGCGACCACTGGGCGGCCCTGTCCGGAGCGGCCGCGCGGCTCGCCGCGCAGCGGACGGAACCGGACGACCTCAAGGCGCTGCGGCGCACCCTGGACGACCTGGCGTCGGCCGAGGACGCCGCCGCCCGCAGCCGGGTCTACGGCCGCTTCCACGTCGAGCTCGCCGCGGCGGCGCAGTCCGCCCGGCTGACCCGTGAACAGGTCGTGCTCCAGACCGAGGTGGGCGCCCTGATGTGCCTCGTGCTCGGGGACGACGAATATCGCGAAGAAGTCGCCGACCGTCACCGCTCCGTAATCTCGGCCGTGCAAGATGGGGCCCACGATTCGGCCAGAGCACTGGCCGAGCGGTGCGTACAGGACTCGACGGCGCGGCTCATCGGCCTTCGCCTCTCGATGCCGCGCACCGTGTCAGGTCCGCGTCCACTGGAGGGCACCCATGAGCAGGAGCCCCGGCGCGGTCGGCGCGACGGCGACGCTTGACGCCACCGCCGAGGCGGCGGTCGCCGCGCAGGTCCGCTGCACGCTGGAAGCCGTCTTCGACGCCGTCGCCGACACGCGGGCCGATACGACCGCGCTGCTCACCCGCGTCGCCGCGCAAGGCCGCCGCCCCGCGACGGTGGATCTGGCGGCACTGCGTCCGGGCCTGCATCTGCGGCTCACCCGGCAGGAGTTGGTGTCGGGCGCCGGCTTCGTGGCGGCACCGGGCCTGCTCGCCGACGTACCGGCGTGGCTGGAGTGGTGGCAGCAGGGCTCCGACGGAGGCGTACGACCGCTGCTGCTCGACCTCGATCCGGCGCACTCCGCGTACTCGGACTACACGCACTGGGACTGGTTCGCCCTCCCCCGCGACAGCGGACAGCGCGCGGTCGCCGGGCCCTACGTCGACTACCTCTGCTCCGACGAGTACAGCCTGACCCTGTCCGCGCCGGTCCATGTCGACGGCCGGTTCGTGGGGGTCGCGGCGGCCGACGTGTATCTGCGGCACTTCGAGGGCGCGGTCGTCCCGCTCCTCCAACGGCTTCCCGGAGCCGCCTACTTGGTGAACGCGCGGGGGCGGGTCGCCGCGTCCGCCGACCCGGCCCATCTGACCGGATCACTCACCAAGGGACCGGACTTCGCGGCCGTGCTGGCGGCGGCCCGGCCCACGCGCTACGAGGACCTGCGGCTCGTCCCCTGCGACAGCGTGCCCCTCGTCCTCGTGATGCCGGCCGACTGAACGGTCCCTTCCCCGGGATCCCCGAGGTCCCCGGGAGGTCGCGGGAGCCTTCAGCGACGCGGGGCAAGAGGCGGGCGGGGCGTGCGCCAGCGACACAGCAGGGCGATTCAGCCCGGGCGCGGGCGTGCACCAGCGACACTGGCGGGTCGAGCCGGGCGCGGGCTCGCACCAGCGACGCAGGGCGGGTCGGGTCGCCGACTGGCACCTGCGCCGCGGGTCACACCGCTCGCAGCTCCGCCGCGCCGTTGCGTGTCTTGCGGGCCTTGCGCGGTCCGCCCGTGACCGGCCGGGCCTCCTCGCGCAACACCAGCGTCATCCGCGTATAGCCCATGTCCTGAAGGGACTTGGGGGTGTCGTCGACGATCCGGCAGTCCGTCCTGCCCCAGCGCGGATCGGGGTGCACCAGCGGGCGGACGGCGCCGTCGTGCTCGACCGCGCGCGGGCCGACCGCCTGGATCCAGTGCGGCAGGCCGTGTCGGTAGGCGGCGTCCATGATCGGGTCCTGGGCGATGTCCCGGCGGATCGACTGGAGTCCGCGGTCCTGGCCGTTCCGCTCCACCGCCGCCGCGAAGTGCGCGAGCATCGGCAGGCACCAACTCGACTCGTGCTCACCGAGGATCGACCCCGCGTCCGGATGGAACAGGACGAAGCGCAGGAAGTTGTCGCCCGGCATGGCGGTGGGATGCGCGCCGACGCCGGCGAAAAGTGTCTCGAACGCGGTGTTGGACAGAACGACGTCCCAGCGGTGGTCGAAGACGACGGAGGGGAAGGGGACGGCCTCGACCAGCGTGGCGTAGTCCTGGAGGTACGCCTGTGCTTCGAGACTCTCGGGGACAGGTCGCGGCTGGGACCGCTGCCTTCCTGCCTGGTACGCCATCGGGAGGTCACCCCTCTTGCCTCTGCGGCCTTCACGCGGCGCCCCGATCCTGCTGCCCCGGGACGGGCGTGTCAACTATCGTGGCATTTGGCGCTTGTTGACGGCTGAATCTCGCCACAGTTGTGGCGAGACCTGGATGTGAGTTCGAGCGAGGGGCTACGCTCCGGTTGGCTCCCCGGTCTTGCCGCCGGGATGGTTTCTGACCTTCGTGTCCACATGGTTCCCGAACTTCGTGAGAGCCACCTGAGAGAGACGTAGGAGATCTGTCGGTGACGGATGGCTTCGAGGTTCCGTGCGCCACGGCGACGGTTCTGCTGCAGGCCGTCGTGGCCAGGGTCACCGCACTCGCCGACCGGCTCGGCGTCCCGCACGCCGAAGTCTTCGACGTCCGGCGGCTGTCGGCCGAGTCCGGCGTCCCCGAACCCGTGGTGAGGGCCCTGCTCAACGGCCGCCCCGCAGGGGAACCCGACCTACAGGCACGGTTCCTGCAACGGCTGGACCTGCTGCGCCGTACCCGGCTCAAGCCCAACGGCCGCCGCTACACACAGCAGGAGATCGCGGACGGCGCCGGCATGTCGCGCCAGCAGGCGGGCGCCCTCATCAACGGCGACCGGCGTCCCACCATGGAGCACTGCGACGCCATCCAGCGCTTCTTCCGGGTGCACGCCGGGTTCCTCACGGCCGAGGACTCCGAAGCGCTCGTAGGCGCCCTCCAGCGCTCGGAACAGGAACTCCTGCAACGGCTCGCCGACCGCGAACGCGCGGCGGCCTCCGTCGCCCGCGATCCGCTGGAGCGGCTGCTCCTCGACCACGGCGTGCGCGGAATCGCCTGGCGGGCCGCCCAGTTGCCCACGGACCAGCACCGGGACAAGGTCGCGGAATGGCTGGACATGCTCCTGGAGAGCGTCAAGCGGCCAGAGTCGTGAGCCGGGGGAGACCAGTGGGCATCGGAAGGGAAATGCGCCGCCTGTGCGGCGAGTTGGTCTCGGAGCTGTCGCTCCCGGCGCCGGCGGCACCCGCCGACCTGTACACCGCGCTGTGCGGCGCGATGAGCAGACGTCGCGGCCGTCCCGTCCAGTTCCGTACGGCCGCCTTCCCGCCCGGCACCGCCAGCGGACTGTGGCTCGACATGGCCGAACAGGACCTCGTCGTCATCGAGGAACGCACCGCGCCCGACCACCAGTTGGTCATCCTCGGCCACGAGCTGTGGCACATGAAGGCCGGGCACTGCAGCCATCACGTCGACGGCGTGGCCGTCGCGGCACGCTTACTCGGCGACAGGGCGGACCTCCAGGCCACCGTCCTGAAAGTGGCCGCGCGCACCCGCTTCGACCTGTCCGACGAGAAGGAGGCCGAGAGCTTCGGGCTCCTTCTCGCCAGCAAGTGCCGCACCTGGCTGGCCGGTTCCTCGCTGCGCGGCCCGGTGCAGCGGCACGGTCTGGCCGGCCGCATCGAAGCTTCCCTGGGCTGTCGCGGGCCGCGGGGCTGAAGGTCCCGGCGCCATGGACGGATCCAGTTACTACACCCCGGCCGTCGCCATGGGCGCCGCGATCGCCTTCAAGGGGCCCGCGCTGCTGCGCGGCTGGCGCGACCCCCTGCTGCGCTCCGTGGGCGTGCTGCTCGCCCTCGCGGGCCTGGTGTTCCTCTTCGCGGCCCCGCCGACCATCGCCGCCGTCAACGACGTCACCGGGATACCCAACTTCTCCGCCCCGTTGGTCTACTGCCTGTTGAGTGCCTACAGCGCCTCCTGTCTGGTGCTGATCATCAACTGGCGCGGCGGACCACCCGAGGTGACCCGTCGGCTGTCACGCCGCTGGATCCTCGGGTACACCGTGGTCGGCGTGGCGCTGATCGTCCTGTTCGCCCTCGGGGACGCCCCCGAGGAGCGGCTGCGGGACCTCGACACCTACTACGCCAACACCCCGTTCATCCGCGAGATGATCGTGCTCTACCTCACGTCGCTCACCGTCGCCGGTGTCGCGATGAACTTCATGTGCTGGCGCTGGGCGATCCAGGTGCGCGGCCGGCTGCGCGCCGGGCTGGTGATCATCGCTTTCGGCTCCCTGTGCAACATCCCGTACTCCGCCGCCAAGTTCACCGCCGTGGTGGCCCGTTGGAACGGCGCGAACCTCGACGGCCTGAGCACCGACGTGGCGCCCATGCTGGCCTCCACCGGGGCCCAGATCACCGCCGTCGGCTTCTGTCTTCCACTGGCCTGGCGGCGCGTCGAGGACAGCTGGAACACCTGGTCGACCTATCGCAGACTCGGACCGTTGTGGCGCGAGCTGAGACCGGTCTCCGTACCGGAGGACCGCGCGGTGCGGATCTCCTGGTGGTCGCCTGCCGAACTCCAGGTCACCCAGCGGGAGTCCGACATCCATGACGGGATGCTGAGTCTCTACCCCTACTTCGACTCCGAGGTGCGCTCCCGGGCGTACGGCGCCGCGGTCGCGGCGGGCTCGTCCTCCGCCGAGGCGCATGCCCAGGCGGACGCCGCGATGGTGACGGTCGCGGTGCGGGCCCGGGCCGCCGACCCGGAAGGCCGTGTCATCAGCTCGGCGGAGGCGGCGGCCGCGCCGCCCGCGACCGGATCCCTGTTCGCGGGCACCGACGGTCCGCGCGACCTCGTGCGCATGTCCATCGCCCTGCGCCGGTCACCCGTCGTCGCCGCCGCGCGAGGACAGGCGACGACCAGATCGGAGAGCGACGCGCGCGAACCTGCGGGTTAGCCATGACGGGCGCCGCGCCTACCACTTGGCGCCGCCCCGCCGCCGCCCCGCCCGATACCGACGGCGGACGGCAGCACCGCCGGCCGACTTATCCGGCGCCCGCGTCAGAACCTCAGGTCGCGCTGCGTTCGCTCGCCTCGCGCAAGTCCCTTTCCACCGTGCGGTTGTGGACGGTGTCCGGTTGCCCCGCCGCCGAACCCGGGCGCCCGGCGCGCAGCAGCTCCCGCCAGTGCTCGCGGCTCCAGTCGGCCGGACTGGTGGTGGTCGTGAACTCCCTGACCAGGGCGAGGAAGCGCGCCGGATCGCTGTGGAAGGGGAAGTGACCGGCCCCCTCGAAGATCTCCAGGCGGCTGCCCGGCATGGCCTCGTGCGCCCCGTGGGCGTGCCGCACCGGCACCACGCTGTCCCGGTCCCCCCAGAGCAGCATGGTGGGCATGCCCTCGGTGAGATAGCAGCGGTCGAGCATGGTGACCGCCTGGCCGCGCCAGTCGACCACGGCCCGCAGTGTCCGGATGAACGCGCTGCGGGAGGTCGCGTCGGGCAGCGCGTCCACCAGGTTCACCAACTCCGGCGCGTCCTGGGCCAGATCGGTGTCGAGCAGGCGCATCAGACGTAAGAAGAGGCCCACTTGAAAGCGCATTCCGGGCAGTCGCAGGGTGGAGAGCATCAGATGGGCGCCCGGCAGCGACACGGCGCGCAGGACGGGGTTGACCTCACCCCCGACGCCGCCCGCGCTGACCAGGATCAACCGCTCGGTGCGCTCGGGGAACTGGTAGGCGAACTGCATCGCCACTCCCCCGCCCAGCGAGTGCCCGACCAGCGTGGCGGACTCGATGTCGAGCGTGGCCAGCAGATCGCGCACGCCGTTGGCGTAGGCGGCCACCGAGTAGTCGGCGCGCGGTTTGTCGGAGGCGCCGTGGCCGAGCAGGTCGGGGGCGATCACGGTGTGGGTACGGGCGAGGTCGGGGATCAGCTCCGCCCAGGTCGCGGAGGAGTCGCCTATGCCGTGGATCAGGACGAGCGCCGGACCCTCACCGGCCATCCGGTAGGCGCGCCGGTATCCGTGCACTACGCGGTGGTGCAGGCGCAGTTCTCCGTCACCGACCGAACGCAGCCGCGGTGTGCGCCGCGGCTGCCGAGGCTGTACGTCGACCACGGGCTGACCTCCCGTTCCCAGGCCGCCGCGAAGGCGGCTCACGAGCCGCCGGAATGACGGCTTCGGGGCCGTCCGGCAGACGGCCCCAGCTCTCGTCTCCAGCGTAGGGCCCCTGTTCCACAAGGGATTTCCGGGAGGTTTCGCCTCCGCTAAGCGGGCGAACCTCCCCGGACCGGAACTGGATTGTCAGTGGCGGACGGCAAGCTGGGGTCAGCACCAGTGTCACGACAAGCCGACCCGGGAGAGCCGTCCGATGCCGACCGCCGTACTGACCGAACACGAACGCGCCGCCGTGCAGGCCTATCTCCGCCTCCTCCAGACGGTACGAGCGGCCTTCGACGGCCCGCCGGACGGAGGCCGACCGCCCATGGTCCCGCCCACCGTGCTCGCCGAGGCGGAGCGGGCCCTGGAGGCGGCGGGCCTCGCGGGCAACGAGGAGGCGTTCTTCGAACTGCTGCACTACTGGTTCCCGGAACCGGACTGGACGTGAGAGGGGCCCGGGGAGCGGGTTGAGCATGAGCCCCGGTGACCGGGGACCGAGTCGGGCGTGAGCCCCACGGGCCGGTGGGACCGAGCCGGGCCTGCGACCCGTTCGCCGGAGCGGCCGGAGCGGGGTGAGGCGCGGGGCACGGCGTCCGGGCCGAGGCGGCCACGGCCCCCGGCATCCGGGGGCGTCCCGGCCATCGGACCGGGGCTCCGAGGCCGTGCGCGCAGGTTCGGATCCTGCCGGGAGAACCCACCATGTGCCAAAGACCCCGGTGCCGGCGGAAACGCCGAGGCCGGGGCCTTCTGTTTACGACGAGGGCGGGTGCTCAGCTGGTGCCGCACCCGCCGTCGTGGCCGTCCTTCATCCTCGGTCGGTGTCACCTCGTCCCGGCGCCGCCCCTTCGCCGGAATCGACTCGGCGCGGCCGAGCCGGAGTTGGACTTGGCGAGGTCCTCCTCCGTCAGCAGGACGCCGGCGGGATGCTCTGCTCGTACTGGAAGACGTTGCGGGGGTCGTACTTGGCCTTGACCCCGCGCAGCCGGTCGAAGTTGGGGCCCCAGTAGGCGGTTTCCCAGTCCTGCATTCCGATGTTCGGGACGTTGACGTAGGCGCCGTTCACGTAGGGCCGCAGTGCCTGGCTGAACTCGGCGATCCAGGCCTGGGCCTGTGAGGTGAGCTCGTCGCCGCTGCCCGCCTGTCCACGCGTCCCCCAGCCGGCGCCGGGCTCGGAGTAGAAGAGCGCGTCGCGGTGCGGGAATGCCGTGCCGCCGCGGGGGCTCCTGCGGACCGCCCCTCCGAAGGCCTGGGTGAAGAAGTTGCTGTCGTCCGTGGGCGCGTTTCGCATGAATTCGCCGATCAGGCTGATCGCCTTCCTCGGGAACGGCTCGGAGCTGAACTGCGAGAAGAACTTCCAGTTCGCGGGCTCGTCCTCGGTCGGAACCTGGAATCCCGCGAATACGTCGCCCCAGTTGCCGACCTGAGCCGTCACGTCGGGCCTGCCCACCGACAGAATCGGGTCCAGCAGCTCCTTCGCCTCCGCCTCCGTCCCTTCGGCGAGAACCCCGAACAGCAGGATCTGGCCCCGGTGGATCTCGAGCTGGGTTCCGAGCCGGTCGTCGGCGTCCAGCGCCGTGTGCTGCCACGCCTCGAAGACCCTGTGCAGGTCCTTGAGGCCGTCCCAGGTCGCCGTCACATAGGCGACGCTCTTGAGCGGAGCCGCCTTGTAGGTGAGGGACGTGACGATCCCGAAGTTGCCGTTTCCCGCCCCGCGGAGCGCCCAGAGCAGATCCTCGTGGCTCTTCGGATCCACGTTGATCACCCTGGCGCACTCGGCACCCGCCGCGACGACGATCTCGGCGCCCACGAGGCTGTCGCAGGCCATGCCGAGGTAGCGGACGAGGAAGCCGAAGCCGCCGCCGAGCGTCGCGCCGGACAGGCCTACGGTGCCCTCCGTTCCGGTGGTCACCGCGAGGCCCTTTTCCGCGAGCGCGGTCACCGCTTCCGACTGGCTGAGCCCGGCGCCGACCGTCGCGATACGCGTGGCCGAGTCGATGTGGACCGACTTCAGCTCGCTGACGTCGATCACGATGCCGTTGTCCACGTTCGACCAGCCCTCAAGGCTGTGGCCGCCGCTTCGTACCCGCAGCGCGACGTTGTGCTGCCGCGCCCAGGTGAGGGCGTTGACCACGTCCTGGGTCTCCTGGGCGTAGACGATGACCAGCGGGTAGTGCACGAAGAGTTCGTCCCAGCCGAGGCTCGCGTCCGCGTACCCGGGGTCGTTGGGACGCACGATCCGGCCTGTCAGCTTCGCCGGCCCGCACTTCATGCCTTCGGCCACGTCGGGGACAGCGCTCGCACCCGTGGCTTCGGCGGCCGCGACGCCCGGGAGGACGACCGCCCCGGCACCGGCGGCCGCCGTCACCTTGAGCAGTCCACGACGAGAAAAGTCTTGCATGGTCCGTGTCCTCTCGACCGAGCCACGCCAGAATTTCGGCAAAGAAAGCCTTGTCCGCCAACTGGCGCATTCGATCCCTTTTTGGGCAATTTCCGAGAGCCGCACAGTAACAAGAGCGGACCGTGACAGTGTTTGCTGACACGCCAGTTGAGGACGGTGCCGAATCATTGAACAGGGAAATATGTGAATGGCCGCCGATTGGCATCGGCGAACGCCGAACGCCGATCTCCGATCGCCTAATTGATGGTCGCGGATAGTATTTCCGGAAGCAATAACGGGCCGCTTGCTTTACCTGCGACCGCCGCCGTACGAGGCAGGCCGGATCAGGCGCCGCCCGGCGTCCATACGTACGGCGTCGCGGTGGTCGCGGCCCGGAAGCCGAGTCGTTCGAGGGTCGGGGCACTGTCCTCGGACGCGTCGACGTGCAGGTACTCGACTCCCCGGGCCACGGCGATTCGGGCTCGGGCCGCGATCAGTGCCCGGTAGATTCCGCGGCCCCGCCAGGCCGGCACGGTCGTACCGCCCCGGAGCCCGGCGAAGGCCGTTCCGGGGCTGAGGACCAGCCACGCGGCGGAGACGACCTCGCCGTCGGCCTCGGCGGCCAGGACGGCGATGTCGTCCGGTGTCCCCGCGACCTGCCCGCTCAGGAAACCGTGGAGTTGACGCCGGTCCATGCCCCACACGGTGGACTCCATCATCGCGATCCGGCGGATGTCGGCATCCTCCGCCGCCCGACGCAGCACGACGCCGGGCGGTACCACCGGCTCTGTCGCCGTGTCGGCCGCACGTCCGATCAGTACGGTCTCCGGATCCCCGGGAACGAAGCCGGCGGCCCGGAGTCGGTCAGTGAGGTCCGTCGGCATGTCATTGCCGCGGGTCTTCCACACGACCGCCTCACCCCGCCCGGCGAAGTAGTCGCGCTGCCGGACGATCAGCCGGTCCAGGTCGGCGCCGCCCGGTCCGAGGTCGCGCGGGGCGATGATGAACCCGCAGAAGTGCCCGACGACACGCAGGAGCGGTCCGTCCCGTTCGCTTCTGACCCCGGCCGGGAGTGCCGGGAGCACTCCCCGCATCTGCGCGTCGTACGCGGCCAGCAGCTTGTCGAGGTCGTTCGTGCCGCCGCTCGTGTCGTCGTGCGGAATGTGTGCCGTGAGGTCTGCCGCGATGTCGTCCGCCACGGTGTCGAGGGTACGCAACCGGGCGCCAACAGCCTTGATCTCGGGGCCAGTTCAGCGGTCAGAGCCGGACGCCGGACCGGACCGCGCGCGGCACCGTGACCGCCGTCGCGACCAACCCGTGCTGGACGGTCCAGCGTCCGTCGAAGGCCTGGACGGTCACGCCGTCCACCACCGGCCCCGGGACCAGGAGTTGGGCGCGGAAGCTCCCCGAGAGGCTGGGAGCGGCGGGCGTCGGGTCGAGGGAGATGTCGATGTCCGCCTCGGAGAAGTCCAGCCACCTGCCGGTGAGCGGGAACCACGCCTTGTAGACCGACTCCTTCGCGCTGAACAGCAGCCGGTCCCAGTGGACGGCGGGTGCGCCGGCGCCGAGGCGGTCCAGGCGGTCCGACTCGCCGGGCAGGGCGACGGCGTCCAGGACGTCGTCGGGGAGTGCCAGGTGGGGTTCGGCGTCGATGCCGAGGGAGGCCAGATCGGTGGCGCGGGCGAGGGCGGCGGCGCCGTAGCCGTCGCAGTGCGTCATGCTGCCGATGAGGCCCGCCGGCCACTGCGGGGCTCCGCGCTCGCCCGGCAGCACGGGGCCGGGCGTCACCCCCAGCTTCTCCATGGCACGCCGCGCGCAGACCCGCACGGTGGTGAACTCGCGGCGCCGCTTCCCCACGGCGCGCGTCAGGACCGCCAGCTCCTCGGGGTACAGGGTCGCGCCCTCGGCCGCGTCGTCACCGTGGCTCTCCACGGCCACGACCGACTCCGGAAGCAGTTCCTCCATCACCGGTTTTGACCTCCATCGGCAGAATGCGGCGCAGCGTGCCGGGCGGTTCCGGTCGCTTACGCCATTCTCGCGGATAACCCACCGACACCTCTTCGAAGCGGACACCCTCGTGCCAGGTGGTCCGGGGGATGTGCAGATGCCCGTAGACCATGGTCTCGACGCGGAACCTGCGGTGCCAGTCGGCGGTCGCCAGGGTGCCGCACCACATGGCGAACTCGGGGTGCCACAGGACGTCCATCGGGTGACGGTCCAGGGGGTAGTGGTTCACCGGGATGACGGGCAGGTCGTCGGGGAGTTCGGCGAGTCTGCGCTCGGTCTCGGCCACCCGGGCCCGGCACCAGGCCTCGCGGCTCGGATAGGGGTCGGGGTGGAGCAGGTACTCGTCCGCGCACACGATGCCGGTCTCGTGGGCGTACGCCAGCCCCTCGTCCTTGGTGGCGCAGCCCTGCGGCAGGAGCGAGTAGTCGTAGAGCAGGAAGAGCGGCGCGACGACGGCGGGGCCTCCCGGGCCGTTCCAGACGGGGTAGGGGTCCTCGGGCGTCGTGACGCCCAACTCCCGGCACAGGGAGACCAGATGCTCGTAGCGGGCCACACCGCGCAACTCGACGGGGTCCTTGGGGTGGGTCCACAGTTCGTGGTTGCCTGGCACCCAGACGACCTTGCGGAAGCGGGCGCCGAGCGTCTCCAGGGTCCACCGGATGTCGTCGACGATCTCCCCGATGTCACCCGCCACCAGGAGCCAGTCCTCGTCCGTCTCGGGGCGCATGTTCTCGACCAGGGCGCGGTTCTCGGCATAGCCGATGTGCAGGTCGCTGATGGCCAGCAGATTCCCGCCACCGCCGTCTGTCGGCCGCACGCGCCACCCCCGTAGAAAGGCGAATGCCAACACAAGAACACACGCGCCCGGCGCCGGACAAGGAGGCCCGGGCGGGCAGGTCGGTGAATCCGTAACATCCCTGTAGCAGCACCAGGGTCCCGCGACCCTTATGATCGCCCCAACACCACCGCTCGAATCTGCCTTGGCGTGCGACGGCTCGGTGTACCTCCCCTACCCCTGGCCGGGCCCGGCCCGCTCCGCCGTGCCCGCGAACCGTGAAAGGTGGCCTGCATGGGCTCTCGCGTACGCGTCTGGCTCAACCGCACGTACGCGGAGAACGTGTTCTTCATGGATCAGCTGCGGAGTAATCCGCAGCACCGCGCGGTCGAGATCCATGCCACCCACGGCGACGCCGACTCTCCCGTACTGGCCGCCGCCGACACCGCCGAGCCGGAGCCCGAGGGCCTGTCTCCGCGCGCCTATGTCGAGTACGCGCTCGACATGTGCGCACGCCGTTCCATCGACGTGTTCGTGCCGGTCCTGCACCAGGACGCGATCGTGGCGCAGCGCGCCGAGTTCGCGGCGCTCGGTACGGCGCTGCTGGCGCCGCCGACGGAGGCGGTCGCGGTCTTCCACGACAAGGCCACCGCGTACCAGGCCGTCGAGGCCGTGGGCATTCCGGTGCCCCCCTGGTGGCGGGTGCGCACGGAGGAGGAGCTGGTCGCGGCGGTCGAGGAGCTGGAGGCCGCGGGTCAGCGGGCCTGTTTCAAGCCCGCGGCCGGGGCGGGCGGTGTGGGCTTCCGGGTGATCACCCGCACGCCTTTCTCGCTGATGCACCTCAACGGGTTCCCGAGCGCGTACGTGCCGATGGACCTGGTCGTGGAGGCGCTGCGCGCGGCCGACGAACCGGTCGACTGGCTGGTGATGCCACACCTCGGACAGCCGGAGGTGTCGGTGGACTGCCTCACCGGTCCTGACGGCCGGGTGCGCATGGCGATCGGCCGCACCAAGAACGGCCGGCGCCGCGGTTTCACCCTCGACGACGCGTGGATCGAGCCCGCCCGGCTGCTCGCGGAGGCGTTCGGGCTGCACTATCTGTCGAACATCCAGTTCCGCATGTACGGCGACGAGCCGGTCCTGATGGACGTGAACACCCGTCCGGCGGGCGGGCTGCACCAGCTCTCCCAGTGCGGGGTGAACGCCCCTTGGGCGGCGGTGCAGTTGGCGCTCGGCGAGGAGACGGGCGAGGTGGTCCCGCCGTTCCTCGGACAGGACTACACGGTGGTCTCCGGGCTGCGTCCGGTGCGTCCGGTGTCGCTGCCGCCGCAGCGGGCCGACGCGCCCGTGCCGACGCTGTCCGCCGTGCCCGCGCCGATCGTGGAGTCCGCGTCCGTGCTGTCCGCCCCGGTCGAGACGGCCGCCGGCGCCGTTTCCGCCCAGGCCACCACGGCCGCGACAGCGGCCATCGCCCCCGCCTAGCCCGCCCTCACGCATTTACCGGTCTGGACCAATTCCGCTCAGTGTCTTGACAGCGGGATTGGTCCATACCAACTTGGTTGCGCACCTCTCTGCACTCCCGAACACCCCCATATCTCCAGGGAGATCGCGTGCGCATGACCATGCTCAGACGTTCCAGACATCGCCTCCTCGCTCTCCTGGGCACGGCCGCGCTGGCTCTCGCCGGTGCGGTCGCTCTGCCGAGTACGGCCGAGGCGGCCAACATCCTGTCCAACCCCGGCTTCGAGACGGGCAGCCTCTCCCCCTGGTCCTGTTCAGGCAACCTGGGTTCGATCGTCTCCACCCCTGTGCACGGCGGCTCCAAAGCCCTTGCGGGGGCGGCGAGTTCGAGTGACAACGCACAGTGCACCCAGACCGTCTCGGTCCAGCCGAACACGACGTACAGCCTCTCGGGCTGGGTCCGCGGCAGCTACGTCTACCTCGGTGTGGACGGCGGTGCCTCGAACTGGACGACGTCCACGTCGGCGTACAGCCAGCTCACCGTGCCCTTCACCACCGGCGCCTCGCAGACCAGCGTCAAGATCTACGTCCACGGCTGGTACGCGCAGGGCACCTACTACGCCGACGACATCAGCCTGGACGGTCCCGGCGGCGGTGGTGGCGGTTCCGACACCCAGGCGCCGACCGCGCCCACCGGCCTGACCTCCACCGGCAAGAGCTCCTCCAGCGTGTCACTGTCGTGGGGCGCGTCGAGCGACAACGTCGGCGTGACCGCGTACGACATCTACAGCGGCTCCAACCAGCTGCTCAGCGTGTCGGGCACGAGTGCCACGGTGAGCGGGCTGTCCGCGAGCACGGCCTACTCGTTCACCGTCAAGGCGCGGGACGCGGCCGGGAACACCTCCGCGGCCTCCAACTCCGTGAGCGTCACGACGGACGCGGGCGGCGGAGGCGGTGGCACCGGCTTCAAGCAGGCCGCTCCCTATCTGTACGAGGGCTGGGGCGACCCCCCGAACCCGACCACGGTGATGAGCGCGACCGGGATCAAGTGGTTCACGATGGCGTTCGTGCTGGACTCCGGCGGCTGCACCCCGGCCTGGGACGGGAGCCGCGCGCTGACCGGCGGCGTCGACCAGACGGCGATCAACCAGATCCGTTCCGCGGGCGGTGACATCGTTCCGTCGTTCGGTGGCTGGCAGGGCAGCAAGCTCGGCGCCAACTGCTCCTCGGCGAGCGCGCTCGCCGGTGCGCTGCAGAAGGTGATCGACGCCTACGGCCTCAAGGCGATCGACATGGACATCGAGAACACCGACGAATTCGAGAACGAGGCCGTCCAGGCGAAGATCCTGACCGCGCTGAAGACCGTCAAGGCCAACAACCCCGGCCTCAGGACGATCGTCACCTTCGGCACCTCGACGACCGGCCCGACCTACTACGGCAACCGGCTCATCGAGCAGGCGCAGTCCCTGAACGCGGGCATCGACGTCTTCACCATCATGCCGTTCGACTTCGGCGGCGGCTCCGACATGTACGGCAACACGGTCAACGCCGCCGAGGGGCTGAAGACCAAGCTGAAGTCGACCTTCGGCTGGGACGACGCCACGGCCTACTCCCACATCGGCATCTCCGGCATGAACGGTCTGTCCGACCAGCAGGAGAACACCACCCCGGCGATCTGGACCTCGATCCGCGACTGGGCGAACACCCACCACATCGCCCGGCTCGCCTACTGGGCGGTCAACCGTGACCGGTCCTGCCCCGGCGGCGGTGTGGTGAGCAACTGCTCCGGTATCAGCCAGAACACCTGGCAGTTCACGTCGATCACGGCCGGCTTCACGGGCTGAGGACGACGACAGCAGGACAACGCGTGGGACAACACGATGGGCCGTCCGGAGAATCCGGGCGGCCCATCGCGTCACGCACCTGCTTCAGCCGTCGCACGTCGTAAGCCGGCCGTCAGCCGTCGGACTCCGACGACGGGAGGTAGGCGCCCGGCACGTCCTGTGGCGCGAAGATCCGGTGCTCACCGGGGTACGGCTTGGTCCACCCGTGCGTCTGGTACCACGTGAAGTGGTTCATCTGCGCGGGGTTGGCGAAGTCGGGAATGGCGTTGGGCCCGGTCAGCCGCTGGTGCGACTTCCAGGTGTCCCACTTCGCCGCGAGCGCCCGCTCGGCCGCGGGCACCTTCGCCGAGGGCACCGGCGCCGCGCTGGGATCCTGCGGCGCCGGGGTGTCCACACCGCAGGAGGGCGGGGTCTTGAGGCCGTCGGTCAGCGAGGTCCGGTTGGGCAGCGCGGTGAACGGCGTGTAGTCCGCGTGCCGGGTGAACGCCGCGCTCATCGGGGTGGCGGCGCTGTCCTTCTGGTTCATCGGGTGGACCCCGAGGATCTGCTCGATGGTCCGGATCAGCGTGATCTGCGAGTAGTAGTGGCTGTCGACGACGCCGTGCCGGGCCCAGGGGCTGATGATCTGGATCGGGGCACGGTGGCCGTCCACGTGGTCGAGACCGGCCTGGGAGTCGTCCTCGACGACGAAGACCGCCGAGTCCTTCCAGTACTTGCTGTGCGAGATCTCGTCGACGATCCGGCCGGTCGCGAGGTCGTTGTCCGCGACCTGGGCGGCCGCGTTCGCCGGACCGCCGGTGTGGTCGCTGGAGAGCCAGAACATGTTCAGGTCCGCCGGCCCGTTCTTCTCGAAGTCACGCTTCCAGATCTCCTCCCGGTAGATGTCCGGGACGCTGGTGTCGAACTTCGGGAAGCCGTGCACGGACACGTCGTTGAGCGACGGGATCGGCGAGGACGAGTTCAGCGTGTACGCGGTGTCCTGCCCGGTCGACGCCATGTTCCTGGAGTCGCAGTACAGGTTCTGCCAGCTCGCGTCCGCCGGCTTGGTCAGGAACTGCTGGAACTCGCCGAAGTCCCGCGCCGACTTCCCCGTCGCCTGCGTGCCGGTCCACAGGAAGCCGGTCCGCTGGTGGCCGAGAGCGTCGTCCTCGGTGTCGTAACTGCGCAGGTACTCACCGGCCGAGGACTCGGTGTACTCCGGATCGTCCGCCTGCATCAGCCAGTTGTGGCCCTCGGCGGAGTTCGTGCCGATGTCGTACGTGTTGTCGTACAGCCCGAACTGCTTCGCCAGGGCGTGCTGGTTGGGCGTCACGTTCTCGCCGAACTGTGCCAGCGACGGGTCGCCGTCGCCTTCCGGGACATCCCCGAAGACCTGGTCGTAGGTCCGGTTCTCCTTGACGAGGAGGAAGACGTGCTTGATCGTCGAGGGCTCGCCGAGCCGCAGCGGGACGGGCACGGGCTTCGCGTGGCTCCTGCCCCTGGACTGCGTCACCGACCCGTGGGTCCAGCCGTTCTGCCGGAAGACCTTGGCCGTCTGCGCCCTGGTGACGCTGTCGTCCGGCAGCGTGAACCGCTGCACGCTCGACGTCGTGTCGTGGGTGCCGTGCCCGGTGCCGCTGATGGTCCGACGGGCGTCGACACCACGGGTGTTGGAGACGACCACGTCCTTGCCGACGGCGGCGATCTCCGCGGGGAAGTAGTCCGTCGGGAGCAGGCCGATGTACCGGACCGGATCCTGCGGGGCCCGGTACCGGTAGACGGCCACGGCGTCGGCGCGGCCGAGCGTCACCAGCAGATGACCGTCGTCGGTGAGCGTCACCGCGTCGGGCTCGTAGCCGACCGACGCCTCCGGCCACGGCTGGGTCGCGATGGTCTGTACGACCTCGTCCTTGACGGTGTCGATGACGGACACGTCGTTGGTGGCGGTGTCGGTGACGAACAGCGCCTTGTCCTTGGCGTACAGGGCGGTCGGGTGCAGACCGACGGGGATGCTCGCGACGGCGGCGGCCGGGTCCGCCAGGTCGATGACGCTGACGGTGCCGGTGGTGGTGGCCGCGGTGACCGGGTCGGCGGGCACCTGGGTGTTGTAGGAGTTGATCGTGGTGTCGCCGGCCTTCGCCGGACGGCCTCCCTCGTTGCTGACGTAGAGCTTGGTGCCCACCTCGGCCATGTCGCGCGGGGCGTTGCCGACGGTCCAGCTCTGCCGGACGGTCCCGGTCGCCGCGTCGATGGCGACCACCCGGTTCTGTCCGTTGACCGCGGAGTACACGGTGGAGCCGTCGGGCGAGAACACCGCCGCGCCCACCAGCGCGTGCTTGGGCCCGTCCGCCGCGATCGGGACGAACACCGGTTTGGCGACGCTGCCGTCCGGGTTCACGGTGAACCGGGTGTAGCCGTCGGTCTGGCCCAGCCAGAGCTGCGAACCGTCGGGCGAGTACGTGGGCCCTTCCTGGCCCACGCTGTTCCCGCTGATGCGCGGGACCGAGGACGCGGCGTTGCTGACGAGCTGCTGCACCTTCCAGTTCTTCAGGTCCACGATCGACAGGGCGCTCCCGCCGTCGGTGACCGAGGCCGCGAGGTGCGTGCCGTCCGGGCTGACCGAGGACGACATGATCTTTCCGTTGTCGACGACGAGCCGGTCGCCGTACGGGGCGATGTACTGGTCGCTGGAGACGACCTGGCCCCGGTCGGTGACCTGGCCGACCTGGTCGGTGCCGAACTGGCGCGTCTGGGCGAAGGCGGCCCCGGCGGCGACCAGGGCGAGGACGGTGGTGCCTGCCGTCACCAGAGGTATCCGTCTGCCGGTGTGTCTGCCGAGAAGGCCCTTGAGCCCCTTCTCGGCACGCCGGCGGCGGCGCGTTACCTGCATGGAGTCATCCCTTCGAGGTGGCCAGCAGGTCGACATTGCCGTCGAACTGCCACAGCGGGTTCGGTGCGTCCCCGGTCGGTGTGCGGACGAGGAAGTAGCCGTTCACCTCCTTCGGACCGTCGCCGTCGGCCATGTATCGGCCGTCCGGGGTGACATCGAGCTGGTAGACGGCCGTCCCCACCGCGTCGACGCCGGGAAGATGCCAGGAGACGACACAGCGCCAGTCGTTGCCCGGCCCCTCGGCCGCGACCTTGACGCTGCCCTTGTCGCAGCTCGCCGTGACCTTGAGCCGCGCCTCCGTGACGGCGGGGCGGTTGAGCTGCCGGGTCTGCAACCGGTAGAGGTGGGCGAACGCCGTCGCGGCCGACCGCTGCACCTTGTCCTGTTCGATCCCGGAGCCCGTGGCCCCCGTAGCGGCAGCGACGACCGCGACCGTCACGGCGGCCAGTCCGACGAGCGGCAGGACTCCGGCGGTGACCGCGCTGCGGCCCGAGCCGTCGTGCGCCGCGTCGGTGAAGTCGCGCCGCATGAACAGCACATAGGCCGACACGGTCGCGGTCACGGCCCACAGCAGGCTGACCCCGATGCCGATCAGGAGCGGGCCGAGCTGAGCGGGGCTGGTGAACAGACCGCTCCAGGCGATGAAGGCGTAACTGGGCAGCGCGAGGCGCACGGCGACGGGGAGCGGCAGCATCTGGGCGAGCTGCATCGCGAGCGCGACGAGCGCGGGCAGCAGCAGGCCCATCGGGGACCGGCCCAGAGTGATGGACCCGAGCAGGCCGATCGCGGCGAGGGCCAGAGTCGGGGCGAGGACGCAGACCCAGGCGAGCAGGACCTTGCCGGCGGCGTCCGCCGGTGTCAGGAGGTGTCCGTCGAGGCCGACCAGCGGCTGGTCGCCGACCGCCACGGCCCCGCCGGCCGAGCTGGAGGCGACCAGTCCGGCCACGAGCAGCAGGATGACGGTGAGGCCGGCCAGCGCCTTCGCCGCGAAGATCCGGCGCGGCGACCTGACGGCCACGAGCAGATGGCGCCAGGTGCCGAGCCGGTCCTCGGAGGCGAACACGTCGCCGGCGACGACCGAGGTCAGCAGCGGGAGCGCCCAGGTGCCCGCGAAGCCGAGCATCACGAGCGCTCCGGCCCACCCCGTGGCGTGCATCCAGCGGCCGAAGAGGGTGTCGACGGGGAGCGTGCTCTGTTGGCTCACCGCGGCGACGAAGAGCGCCGGCACGATCCAGCAGGCGAGGACCAGCAGCCGGATCCGCCACTGCGAGACGAGTTTGACCAGCTCGAAGCGGTAGACACGCGCGACCGAGACACGGGGGGCGGCGGCGACGGCTTCCTCCAGGCCCGGTGCTCCGAGGTCACCGTCCTCGGCGACGGTCGCTGTCATCTGCCGGTCTCCTTCTGCTCGGTGAGGGCGAGGAACGCGGCTTCGAGGGGCGACACCACGGGGGCGAGCTCGCGCAGCGCGATGCCCGCGCGCACGAGGCCCACGACCAGTTCGTCGACGGCGGGGACCAGCGCGCGTACGACGAGCGCGTCGGCGTCGTGCCGTGGTGCGGCGTCGTCGACGACACGGATCCCGGCCGTGCCGAGGGCCAGCAGGCGGGCGGCCCCGGGGTCGGAGGTCAGGACCCGGTAGTCGAGTTCACGGTTCTCGGAGGCCAGCTTGCCCAGCGGGCCGGTGAAGACGACCCGTCCTGTCGCGAGGATGGTGACCTCGGAGCACAGGGCCTGGAGGTCGTCCATGCGGTGGCTGGAGAGAACGACCGCGGTTCCGTTCGCCGCGAGCCGGTCGAGGACACCGTGCACATGGCGTTTGCCGGCCGGGTCGAGGCCGTTGGACGGTTCGTCGAGCACCAGCAGCCGGGGCTCGGTGAGCAGCGCGGCGGCGAGGCCGAGCCGCTGACGCATGCCGAGGGAGTAGCCGCGGGCCGGTTCGTCGGCGACGTCGGTGAGCCCGACCTGGTCGAGCACGTCGTCGACCCCGGCCGCCCGCGTGCCCTGGCCGCGCAGCGCGGCCAGGGCGGCGAGGTTCTGCCGGGCGGTGAGCGAGGGGTAGAGACCGGGCCCGTCCACGAAGCCGGCGACACCGTCGGGGGCGGCGAGCGCCCGCCGGAGCGGGGTGCCGAGGATCTCCAGGCGGCCTTCGTCGGCGACGGCCAGACCCAGCAGAAGACCCAGCAGGGTCGTCTTGCCGGCGCCGTTCGGTCCGACCAGGCCGTGGATCCGGCCTCGTGCCACATCCAGATCGACGCCGTCGAGTGCGACGACGTCGCCGAAGCACTTGGTGATCCCGCGAGCCCGGACGGCGAGGAGTCTGTCCATTGAGTCCCTTCCTTCGAAGCACTCGACGCACTCGAAGCACTCAGGGACCCTAGGGACGGTACACAACGCGGGCACAGGCACCTGGTTGAACACGCAGGAAACGGATCGTCAAGGCGTCGGCAAGTCCGGTGCGCAAAGCGGGTGTCATCGAGACGGACCGGGCAACGTCTGCGGGCGCCGGGTCCGCGAGGAGACCGGCGGAACCCGTCCGTGACGAGGCCGGCGGAACCCGGGTGGCTCAGCCGTCCGCCGGGCCGGGCACCGGAGGCGGGCATCCCGTGCCCGGGCCTCCCCGGTGCCCCGGACCCTCGCCGATCGCGGGCATACGCGGGTCCCGCACCGTAAGTCCTCGCGATCGAGGCCTACTTCAGGTACGCGAGGCCCGGGTGTACGGCCGTGTAGCCGTCGGCCAGTGCGCGTGCCACGTTCACGGAGTCGACGAGCGGGTGCAGGGCGAAGGCCTTCACCGCCGTCGCACGGGACCCCGACTCGGCGGCCGAGAGCACCTCCCGCTCCACCGCCTTGACCGCGCACACCAGTCCGGTGGCGTGACCGGGCAGCGGGTCGACGGCGACGGGGTGCGCGCCGTTGGCGTCGACCAGGCAGGGCACCTCGATGACGGCCTCGGCGTCGAGGACGCTGAGCGTGCCGCGGTTGCGGACGTTGAGGATCAGGGTGGTTCGTTCGTCACGGGCGATGGCCCGCATCAGGGCGAGCGCCACCTTCTCGTAGCCGCCGGAGAGGTCGTCGTCGTCGCGTTCTCCGGCACCGGCCGCGTCCCGGTTCTCCGCCATGTAGGTGGCCTCGCGCTCGGCCCGGGTACGGTCCCAGGCGGTCAGGGCCGCGGCATCGGGGCGCTTCATCTCGTCGTAGAACCGGGCCTGTTGGTCGCGCAGGAACGCGCCGCGTGTCATGTCGGCCCGCTGGTAGGCGCGGACGGTCTCGCGGTTGAAGTAGTAGTAGTGCAGGTACTCGTTGGGGACGGCGCCCAGCGACTGGAGCCACTCCGGGCCGAAGAGCTTGCCCTCCTCGAAGGAGCCGAGCAGCCCGGGGTCGGCGAGCAGTCGCGGGAGTTCGTCGCGGCCCGCGACGCGCAGGCCGCGTACCCAGCCGAGGTGGTTGAGTCCGACGTAGTCGATCCACGCCTCGCGCGGGTTCGCGCCGAGGACCTTGGCGATCCGGCGTCCGAGGCCGACCGGCGAGTCGCAGATGCCGATCACGCGGTCGCCGAGGTGGCGGGACATGGCCTCGGTGACCAGTCCGGCCGGGTTGGTGAAGTTGATGACCCAGGCGTCGGGGGCGAGCCGGGCCACGCGCCGCGCGATGTCCACGGCGACGGGCACCGTGCGCAGGCCGTACGCGATGCCGCCGGCGCCGACCGTCTCCTGGCCGAGGACGTCCTGGGCGAGGGCGACGCTCTCGTCCGCCGCACGCCCCTCCAGGCCGCCGACGCGGATCGCGGAGAAGACGAAGTCGGCGCCGCGCAGGGCCTCGTCGAGGTCGGTGGTGACGGTCACCTCCGGGGCGTCCGGGTCCCCGGCCGCCTGCTCGGCGAGGACGCGGGCCACGGCGGAGAGCCGTCCGGCGTCCAGGTCGTGCAGCACGACCCGGGTGACGCGGCCCTCGGCGCGGTCCCCGAGGAGCGCCCCGTACACGAGCGGGACGCGGAATCCGCCGCCGCCCAGAATGGTCAGCCTCACGCAAGTACCACCTTCGCAGTTCGTGCGGGGACGCAGGCCGCGCGGCGAGGGAGCACGCCACGACCACCTGTCTCACCCGCGTCTTCCAGGAAGCAGCCTGCCACCGCGGCCACGGGCTCGTCCGTCACCACCCCGTCGAGTCCCCGGGGCGAGGACCCCCGTTCTCGCCGTGTCGCACGCGACGGGCGGCGGTACCGGCGAGCCCGCCGACCACTGGGCCGCCATCGAGCCGGCCCCAGGGCCGCGACTTCGTCGACGACACCCGGCTGCTGTGCGCCTCGGACGACAGCTCTCGCGCACTCCTCCCCGAGGACCGGCCGCTGCTCCGGGTCGGCCTGGAGCGGAAGGTGGACGGCCGGCCGGTCACGGGGCATGTCACCAGATCTCTTCGCCCTGCCGCAGCGCAGCCTGTGCGCGGACGGGACGTACGAGGCTGAGGGCGTCGACTACGACACGGCGAGCGGGACGCCGCGCGCCGCGGTGGTCCAGCCCGGCACGTGCGACGTCGCCACCTCCGTGTACGCGTACCAGCTCAGGTAGAAGGCCGATGCGGAGGGGACCCGGAGCACCGCCGGGACAGCCCTCGGCCTCAGACGTAGAACCGCGACAGGCTCTGCAGGACGGCGGCGGGTTTGCCGCCGCCGTCGATCTCCACCGTGCCGTCGACGGCGATCTGCACTCCGCCCGGCACGTCCTCGACCGAGGCGAGCCGCGCGACCAGCCGGATGCGTGAGCCGGCCTTCACCGGGGCGGGGAAACGCACCTTGTTCAGGCCGTAGTTGACCTTCGTGGTGACGCCCTCCACCTCAAGGAGCTCGGTGAAGAGCGGGATGAAGAGGGAGAGGGTCAGATAGCCGTGGGCGATGGGCGCCCCGAACGGACCCTCGGCCGCGCGCCGCGGGTCGACGTGGATCCACTGGTGGTCGCCCGTGGCGTCGGCGAAGGTGTCGATCCGCTCCTGGGTGACCTCGGTCCACTCACTGGTGCCGAGGTCACCGCCCGCGAGCTTCCTGAGTTCGTCGAGGCCGTTCACGGTGATGGTCATGCGTTTCCCTGCCTGGTGCGGTAGCCGGTGCCGTAGCGCGTACGGACGCGGGATTTGAGGAGCTTTCCGGAGGCGGTGCGCGGCAGTTCGTCCACGACGACCACCGACTTGGGGATCTTGTACTTGGCGAGGCGGCCGGAGAGCGAGGCGAGGACCTCGTCCGGGTCCAGTTCGACGCCCGTACGGGCCACGACGACCGCGCGGGGGACCTCGCCCCATGTGTCGTCGGCGACACCGATCACGGCGCACTCGACGATGCCGGGGTGGGCGAGGAGGAGGTCCTCGATCTCGACGGGATAGATGTTCTCGCCGCCCGAGATGATCATGTCCTTGATGCGGTCCGCGATGAAGACATAGCCGTCGTCGTCGACGCGGGCGGCGTCCCCGCTGCGGAACCAGCCGTCGGTGAAGGCCGCGGCCGTCTCCTCGGGCAGCCCCCAGTAGCCGGGCATGACATGGGGTCCGCGGACGACGACCTCCCCCGTCTCTCCCGCGCCGACCTGGGTGAAGTCCGGCCGCACCACCCGGACATCGCTGAAGAAGTGCGGGACACCCGCCGAACCGGCCTTGGTGACCGCGTGTCCGGCGTCCAGGAAGAGGGTGCCGGGCGCGGCCTCGGTCATCCCGTAGCCCTGGAGGAAGGTGAGCCCGCGTTCCTGGTACGCGGCGATGAGCGGGGTCGGCACGGGTGAGCCGCCGCAGGTGAGGATGCGCAGGGAGGACAGGTCGGCGTCGGCCCAGCGGGAGTGGCGGGCCACCCGGTCGAACATCGTGGGAACGCCGAACATGAAGGTGATCCGGTGCCGTTCGATCAGGTCGAAGGTGGCCGCCGGGTCGAAGGACTCGGTCAGGACGCAGGTGCCGCCCTTGAGGAACACCGGCAGGGTGAGCATGTTCAGGCCCGCGGTGTGGAACAACGGGGCCGAGACCAGGGCGCGTTCGTCGGATGTCAGGTCGTGGTCGACGAGGACGTTGACGGCGTTCCAGGCGAGGTTGCCGTGGGTGAGCATCGCTCCCTTGGGGCGGCCCGTGGTGCCCGAGGTGTACATGATGATGCAGAGGTCATCGGCGGTGACCGGCTGGTCGATCGGCTCGTCGGGCGCGTCGGCGATCAACTCCTCGTAGGAACTCCCCACTTCGACGGACGTGCGCACATCGGTGCCGTCCGGCGGCCCGGCGGCGAGCCCGGTCGGGGCCGGTGCGTGGACCAGGGCCCTGGCACCCGAATCGGCGAGCTGGTAGGCGATTTCGGGACCGGCGAGGCGCGGGTTGAGCGGCACGAAGACGGCGCCGAGCAGGCCCGCGGCGAACAACGTCTCCAGGTATGAGGGGTGGTTGGGGCCCAGATAGGCGATCCGGTCCCCGCGCCGGACGCCCTGGGCCCGCAGGGCGTGCGCGAGTCTCGTGGTCCGGGTGTGCAGTTCGGCGTAGCCGATCGCGCCGTCGCCGTGGATCAGGGCGGTGCGGTGCGGGGTCTTGCGGGCCCGGCGTGCGGGCCACGACCCCAGTCCCTCGTTGCGCATCGGACGCCCCTTACGGTGTGAGCCCGAGGAGCCGGGCGGCGTTCTCCTTGAGGATCTTCGGCCGGACCTCGTCCTTGATCGGAAGCTTCTCGAAGTCGGCGAGCCAGCGGTCCGGGGTGAGGACGGGGTAGTCGGAGCCGAAGAGGACCTTGTCCTTGAGCAAGGTGTTGGCGTACTGCACCAGTTGGGGCGGGAAGTACTTCGGCGACCAGCCCGACAGGTCGATGTGCACGCCCGGCTTGTGCGTGGCCACGGCGAGGGCCTCGTCCTGCCAGGGGAAGGACGGGTGCGCCAGGATGATCTTCAGGTGCGGGAAGTCCGCGGCCACGTCGTCCACATGGAGCGGATTCGAGTACTTGAGCCGGATCCCGCCGCCGCCCGGCACTCCGGCGCCGATGCCCGTCTGCCCGGTGTGGAAGAGGGCGATGGTGCCGGTCTCCTCGATGACCTCGTAGAGGCCGTACGCCACGGAGCGGTCGTCGGGGAAGAAGCCCTGGATGCTGGGGTGGAACTTGAAGCCCTTCACCCCGAACTCCTCGACCAGCCGCCGGGCCTGGCGTACCCCCGCCTTTCCCCGGAAGGGGTCGATGGAGGCGAAGGGGATCAGCACGTCCGGGTTGGCGGCGGCCGCTTCGGCGACCTCCTCGTTCGGGACGGGCTCGGTGCCGGTGGCGGACTCGGCGTCCACGGTGAAGATCACGGCGGCCATCCTCCGCTCGCGGTAGTACGCCGCCGTCTCCTCCAGGGTCGGCTTCCGCTTGCCCTCGACCTTGAAGTAGGCGCTGGAGGCGTCGTGCAGACGGTCGTCGAGCGAGGAGCGGCCCTTGGAGGACACCTCGGCGTGGGTGTGGACGTCGATCGCGACGAGCTCGTCCGGGTTCATGGGAGGAGTCATCACGCCTCCGCCGTCTTCGGCGCGGGTATCCCGACGGTCTGCGGTTCGGCGCCGAGGGAGCCGGCCCAGACGTCGGCGAGCGCCTCGGGGGTCCAACCACCGTCCGCGTAGGCCGACTTGATCTCCTGCGGATGCGACCACAGGGCGACCTTGTCGCCGCCGATGCCGATGGCCTGGCCGGTGATCCCGCGGGCGGCCCCGGAGGCGAGGAAGGCGACCAGCGCCGCGCAGTCCTCGGGGGTGCCGAAGCCCTCGCCCTTGCGCAGGAAGTCCGGAAACGGCGTGCCGTCGCGCAGGGCCTCGACGTACGGGGCGAACGCCGGGATCGTCTCGGTCATCGCGGTGGCCGCGACGGGCACGATCGCGTTGACGGTGACGCCCGCGCGGGCCAGCTCCATCGACCAGGTGCGGGCCATGGCGGCGATGCCCGCCTTCGCGGCGGCGTAGTTCGTCTGCCCGAAGTTGCCGCGCTGTCCGGCGGGCGAGCCGACCAGGATCAGGCTGCCGCCCTCGCCCTGTTCGCGCATCCGCACGGCGGCGGCGCGGGCGCAGGTGAAGGTGCCCCGCAGATGCGTGGTGATCACCGCGTCGAAGTCGTCGTCGGTCATCTTCCACAGGACCTTGTCGCGCAGGATGCCCGCGTTGGTGACGAGGATATCGAGCCGGCCGAACTCCCGTACGGCGCGGGCGACGAGCCGGTCGGCGGCCTCGGCCGTGCCGACCGCGACAACCTCCGCGACGGCCTGGCCACCGGCCTCGGCGATGGACTTCACGGCCTGCTCGGCGACGTCCTCGTCGATGTCGTTGACGACGACGCGGGCGCCGACCGCCGCGAGGGCACGGGCGTAGGCCAGTCCGAGGCCACGGCCGCCGCCGGTGACGACGGCGGCCTTGCCGGTGAGATCGATGGGAGGCAACGAGGGGTCCCTTCACGTGGTGCGGGCGCTCGCCCGGAGCGCGGCTGCCCGCAGGAGGTGACGTCGAGATCGAAGCTAAGAGCAATAGTTGTCGACGTCAATAGTTGTTGCCATCCGGTCCATACGGCATGCTGAGTCCGTACGTCCGAACCGCCCCCGCCCGGGGCCAGGCCCCAGGGAGCCCGTCATCGCAGGTCAGCAGCGCGCCGCAGAACACCCCCGAGGCCCTGTCCGCATCGACGCCGAGGAGCCGTGGATGCGCGGCCTGCACGCGGACACCGGCTATCTGCTGTACCGGCTGGGCCTGCGCTCGGGCCAGTTGTTCAACGCGTTCCTCCAGGAGTCCGGGCTGCGGCTGCGCCACTACGCGCTGCTGCGGTTCCTCGCCACCTCCAAGGGCGCCTTGCAGCGGGAGCTGAGTTCGCGGCTCGGCTACGACCCGAGCGCGATCGTCGGACTCGTCGACGATCTGGAGAAGCTCGGCTTCGCGGAGCGCAGGCCCTCTCCCGATGACCGCCGCAGCCGGATCGTCGTTCTGACCGCGGGCGGCCGTGCCTTCCTGCGCGACACGGACGAGGCCGGGCTGCGCGTGACGAACGACCTGCTCCAGCCGCTGGATCCCGCCGAGCGGGAGACCCTGCACGCGCTGCTCCAACGGATCGCGGACGCCGAACTGAACTCATGACCCCCCTGTCCGCCCCCGGTCGCCTGCTCGCCGTGCTCGCCGCCTTCGACCACGAGCACACGGCGCTGTCCCTGACGGACATCAGCCGCCGGGCCGGCCTCAGCCTCACCACCGCCCACCGGCTGGTGGCCGCGCTCACCGAGTGGGGCGCGCTGGAACGGGACGCGGACGGCGTGTACCACGTGGGCCTGCGCCTGTGGGAGGTCGCGGCGCTCGCCCCGCGCGGTCTCGCGCTGCGGCAGATCGCCCTGCCGTACCTGGAGGACCTGTACGAAGCGACGCACGAGAACGTGCAGTTGGCGGTCCGTGACGGCGCCGAGGTCGTCTACATCGAGTGGATCGCCGGGCGTTCGTCGGTCGGTGTACGCATTCAGGTGGGCGCCCGCTGGCCGCTGCACGCGACGGGCGTCGGCCTCGCGCTGCTCGCGCACGCGCGGCCCGCGTTCCAGGACGCCTACTGCGCGGGTCCGTTGACCGCCTACACGCCGTACACGATCACCGATCCCGCCCGTCTGCGGCGCGCTCTGGCCGAAGTCCGGCGTACCGGCGTCGCCGTGAGCACCCGTCAGGTGACCGACGACGCCCTGTCGGTGGCCGCGCCGGTGCGCGGTCCGGACGGCTCGGTCGTCGCGGCCGTGTCGCTCGTCGTGCCCGAGGCCCACGCGCAGGTACCGGCGTTGATCCCGGCGATACGGCTGGCGGCCCGCGGAGTCTCCCGGGCCCTCGGCTGGCGCCCGACGGCCGGGACGGAACCGCACGCCTGACCCGGACGCGGGCGCGGACGCACCCGGCGGGAACGCGGGCACGGGCGGTGTCGCCGTCACGCGACGGCAACACCGCTGGGCAGGCCACGCGTGCCTTGCCTCAGTCGGGCAGCGCGGCCAGCAGGCGGCGGTCACGGGGTGCGTGGCCGCGGTCGAGGCGGGTGTCCAGGAGGCGGGGGGGGGGCGCCCCCCACACCCCCCCCCCCCCAAACCCCCCCACAAGCCCCCCCCCCCCCCCCCCCCCCCCCCCCCCCCCCCCCCCCCCCCCCCCCGACCAGGGCGTACAGCAGGGTCTCCTCGACGACCTCGCGCTGGGCCGCGCTGCCGCCGACCCTGCCGAGAACGGGGAGGAGCGCGGCCAGACCCCGGGCGGCTTCGTGGAAGCGTTCCTCGACGAGGGCGGCGAACGCCTCGCAGAGGGGGACGACGACCTCGCGCTGCACGGGGTCGGCCCCGGCGGCGTGGTCGCGCAGCCGGCGCAGCGCCGCGAGGTCACCGGCGGTGGTGAGGGCGACCGCCGCGTGCAGAGCGGTGAAGGCGGTCGCGGGCCGTTCCACGATCTCGCGGGCGACGCTGTCGAGGACGTCCGCCGCCGGTACCCGCCCCCGCCAGCTGTCGCTGAGCCGGGCCCGCCAGAGCAGCGACCCCGAGTCGACCAGGGCGCGTACGCCGGTCACCCGCCCCGGCGCGAGCTGGGCGAACCAGCGTCTGCGGACGGCGGCGGGGTCGTCCAGGGCCAGTTCGTGCAGCGCGATGTGCCAGGAGAAGTGGGCCCGGTGGACGGCGCCCCGTCCCTGCCCCGACACCCAGGCGTCCAGCCAGTCGCGGCCCGACTCGTGGGCCCCGGACTCGTAGTGGACGTGGGCGAGTGCGTGCACGGCGTGTCCGGAGGCGGGCTCGACGGCCAGCGCCCGCCCGGCCAGCTCGGCGGCCTCGTCGTGGCGGCCCTGCTCCTGGCGCAGGAAGGCGAGCAGCGAGGCCGGGAACCAGTGGCCGTCGTAGGCGGGCGAGGCTCGCTCGACCAGGCTCGACGCGTGGGCCGTGCCGAGGTCGTTGACGCCGGAGAAGGCGATGGTGGGCACGGCGGCGGCGAGCGCCAGCGCGTCGGCGGGGTACGCGGCGAGGTGCCCGAGCAGGGCGCCGGTGCCTCCGTCCGGGGAGTCGCCGTGCACGCGGCGGGTCACCACGTCGACGAACGAGCGCTCGCGTTCGTCGGCCCGTTCCCGCGCGCAGCGCTGCGCGTCGGCCAGCGCCCTCGGTACGTCGACGTCGGCGCCGCACTCATGGCCGAGCAGGGCGAGGGCCGCGTGCCCGAGGGCGAAGCCGGGGTCGAGCGCGACGGCGCGCGCGAAGGCGTCCTCGGCGCCGGCCCTGACCTTGAGGACCCGTTCGAGGCCGGTGCGGTGGGCTGCCGCCGCCTCGGCGTGAGTGGACAGATGAAGCCCGTGCGCGTCGAGGGGCCGGCGGCGGGCGGGGCGTCGCAGCGGAGTCAGTGGCGCGAGCAACTGCTCGGCCAGGTCGGCGGCTTGGACGCGGATCTCGGGGACGGCGGTCGTCTCCCACAGTTCGCCGCGGCGCGGGGCACCGAGGGTGAAGACGGGCAGAACGGTCCGGCCCTCGGCGTCGAGGAGTCGCCCGTCACGGGTCGCGACGCCCAGGCCGAGCGGGCCGGGCACGGCGGCCCCCGTGTCGAACAGCGAGCGCCACAAGGGGTCTTCGGGGCGCGGTCCGGGTCCGGTGCAGTCGATCACCCAACCGGCCGTGAGGTGAAGGCCGTTGGAGAGCGTGACCAGCACGGATCCGTCGGGCCGCGCGACGGCGTCGGTGATCCCGCCCGTGTGCACACACAGCCGCCTGGCCGTACGGGCGCGGGCCAGCGACTCGGCCGTCGTCGGTGCCATCCGGTGGCGGTGGGTGTTCCAGAGCGCGCCCTCGTGCCGCAGGAACGCGGCACGTTCCTCGGGTGTGAGGCTGCGCCACAGGCGCGCGGTGTGCGGGCGCAGGCTGTCGAGCGCGGGACGCCAGTCACCATGGGCGCGCACGGCGCGGCCGATGTGGCGGTAGACGGTCCGGCGCAGCGTGGACAGGGTCGGCGCGTCGAGCCCTTCGGGCGCGGCCATCGCCGGGGCGGGGCTCAGGGCGTGCGGCTGTGGCAGCAGACCGGTGCGGGACAGGGCGTGCACGGTGCGTCCGGGACGGTCGAGGCTCAGCGCGAGGTCGACCGCGGTGAGCCCGGTGCCCACCAGCAGGACGTCCGCGCTCGCACCGTCGCCCGCGCCGCCCTCCGCGCGGGCGGCCGGTTCGGCGAGCGGTCCGTCGAGGGCTCCCGGTGCCCAGGGTGACCCGATGAACCGTTCGGAGGTACGGAGTCCGGGCGGCGCCCAGTCGCCGGTCGTGGCCGCCGGTCCGGTGGCGAGGACCACGCTGTCGGCCGACAGGCTTCCCCCGTCGGCGAGTCGGAGCTCCAGCCTGCCGTCCGGAGTGCGCGCGCAACCCTCCCCCCTGGTCCGCAGCCGGTGTACGGCGACGGTGCCGTGCGCGTGGACGATGGCCCGGGCCAGGGTGTCGGCGAGGTAGGCGCCGTAGCGGTAGCGGGTGGCGAAGTCGGTTCCCCTGACGGTTGGTTCGCCGTGCCGGCACAGCCAGCGGGTGAAGTGGCCGGGGTCGTCGGGGTAGCAACTCATTCCGCCGGCGGGCACGTTCAGCCGGTGCCGGGGGTCGGTGGTGGCGTACGCGGTGCCGCGTCCGGCCTCCGGGGCCGGGTCGACCAGGACGAGGTCGAGGGGTGTGCGGCGGCGGGCGGCCGTCTCGCACAGCTGCACGGCGGTGAGCGTGCCGGCGGCGCCCGCTCCGACGATGGCCACGGTGTGCCGCTCACGGGCTGGACTCACGGATACCTCCGGCGTGGTCTGTCGCGGAACCGGCAAGCGGAACTTCTCCTTCGCTCGTGCGGCCGGAGAGGCCCCGAAAGGGCTCCCGGAAGGGGGATCTCACGGAGAACTCAGGGATCCGGTAGGGCGCTTCATACTCTGTTCACAATCCGGGGCGGCCCGGCAACCGTGGATTCAGGCCGTCTCTCCAGACGTCTTCACCGAAATCTCAGGTGGGGGCAGCCGGATTCAAAGAATCAACCCATGGAAGTCGCGCAGGATGCACCCTCGGTGGTGGTGAGCGAAGACCGAGGAAAGGTGTTCCGTGGGCGTCCCTGAGATATCGAACCGGCCCGAGTCCGTACCGGGGGACCCGGGACGGGCGCGGCCACGTCCGGGGCGTCCGGCCTGGTCACGGCGGGGAGTCCTCGCGGCCGTGAGCGCGGCCGTACCGGCTCTCGCGCTGAGCGGGTGCGGCGACGCGGCGGACGCCGCCGATGGGAAGGGTGCGACGGCGACCAGCGGCACCGGGACGGGAACGAAGACGAAGACCCAGGTCAGGACGCCGACCGTCACCGTCTCCCCCGCCGACGGCACGAAGAGGGCCGACTTCACCCGCCCGGTCGAGGTCTCCGTGGCGGACGGCACGCTGTCGACGGTCGAGGTGTCCGGCAATGACGGTTCCGCACTGGCCGGATCCTTCGACGACGACCGTACGCGGTGGACCTCCGCCAGGAATCCGTACTCGGGCACCAAATACACGGTGACGGCGAAAGCGGCGGGCGCCCCGGAACACACCGCGTCCTTCGTCACGAAGTCCCCGGGCGAGACATTCGCGGGCTATTTCACGCCGGAGGCGAATTCGACCTCCGGCGTCGGCATGCCCGTGTCGATCAGCTTCACGAACCCCGTGACGGACCGGGCGGCCGTCGAAAAGGCCATCACGGTGACAGCGGAGCCCGCGGTCGAGGTGGTCGGCCACTGGTTCGGGAACACCCGGCTCGACTTCCGTCCCGAGCGGTACTGGACGGCCGGCACGAAGATCACACTGAGCCTGCGCCTCAAGGACGTCGAGGGCGGAGACGGCGTCTACGGCGTCCAGTCCAAGGACGTCACCTTCCACATCGGCCGCCGCCAGGTGAGCACCGTCGACCTCGCGAAGAAGACCATGACGGTCGAGCGGGACGGGGCGACCCTCGCCCGCTATCCGGTCAGCGGCGGCGCGGCCGACCACACCACCTGGTCCGGGATCATGGTGATCAGCGAGCGGTTCGAGGAGACCCGGATGGAGTCCTCGACGGTCGGACTCGGCGACGAGTACGACATCGCGGACGTACCGCACGCCCAGCGCCTGACCACCTCCGGCACCTTCATCCACGGCAACTACTGGGCCTCGCCCTCGGTCTTCGGCAACGGCAACACCAGCCACGGCTGCGTCGGCCTGCACGACACGAAGGGCGCGGACGACAGCTCCGTGCCGGGCTACAGGTTCTACGAGAGCTCGATGCTCGGTGACGTGGTGATCGTCGAGAACTCGGGCGAGCGGACCGTCGAAGCGTCGAACGGCCTGAACGGCTGGAACCTGTCATGGGCCGACTGGAGGGCCGGGAGCGCCCTTTGACAGCCGCACCCCAGGGACGGTCCTCAACTGGCCGTACCAGCAAGCCACTTCGAAGCGCCCCCTTCTTTCACGGCGTGAACTCCCTTACGGCGAAAGGACTTTCTCGGCTTCACCTCTTGACGACCGGAGTGACAGAGAGCACATTGGCCGCGCAGCTGCTGTGAGAGCGCTCTCAATGGCCATGGGAGCGCTCTCACACCCCCACCCGCGCACCCCACACTCCGTACGCGAAGAGGCACCCATGAGTGAAACTTCCGGCACACCCAGACGCGGCTCCGTCCGGCGCGTGCTCATCGCCGTGTTCGGCACGCTGAGCCTGGCGGCGGCCGCCGCCACCGCGGCCACCCTCCCCGCGAACGCGTCAGCCCCCACACCCCCCACCGGCTGGTCCCAGGTCTTCCTCGACGACTTCAACGGGGCCGCGGGAAGTGGCGTCAACACCGCCAACTGGCAGTACACGACGGGCACCAGCTACCCGGGCGGGCCCGCCAACTTCGGTACCGGCGAGGTCGAGACGATGACCTCCAGCACCAACAACGTCGCCCTGGACGGCAGCGGCAACCTGCTGATCACCCCGCGCCGCGACGCCTCGGGCAACTGGACCTCGGGCCGCATCGAGACCACGCGCACCGACTTCCAGCCGCCCGCCGGGGGCAAGCTGCGCATCGAGTCCCGGCTGCAGATGCCGAACGTGACCGGCGCCGCCGCCAAGGGCTACTGGCCCGCCTTCTGGGCGCTGGGCGCGCCCTACCGCGGCAACTACCAGAACTGGCCGAGCGTCGGTGAACTGGACATCATGGAGAACGTCCAGGGCCTCAACACCGAGTGGGCCACGATGCACTGCGGCACCAGCCCGGGCGGTCCGTGCAACGAGACCACCGGCATCGGCAACAACACCCCTTGTACCGGGACGACTTGTCAGGCCGGTTTCCACACGTACGCGATGGAGTGGGACAAGTCGACGAGCCCCGAGGAGATCCGCTTCTACCTCGACGGTGTCAACTTCCACACGGTGAAGGCCAACCAGGTCGACGCGACCACCTGGGCGAACGCCACCAACCACGGCTACTTCATGATCCTGAACGTCGCCATGGGCGGCGGCTTCCCTGGCGCCTTCGGCGGCGGTCCGGACAGCGGCACGGTCCCCGGCCACCCGCTCGTCGTCGACTACGTGCAGGTTCTCCAGTCGGCCGGCAGCGGCGGTGGCACCACTCCGCCGCCCACCGGCAACCGTGACGCGTACAGCTCCATCCAGGCGGAGTCGTACGACGGGCAGTCGGGCGTCGTCGGTGAGACCACCACGGACAGCGGCGGCGGCCAGGACATCGGCACGATCGCCAACGGCGACTACGCGCTCTACAAGGGGGTCAACTTCGGCTCCACGGCGGCCACCCAGTTCTACGGCCGGGTCGCGAGCGGCGCGGCGAGCGGGGTCAGCGGCCTGGTCGAGGTGCGCCTCGACAGCCGTACGAGCACTCCGGTCGCCAGCTTCGCGCTGGGCAACACCGGTGGCTGGCAGTCCTGGAGGACCGTGCCGGCGAACATGAGCTCCGTCACCGGGACCCACGACGTCTATCTGACCTTCACCAGCGGCCAGCCCGCGGACTTCGTGAACGTCAACTGGTTCGACTTCGGGCACTGAGGGTTCGGACCCCGTCCGCCCGGCACCGGGCGGCGGTGAGCCCCGGCCGCACGGCCGGCTGAGCGGGGCGGACCCACAAGGTCCGCCCCGCTCAGCGCAGTTCGGCCCGGAAGGCCACCGGGGTCGCCCCCGTGTGCTGGTGGAAGAACTTCGAGAAGTTGGCCGCGTCCGGGAAGCCCACCGCGACCCCGATCCGTCCGATCGGCATGTCCGTGTGGGCGAGGAGCCGCTTGGCCTCCAGGACGACCCGCTTGTCGATGAACCCCTTGGGCGTCTCGCCGGTGGCGGCGCGCACCGCGCGGACCAGGGTGCGGCGCGAGTATCCGAGGGTGTCGGCGTAGGCGCTGACGCTGTGGTTGACGGCGAAGTCCTTCTCGAGCGCGTCACGGAACCGGGTGAAGGTGGTGTCCGTGTGATCGCGGGCCGCCTCGGCCGAGCTCGCCGCGAGATGGGCGAGGCGCAGCAGGAACGCGGTGAGCGAGTGCCGCAGCACCGAGGTGTGCAGGCTGAGCGGCAGCGTGGTCGTGTCGACGTACTCGCGCTCCAGCTGGGTGAGCGCGTGCTCCAGGGCGGCCAGCCGGGCGGAGTCGGGGCGCAGCAGCGGGGGCAGGTCGTAGCGGTAGAGGCCGGTCGCCTCGACGGTCGCGCGGGGAAGGAAGCCGGGCTGCATGGTCAGCACGGTGCCGCGGTAGCGGTCGGTGCTGGAGAAGCGGTGCACCTGACCGGGCCGGATCCACAGGATGTCGCCCGCACGGGCCTCGTGCTCGGCGAAGTCGATCATGTGCCGGACGGGTCCCTCGTGGAAGAGCATCACGACGTGGAAGTCGATGCGGTGCACGCGTTCCAGCGGGGCGTCGGCGTGCCAGGTGCGCCCGGTCCCCATCGCGCCGACCTGCATGCCTACCCCGGACAGGCTCAGATCGGCCGGGAAGGGGAAGGTCCTGATCCCGTCCTGGCCGCCTTCGCTCCCGGTACCGCCTTGGGTGGTTCTGTCTGCCATGTCCTTCTCGCGTCGGCTCGCCACGACTCTGCGTGTCCCACTTTCACCGAAGGCTGACACACGGGCACCTTCCCCAGCAAAAGTCTGACTTTTAGGTTTGAACGCGCAGACCTACTTGCAGCCCATTCCGTGAGGACTTCTTGAAGATGAGTACGCAGAGCTCCGACGGAGTCACCTGGACCGAGCTCGACCGCCGCGCCGTCGACACCGCCCGCGTTCTGGCCGCCGACGCCGTGCAGAAGGTCGGCAACGGTCACCCCGGGACCGCGATGAGCCTGGCCCCGGCGGCGTACACGCTCTTTCAGAAGGTGATGCGTCACGACCCGGCCGACCCGGAGTGGACCGGCCGCGACCGCTTCGTCCTCTCCCCCGGCCACACCTCGCTGACCCTCTACACCCAGCTCTTCCTGTCGGGTTATGAACTCGGCCTCGACGATCTGAAGGCGTTCCGCACCCACGGGTCCAAGACGCCCGGACACCCCGAGTACGGGCACACCGCGGGCGTGGAGACGACGACAGGGCCGCTCGGCCAGGGTGCCGCGAACGCGGTGGGCATGGCGATGGCCGCCCGCTACGAGCGCGGCCTGTTCGACCCCGAGGCCCCCGAGGGCGAGTCCCCCTTCGACCACACCATCTGGGCGATCGTCTCGGACGGCGACCTGGAGGAGGGCATCTCCGCCGAGGCATCCTCGCTCGCCGGCCACCAGAAGCTCGGCAACCTCGTCTTCGTCTACGACGACAACCACATCTCCATCGAGGGCGACACGGCGACGGCCTTCTCCGAGGACGTGCTGGGGCGCTACGAGTCGTACGGCTGGCACACGCAGCGCATCGAGCCCGCCGCCGACGGCGACATCGACGTGCACGCCCTGTACGCGGCGCTCGAAGCGGCGCGGGCCGAGACCGGGCGCCCCTCCATCATCGCGATGCGCACGATCATCGCCTGGCCCGCCCCGAACGCGAAGAACACCGAGGCCTCGCACGGCTCGGCGCTGGGCGCCGAGGAGATCGCCGCCACCAAGCGGATCCTGGGCTTCGACCCGGAGCGGACCTTCCAGGTCGACGCCGAGGTGCTGGCACACGCCCGTCAGGCACTCGACCGGGGCGCCGAGGCGCACGCCGCCTGGGACAAGCGGATCGGCGTCTGGCGCACCGAGCGGCCCGAGAACGCGAAGCTCTTCGACCGGATCGTCGCGGGCCAGCTGCCCGAGGGCTGGGAGACCGCGCTGCCGGTGTTCGACGAGGGCACGTCCGTCGCCACCCGCGCCGCCTCCGGCAAGGTCCTCCAGGCGCTCGGCGGTGTGCTCCCCGAACTGTGGGGCGGCTCCGCCGACCTGGCCGGCTCGAACAACACCACGATCGACAAGACGTCCTCCTTCCTCCCGAGGGGCAACCCGCTGCCGGAGGCCGACCCGTACGGCCGCACGATCCACTTCGGCATCCGCGAGCACTCCATGGCCGCGGAGATGAACGGCATCGCGCTGCACGGCAACACCCGTATCTACGGCGGCACCTTCCTGGTCTTCTCCGACTACATGCGCAACGCCGTGCGTCTCTCCGCGCTGATGCAGCTCCCGGTGACGTACGTCTGGACACACGACTCCATCGGTCTCGGCGAGGACGGCCCGACACACCAGCCGGTCGAGCACCTCGCCTCGCTGCGCGCCATCCCCGGCCTGAACATCGTCCGCCCGGCCGACGCCAACGAGACGGCCGTCGCCTGGGCCGAGATCCTCAAGCGGCACGCCACGAACCCGGCCCCGCACGGCCTGGCGCTGACCCGTCAGGGCGTGCCGACCTACCCGGCCAACTCCGACGCCGCGCGCGGCGGTTACGTCCTGCGGGACTCCTCCACCGGGACCCCGGACGTCCTGCTGATCGCGACCGGCTCCGAGGTGCGGCTCGCCGTCGCGGCGCGCGAGCTGCTGGAGGCCGAGGGGGTGGGCACCCGAGTGGTGTCGATGCCGTCGGTCGAGTGGTTCGAGGAGCAGTCCCCGGAGTACCGGGCGAGTGTCCTTCCGCCGTCCGTGAAGGCCCGCGTGGCGGTCGAGGCCGGGATCGGTCTGACCTGGTACCGGTACGTCGGTGACGCGGGACGCATCGTCTCGCTGGAGCACTTCGGCGCCTCGGCCGACGCCGGGACGCTGTTCGCCGAGTTCGGCTTCACCGCCGAGAACGTCGCCGCCGCCGCGCGGGAATCCATAGCCGCCCTGCGCGGTTGATCCGTTCGCACGAAGGAAGATGATCACTGTGACCGAAGCGACCGCGCCCGCGGTAACCCTGAAGCGCCTCTCCGACGAAGGCGTCTCCATCTGGCTCGACGACCTCTCCCGCAAGCGGATCGAGTCCGGCAACCTGGCCGAACTCGTCGCCACCCGCCATGTGGTGGGCGTGACCACCAACCCGTCCATCTTCCAGGCCGCCATCGGCTCCGGCGAGGGATACGAGCGGCAGCTCGCCGACCTCGCCGTGCGCGGAGTGACCGTCGAGGAGGCCGTCCGCATGATGACGACCGCCGACGTGCGGGCCGCCGCCGACATCCTGCGCCCTGTGTTCGAGGCGACCGGCGGCCGTGACGGCCGGGTCTCCATCGAGGTCGACCCCCGACTGGCCCACCGCACCGCCGCGACGATCGCCGAGGCCAAGCAGCTCTCCTGGCTGGTCGACCGCCCGAACGTGATGATCAAGATCCCGGCGACGAAGGCCGGACTCCCGGCGATCACCGAGGTCATCGGCCTCGGCATCAGCGTCAACGTCACGCTGATCTTCTCCCTGGAGCGCTACCGCGAGGTCATGGACGCCTACCTCGCGGGCCTGGAGCGGGCGCGGGCCGCGGGCATCGACCTCGCCGGCATCCACTCCGTCGCCTCCTTCTTCGTCTCCCGGGTCGACAGCGAGATCGACAAGCGGCTCGCGAAGGCCGGCACGGACGAGGCCCTCGCGCTCAAGGGCCGGGCGGCGCTCGCCAACGCCCGTCTCGCCTACCAGGCGTACGAGCATGTGTTCGGCTCCGCCGACGGCTCGGCGGAGGGCGGCGCCCGCTGGACCGCCCTCGCCTCCTCCGGCGCCCAGAAGCAGCGCCCCCTGTGGGCCTCCACGGGTGTCAAGGACCCCTCGTACAAGGACACCCTGTACGTCGACGAGCTGGTCGCGCCGGGCACGGTCAACACCATGCCGGAGGGGACGCTGAACGCCACCGCCGACCACGGCGACATCCACGGCGACGCGGTGACCGGCGGCTACGCCGAGGCCCGTGCCGACCTGGCCGCGGTCGAGGCGCTCGGGATCTCCTACGACGAGGTCGTCGGGCAGCTGGAGGACGAAGGCGTCTCCAAGTTCGAGGCGGCCTGGGAAGATCTTCTCGACGCGGTGGCGACCTCGCTGCGCGGCAAGGGAGTCGAGGGGGAATGACCAAGGGTGAGGCACTTTCCGACGGCAGCCCGCAGGGTGCGGCCACCGCGCCGCAGGGATCTGGTGACGCGTCCGTGGAACCGGGCGGCCTGACGCCCGAGGCCCTCGCCGAGGCGCTCGGCGTCCCGGCGGCCGACTGGGACAACCCGCTGCGCGACCCCCGCGACCGCCGGCTCCCCCTGATCGCGGGCCCCTCCGGTCTGGTCATCTTCGGTGTCACCGGCGACCTGTCCCGCAAGAAGCTGATGCCGGCCGTGTACGACCTCGCCAACCGGGGTCTGCTGCCGCCGGGCTTCTCGCTCCTCGGGTTCGCCCGCCGTGAGTGGGAGGACCAGGACTTCGCGCAGGTGGTGCACGACTCGGTGCGCGAGCACGCGCGGACCGAGTTCCGCGAGGAGGTCTGGCAGCAGCTCGCCGAGGGCATGCGGTTCATCCCGGGCGACTTCGACGACGACGCGGCGTTCAAGCAACTGCGGGCTTCCGTCGAGGAGCTGGACGCTTCCCGGGGCACCAGCGGCAACTACGCCTTCTATCTCTCCGTACCGCCGAAGTTCTTCCCGAAGGTCGTCCAGCAGCTCAAGAAGCACGGTCTCGCCGACGCTCCCGAGGGTTCCTGGCGGCGCGCGGTCATCGAGAAGCCCTTCGGCCGCGACCTGGCGAGCGCGCGCGAGCTGAACCGGATCGTGCACGACGTGTTCGACCCGGACCAGGTGTTCCGGATCGACCACTACCTCGGCAAGGAGACCGTCCAGAACATCCTGGCGCTCCGCTTCGCCAACCAGATGTACGAGCCCGTCTGGAACCGGTCGTACGTCGACCACGTCCAGATCACGATGGCCGAGGACATCGGCATCGGCGGCCGGGCCGGCTACTACGACGGCATCGGCTCCGCCCGGGACGTGATCCAGAACCACCTCCTCCAGCTCATGGCGCTGACCGCCATGGAGGAACCGGCCGCCTTCGACGCCGAGTCGCTGCTCGCCGAGAAGCTCAAGGTCCTCAGGGCGGTGAAGCTGCCGGAGAACCTGGGCGAGCACACCGTGCGCGGCCAGTACGCGGCGAGCTGGCAGGGCGGCGAGAAGGTGCGCGGCTACCTGGAGGAGGACGGCATCGACCCCCGGTCGACGACCGACACCTACGCGGCCGTCAAACTCCAGGTGGACAACCGCCGTTGGGCGGGCGTCCCGTTCTATCTCAGGACCGGCAAGCGCCTCGGCCGGCGGGTCACGGAGATCGCGGTGGTCTTCCAGCGCGCCCCGCACTCCCCGTTCGACTCCACCGCCACGGAGGAACTCGGCGCGAACGCGATCGTCATCCGCGTCCAGCCCGACGAGGGCATGACGGTGCGCTTCGGATCGAAGGTGCCGGGTACCTCGATGGAGATCCGGGACGTCACCATGGACTTCGCGTACGGCGAGTCGTTCACCGAGTCCAGCCCGGAGGCGTACGAGCGGCTGATCCTGGATGTCCTGCTCGGCGACGCCAATCTCTTCCCCCGTCACCAGGAGGTGGAAGAGTCCTGGAAGATCCTCGACCCGATCGAGGGGTACTGGGACACGCACGGCAAGCCCGCGCAGTACCCCTCGGGCGGTTGGGGCCCGAAGGAAGCCGACGAGATGCTCGCACGAGATGGACGGAGCTGGCGCAGGCCATGAAGATCGACCTGACCGACACCACGGCAAGCAAGATCAACAAGGCACTCGTACGGGGGCGCCGGGCCATCGGCACCCCCGCCGTGGGCATGGTCCTGACGATGGTCATCGTCACCGACGAGGAGAACGCGTACGACGCGATCAAGGCGGCCGAGGAGGCCTCCCGCGAACACCCCTCGCGCACCCTGGTGGTCATCAGGCGCGTCGCCCGCACCCCGCGCGACCGCACCAACTCCCGTCTGGACGCCGAGGTGCGCGTCGGTTCCGACGCGGGCACCGGCGAGACGGTCGTCCTGCGGACGTACGGCGACGTGTCCGACCACGCCGACTCGGTGGTCCTGCCGCTGCTGCTGCCGGACGCCCCGGTCGTCGTCTGGTGGCCGGTGGACGCGCCCGACAACCCGGTCAAGGACCCGCTGGGCGCCCTCGCGCAGCGCCGGATCACCGACATGTACGCCGTCGAGGCCCCGCTCCAGGCGCTGGACGCCCGCGCCGCCTCCTACGCGCCGGGCGACACCGACCTGGCGTGGACCCGGCTCACGCCGTGGCGCTCGATGCTGGCGGCGGCCCTCGACCAGGCCCGTACGAAGGTGATCTCGGCGACCGTCGAGAGCGAGGCGCAGAACCCGAGCGCCGAACTGCTGGCCCGCTGGCTGGAGGCCCGCCTCCGGGTCAAGGCCGAGCGCGTCGTCACCGCCGGCCCCGTGGTGACCGCCGTCCGGCTCGGCACCGGGAACGGCGAGATCGTGATCGACCGCCCCGAAGGCCCGCTGGCGACCCTGACCCTGCCCGGTCAGCCCTCGCGCACCCTCGCGCTGAAGGTGCGCTCCACCTCCGAGCTGATCGCCGAGGAACTGCGCCGCCTCGACGCGGACGAGATGTACGCCATCGCCCTGCGCGGCGAGGCCCACAAGGAGACCCCCCGTCATGTCTGACTACCCCAAGCCCACCCGGCGTCCGGAGTGGGTGGCCCTGGAGGACCACCGCGCGACCGCGCTGCTCCACCCGCGGCTGCGTGACCTGTTCGCCGCCGACCCCGCCCGCGCCGAGCGCTATGCCGTACAGGTCGGCGACCTGCGGATCGACTACTCCAAGCACCTGGTCACCGACGAGACGCTGGCGCTGCTCCAGGAACTGGCCACCGCCACCGACGTGTTCGGGCTGCGGGACGCGATGTTCCGGGGCGAGAAGATCAACGTGACCGAGGACCGCGCGGTGCTGCACACCGCGCTGCGCGCGCCGCGGGACGCGGTCGTCGAGGTCGACGGGGAGAACGTCGTGCCGGCCGTGCACGCCGTGCTCGACAAGATGGCCGACTTCGCCGAGCGGGTCCGCTCGGGCGAGTGGACCGGACACACCGGCAAGCGCATCAAGAACATCGTCAACATCGGCATCGGCGGCTCCGACCTCGGCCCGGCGATGGCGTACGAGGTGCTGCGCCCGTTCACCGACCGCTCGCTGACCGTGCGGTTCGTGTCGAACGTGGACGGCGCTGATCTGCACGAGGCCGTGCGGGACCTGGACCCGGCGGAGACGCTGTTCGTCATCGCCTCGAAGACGTTCACCACCATCGAGACGATCAGCAACGCCACCTCGGCGCGCGCCTGGCTGCTGGCCGGACTCGGTGAGGAGAAGGCGGTGGCGCGGCACTTCGTGGCGCTGTCGACGAACTCCGAGAAGGTCTCCGGCTTCGGGATCGACACGGCCAACATGTTCGAGTTCTGGGACTGGGTCGGCGGCCGTTACTCCTACGACTCGGCGATCGGTCTCTCGCTGATGATCGCGATCGGCCCGGACCGCTTCCGCGAGATGCTCGACGGTTTCCATCTCGTCGACGAGCACTTCCGCACGGCTCCCGCGGAGTCCAACGTCCCGTTGCTGCTTGGCCTGTTGGGCGTCTGGTACGGCAACTTCCACGACGCGCAGTCGCACGCCGTGCTGCCGTACTCGCACTACCTGTCGAAGTTCACGGCCTATCTCCAGCAGCTCGACATGGAGTCCAACGGCAAGTCCGTGGACCGTGACGGGCGTCCGGTCGAGTGGCAGACCGGTCCGGTGGTGTGGGGCACGCCCGGCACCAACGGGCAGCACGCGTACTACCAGTTGATCCACCAGGGCACGAAGCTGATCCCCGCCGACTTCATCGGTTTCGTCAACCCGGTCGCTGAGCTCAGCGACGAACTGGCGGCGCAGCACGACCTGTTGATGGCGAACTTCTTCGCGCAGACGCAGGCGCTGGCCTTCGGCAAGACCCCGGACGAGGTACGCGCCGAGGGGGTGCCCGAGGAGCTGGTGCCGCACAAGACGTTCGAGGGCAACCACCCCACGACCACCATCCTCGCGGCTGAACTCACCCCTTCGGTCCTCGGCCAGCTCATCGCCCTCTACGAGCACAAGGTGTTCGTCCAGGGCGCGATCTGGAACATCGACTCCTTCGACCAGTGGGGCGTCGAACTCGGCAAGGTGCTCGCCAAGCGCGTCGAACCCGCCCTCACCGAGGGCGCCGACGTACCCGGTCTCGACCCCTCCACGGCCGCCCTGGTGGCCGCTTACCGCTCCCTCCGAAAGAAGTGAACTGACAATGCAGCTCGGACTCATCGGTCTCGGCAAGATGGGTGGCAACATGCGCGAGCGCATACGCCGCGCGGGACACACCGTCATCGGCTACGACCGCAATCCGGACCTCGCCGACGTGCACAGCCTCCCCGAACTCGTGAGCAAGCTCGAAGGCCCGCGCGTGGTCTGGGTGATGGTGCCGGCCGGCGCCCCCACCCAGTCCGTCATCGACGAACTCGGTGACCTGCTGGAGGCCGGCGACACGGTCGTGGACGGCGGCAACTCCCGCTGGACGGACGACGAGAAGCACGCCGAGGAGCTGGCGGCCAAGGGCATCGGCTTCGTCGACGCGGGCGTCTCGGGCGGTGTCTGGGGCCTGGAGAACGGCTACGCGCTGATGGTCGGCGGCGACGCCGAGACCGTCGAGAAGGTGCGGCCGGTCTTCGACGCGCTCAAGCCGGAGGGCGACTTCGGCTTCGTGCACGCCGGCAAGGTGGGCGCGGGCCACTTCTCCAAGATGGTCCACAACGGCATCGAGTACGCCATGATGCAGGCCTACGCCGAGGGCTGGGAGCTCCTGGAGAAGGTCGACTCCGTCACCGACGTACGTGAGGTGTTCCGCTCCTGGCAGGAGGGCACCGTCATCCGCTCCTGGCTGCTCGACCTCGCCGTGAACGCCCTGGACGGCGACGAGCACCTGGACAAGCTGCGCGGCCACGCGGAGGACTCCGGCGAGGGCCGCTGGACCGTCGAGGCGGCCATCGACAACGCCGTTCCGCTGCCCGCCATCACGGCGTCCCTCTTCGCGCGCTTCGCGTCCCGCCAGGACGACTCGCCGCAGATGAAGATGATCGCGGCCCTGCGCAACCAGTTCGGCGGCCACGCCGTCGAGTCGGCGAAGTAGGCCGGACCATGGGCGATCTCATCCTGGTCCGCCACGGAGAGACCGAGTGGACCCTGACGGGACAGCACACCAGCTGGACCGATCTTCCGCTCACCGGGCACGGTGAGGAGCAGGCCAAGTCCCTTGCGCCGTTCTTCGCCGGGCACTCCTTCGCCCAGGTCCTCACCAGTCCGCTGGGCCGCGCGGTCCGGACCGCCGAACTCGCGGGTCTGTCCGGCGCGCGGATCGACCCCGATCTGCACGAGTGGGACTACGGCGGCTACGAGGGGACCACCACCATCGCCATCCACCGGGCCCGGCCCGACTGGGTGCTGTGGGACGACGGGGTGCCGCCCGGACCGGACGGCCATCCCGGCGAGTCGCCCCGCGAAGTGGGAGTGCGCGCCGACCGGGTGCTCTCCCGCGTGGACGCCGCGCTCTGCGACCACCCCGGTGATGTGGTGCTGGTGGCGCACGCGCACTTCCTGCGTGTCCTCACGGCCCGCCGGCTGGGGCTGCCGCCCGAGTCGGGGCGGCTGTTCCAGCTCTCGACCGGGACCGTCAGCCGGCTCTCCACCGAGCACGGCGATCCGGTGATCGCCACGTGGAACGAACCGGGAACTTCCGTCACAGTCCGCTAGTTTCTGCGGCGCTGTTCGAAGACGCTGTTCGAAGGCACTGTCAGAAGGTGCTGTCAGAGAGCCGAAGAGTTTTCCGGTCCGCCCGCTCGGGCGGACCGGGACTCCTGACCACGCGACGCCCCGCTCGTCCCGCCGCGCGAAAGTCCATGTCGGCACGCCCTGCTTCTAGAATCGCGGACACCGACCGTCTCGCCCGAAGGAACCCGATGACCAGCGTCGAAGAGCCGGCACGACCCAGCGGGCGGGTCCGCGACGCCGCCCGCACCAAGGCCGAGATTCTCGACGTGGCGACCCAGGAGTTCTCCCGCGCCGGCTTCGCGGGCGCCCGGGTCGACGAGATCGCCGCCCGCACCAGCACCACGAAGCGGATGATCTATTACTACTTCGGCGGCAAGGAGCAGCTCTTCACGGCCGTCCTGGAACGCGCCTACTCGGTGATCCGGCAGGCCGAACAGGAACTGGACGTCGAGCATCTGGACCCGGTCGCGGCCATCCGCCGGCTCGCCGAGCTGACCTTCGACCACCACGAGGCACACCCCGACTTCATCCGCCTGGTGACCATCGAGAACATCCACGAGGGCGAACACCTCGCCGCCTCCGAGGAGTTGGGCACGATCGGCTCGCCCGCGCTCGACGTGATCGGCCGGATCCTGGCGACCGGCCGTAAGTCGGGCCTGTTCACCGCCGATGTCGACGCCGTGGACCTGCACGCGATGATCAGCGCCTTCTGCTTCTTCCGGGTCTCCAACCGCCATACGTTCGGCGCCCTGTTCGGCCGCGATCTGATCGCACCCGACCAGCGGGAGCACTATCGCGCGATGCTCGGCGACATGGTCATCGCCTATCTGACCGCGGACCGCGCGGCGGACTGAGCGCGGGAAGATCCTTCGGCGCGACCCCTTCGCACCCGGGAAACACGGGCGCGCCATCCCCGGCCACCGGCTACGACGGGAACATCCGCACCCTGTAGGACATTTGGTACGACGTCACACCGGGCCCGACGATCACCATCCCCGAAACGCTCGCGTCTGCGGCACCCTTGGGAGTGAGACTCCGCGCACCCCGGCCGGATTCAGGGGCGGCCGGTGTGCGCGGAGCCCTCGCCGGACGCCTGAGCCCGGCACGCGGACCGCGGATCGGCGCGGGGAACCAGGGATCAGCGCCCGGGAATCCCGTACGCCCGCTCCACGTGCAGCCGCAGGACGAGCCGGCCGTCGCGGACCATGGCGGCACGGTATTCGTCCCAGTCGGGGTGTTCGCCGAGGACGTCCCGGTAGACCCGGATGAGTTCCTCGACGGTCTCGTCGTGCGGATCCCCGGCGACGGGGGTCAGGTCGGCCGTGCCCTCGACGACCGTGTACGCCCACCGGTCCGCGCTGGTCACGTGGTACGAGGCCCGCGGGTCCCGGCGCAGGTTGCGGGTCTTGGCGCGGTCGTCGGTGAGCGAGACGCGGATGACCCCCTCGTCGGGGTAGTAGACGTGGCTGACGTTCGACAGCTGCGGCCGGCCGTCCTTCTTGAGGGTGACGAGCACCCCGCCCTTGTACTCGGAGAGCAGCTTGAGCAGTGCGTCCTGCGTGGCGTCCTGGGTCGCTTCCTCAGTCATACGAGTGTCAACGCTCCGGATCCGGCACGTCATTCCGCGCCCGCGGGCTCCCTTGCTCGATTCGTCACCCGGCCCGTCGACGGACACGTCGGTAGACAGTGTCCACTCCGCCTGGTAGACACTGTCTATGAGTGAGCTGGAGGCCCCTGGCCTGAGGACGCGCCTGATCGACGTCGGAGTCGGTCTCGTGACGACGGAGGGCGCGCAGGCGCTGACGCTGCGGGAGATCGCCCGGCGGGCGGGGGTCTCGCACGGCGCCCCGCGCCGCTACTTCCCGACCCACCTCGAACTACTGTCCGAGATCGCGCGCCGCGGCTTCACCGACCTCCAGGACCGGGCGGCACAGGCCGCCGGTGTCAGCGGGACCGGCCCCCGTGCCCGGCTCACCGCCCTGGCGAAGGTCTACCTGGACTTCGCGCTGTCCCAGCGCGGCATGTACGAGCTGATGTTCCGTCACGACCTGTTGGAGAGCGACCGGTTGGGGCTCCGCGAGACCAGCCTGCCCCTGTTCGGGGTGCTGGTGGACCTCGTCGGCCGGGTGCGCCCGGAGGCCGACGCCCAGGTCCTCGCGGGTGCCCTGTGGGCGAACCTGCACGGCATCGCCCAACTCTGGGGCTGGGGAAGCCTGAAGCTCACCACGGGTGCCGACGACTACGTACCGCTGCTGCACGCGGCGCTCGACGCGCACCTCGGACCGGAGGAGCGGTGAACACATCCGGCTCGGGCGGCACGGCCCACCGTCCCGGCACGGCGACCACAACGGCCACGCAGCATCCCGCTCCCTCGGTCGCGCACCGCCGGATCACCCTCGCGAGCAGTGTCGTCGGGGCCGTGATCGTCGCCCTCGACGGCACGGTCCTCACCGTCGCGCAGCCCACGCTGCAACGCGACCTCAACGCCTCGTTCGCGCGGGTCCAGTGGACCAGCACCGGGTATCTCATCGCGGTGGCGGGCCTGTTGGTGTTCTCGGGACGCCTCGGGGACCGCTACGGGCATCAACGGGTCTTCGCCCTCGGCATCCTGGGCTTCGGGGCGGCGTCGGCGGGGATCGGCCTCGCGCCCGGGATCGGCTGGGTGATCGCGCTGCGGGTCGCCCAGGGCGTCTTCGGCGCGCTCCTGCAACCGGCCACGCTCGGCATGCTGCGCGCCGCGTACCCGCCCGACCGGCTCGGAATGCCCATCGCGCTGCGGACGAGCGCCATCGGTCTCGCCGCGGCCGCCGGTCCACTGGTCGGCGGCGCGCTGGTCGGCCACTTCGGATGGCGGTCCGTCTTCCTCCTCAACGTGCTGCCCGCGCTGGCGATGGGCACGGTAGCGCTCGGCGTCCGGGCGCCGGCCGGCCCGGAGACCGGGACCGTCCGCCCTGCGGCGGCCGACGGCCTCGATGTGCCGGGCGCCTGTCTGCTCATGGTGGCCCTGGTCGCCCTGGTGCACACGCTGGTCGCCGTACCCGACACCGGCTGGACCACGGCGACCGCGGCCGGCCTGGCCGTGGTGGCCGCCTCGGGCGCCGCGTTCGTACGCCGGGAACGCCGTGCCGCGAGCCCTCTGGTGCCGTCCGAGGTCCTGGGCTCGGCGACGATCGGCGCGGCGCTCGGCATTCTGGTGGCCGCGTCGGCCGCCATGCTCGGCACGCTGTTCGTCGCCAGCTGCTTCCTCCAGCGGACCCTGGGTCTCGACCCGCTGGAGACCGGCCTGCGGGCCCTGCCGGGCGGCGTGATGATGGTGCTCGGCGCGCCTGTCGCCGCCGTCCTGCTGCGTAGGCTGGGCCCGCGGCGGACCACCGTGGCCGGAACGCTCGTCCTCACGCTCGGCGTCCTGCTCCTGGCCCGGCTCGACGAGACATCGACGGCCGTGCCCGTCGCAGCCGGCTTCCTGCTGCTGGGCGCCGGTTTCGCCACGGTGATGGTGACCGCGACGGCGGTCGTCGTGCGGCACGCGTCCGTGGCGTCGGCCGGTGTGGCGGGCGGCTTGCAGCAGACGGCGATGAACGTCGGGCCCACGCTGGGGATCGCGGTGGCGGCCACGCTGATGGCCGTGACACCCGGTGCCGCCGTCGGTCCCCCGCTGACCGTGCTCGCGGCGTTCTCCGCGGCGGGAATACCGCTCGCCCTGGGGCTTCCGGGGCACAAGAACACCGTGAGCACCGTCCAGGGGAGCCCGGACGACGCCTCACCAGTCCGTTTGGGACGATGAAGGACACGAGCCGCAGCCCGGAGGAGAGCCATGGGACATCTGCGACAGGAAGTCGAGCCGGAATCGGTGGGCCTCGACGCCGGGGCGCTGGACCGACTCGACGGGCACTTCGCCCGTCTGGTCGACGACGGCCGGCTGCCCGGCTGTCTGGTCGCCGTCTCCCGGCACGGACAGGTCGCCCACCTCACCACGTACGGCCGACGCGACCGTGCGGCCGGACTCCCGGTGGAGAGCGACACGTTGTGGCGGATCTACTCCATGACCAAACCGGTCACCTCGGTCGCCGCGCTGATGCTCCTCGAAGAGGGCCGCCTCGGACTCGACGACCGGGTGGCCGACTTCCTTCCGGCCTTCGCCGAACCACGGGTGTACGTCGGCGGGAAGGGATCCGGCACGAGAACGAGACCGGCCGAACAGCCCCTTCTGATCCGCCACTTGCTGACCCACACCGCGGGCCTGACCTTCGGCTTCTACCACGCGCATCCCGTCGACGAGCTCTACCGGGACGCCGGTCTGGAGTCCTCGGTGGCACCGGGCGCCGACCTGGCCGAGACCTGCGAGGTGTACGCCCGGCTGCCGCTCCAGTTCGAGCCGGGCACGCAGTGGAACTACTCGGTCGCCACCAATGTCCTCGGCCGTGTCATCGAGGTGGTGTCCGGACAGGCCCTCGACGACTTCCTCCACCAGCGCGTCCTCGGCCCGCTCGGGATGACGGACGCCGGTTTCCAGGTCACCGACGAACAGGCGGTCCGACTGGCCGAGTTGTACGGAGAGGACGGCGAGGGAGAGCTCACGCCGATCGCCGGGCTCCCCCTGCGCGGCCGGCCCCGCTTCCTGTCCGGCAGCGGGGGAATGGTCGCCACGGCCCACGACTACCACCGCTTCATGGAGATGCTCAGGCGCCGCGGCGAACTCGACGGAACGCGTCTGCTCCGCCCCGAGACCGTGGACCTGATGGCGTCCAACCACCTGCCAGGCAACGCCGACCGCCGCTCCTTCGGCAGCCCCGTCCACCAGGATCCCGGCAACGCGGGCCTCGGTTTCGGCCTGGGCGTCTCCGTCGTGGTCGACTCCGCGCTCACCCGGGCTCCTTCCAGCGAGGGCGCGTTCGGCTGGAGCGGAGTGGCCACCACGACCTTCTGGGTCGATCCCCGGCGCGACCTGACCGTGCAGTTCCTGAGCCAGCTCCGGCCGACGGCTTCCCACTCGGTCTTCCCCGAGCTCAAGCGGCTGGTGCACGAGGCGGTGCGGGCCTGACCGCCGCCCTGTTCAACCGGGCTTCCGGACGGTCCGGTTGACGCGGTACACGTCCCGTACGCACAGGTTGAGCACCGTGACGGCCACGATCACGCCGGCACACACCAGGAGCACCTCGCGGTCGGACCAGGCGCCCGCGGCCAGGGCGGCCAGCAGGTAGCCGAGCGGAATCGCGCAGCGCTCCCCGACACTGTTGAAGGAGGCGGCCCTGCCCAACTCGTTCTCTGGTATGTGCAGTTGGAAGGCGGTGGTCCACGCGACGATCGCGACGTCGAGACCGACGCCCGCGATGAGCGCGGCGAACAGGAGGGCGGGCAGGGGCAGTCCGAGCCCCATTACCGTCAGCGGCAGAAAGAGCAGGGAGGCGGCACTCACGGCGACGACGAGGAGCCGGTACGGCTTCCACCACAGGCACACCAGCGCGCCCGCGAGCAATCCGAGCGCGAACGCCCCCTGCACCAGGCCCCAGGAGCTCGCGCCGGAGTACAGCCGTGCGGCGAGGACCGGTCCGAGCATCTGGAATCCGGCCAGCCAGGCGGCGACCACGACCATCCCGGCCACCGTGTACGTCCACAGCCAGGTACGGGAACGGAATCCGGCCCAGCCCGTCCGCAGATCGCTCAGGGCGCTGTCCACGGTGACAGGGGCCTCCAGGCGCAGCCCGTACAGCAGCAGGGCCGCGATCAGGAACGTGAGGGCGTCCCAGGCCAGCGCCCATCCCGGTCCGCAGAGCGCGACGACAACACCGCCCAGGACGGGCCCGAGCACCCGTACGGCGTTGCTCGGCAGCCTGACCAGCGCGTTGGCCCGCTGCAGTTGCTCCGGCGCCACGAGCTGGTTCACCACGCCTTGACCTGCGGGGACGGTGAACGCCACGGCGACTCCCGAGAGGAAGCCGCAGGCGGCGATGGAGCCGGTCGAGGCCGTGCCGCTCAGCACGACGACGGCGAGCGCGCCTTGTGCCGCCGCCGCGACCAGGTTGCCCGCCAGCAGGATCCGGCTGCGGGACATCCGGTCCGCGAGCACCCCGCCCACCAGCAGGAAGGCGACCGTCGGCACGGTGTTCACGGCCAGCACCACACCGAGTGATCCGGCTCCGCCGCCCTCCCCGATCACCGCGTAGGCGAGCGCGAGCGGCGCCATCGCCGATCCCGTCGCCGAGACCAGATTGGCCAGCACGAACCGCCGGAAGGCGGCGCTGCGCCAGGGTGCCGTCGGGTCCGTCGGCACCTGCGCCGCCGTCTTCATGGTCCTCCCTCACCGAATCGACGGCCTCGACGGCGACGCCGGGCTCCGCCGCGAGGCCCTGCGCCGCCCGTGCCCGCCGACCGGGGTGCGGACTCCACAGCCGTACGGACTACAGCTCGCGCGCCCGGGCGACGGCCCGCGCCCGGGCGAGGGCCCGCGTGCCGGAGCCGAGCAGGCCCGGTTCCGGCTGTCGGCGCCGGCCGGCGCGTCGAAGCGACCGCGCCGGCCGCGGCGGTGCGCGGGCTCGTCACCGGGGTCCCGCGGTGCCGTCACCGAGCGCGGTGACGGCCACGCGCCGCGAGGCGGTCGCCACGTCGGTGTCCAGCGGTCGCGTCACCTGATCGCGCGAGAGGAACAGCGGGGCCGGGCCGTCCTCCGTCACTCCTCAGTGATGACCGTCTTCGCCGATTCGCAGAAGATCGCCTTGGTCCACTCCTCGCTGTCCAGGTGGGGCAGGTAGTGGTCGAGGCGCTCCCGCTTGGTCAGCAGGTAGGTGAGGTTGTCCTCGCACGGCGGTATCAGGAGCGGCACCTGCTCGGCGACCTTGATGCCGTGGCGCAGCAGCGACTCACGCTTGCGCGGGTTGTTCGACAGCAGCCGTACGGACCGTACGCCGAGGTCGTGCAGCATCTCCGCCGCCACCCGGTAGTCGCGGGCGTCCACCGGCAGTCCGAGGGCGAGGTTCGCCTCGACGGTGTCGAGCCCCTCCGCCTGGAGCTTCATCGCCTTCAGCTTGGCGAGCAGGCCGATGCCCCGGCCCTCGTGGCCCCGGAGGTAGACGAGGACGCCGCGGCCCTCGGCCACGATGGCGCGCAGCGAGGCGGTGAGCTGGGGGCCGCACTCGCAGTGCTGCGATCCGAAGGAGTCGCCGGTGAGGCACTCGGAATGCAGCCGGGTAAGGACGTCCCCTTCCTTGAGGGTGTCCAAGTCGCCGTAGACGAGAACGACTTGTTCCTCGCCCCGGTCGTGGTCGAGGTAGCCGACGGCGTGGAAATCGCCGTACTCGGTGGGCAGGGGGGCAATCACGACTCGTTCGACACCTGTGAGGTGGGCATTCCCGCCGAGTACGCCAAAGTTATCTGTCATGATCTGGTTCCTAAGCAGAGTCGAAAGGGCCGTGAAAACATGAGTAGTTCGGGAACGCGAGCGACGGTGTCCGGTGTGCTGTCACTGGACACCACGGAGGATGTCCGCGAGCGGGGGGCCGGTGTCGCCCGCCAGGTCGCCGTCCTTCCCGTCGGCAGCCTCGAACAGCACGGGGCCTACCTGCCCTTGACGACCGACACCCTGGTGGCGTGCGCCATCGCGCGGGAGATCGCGGACACCTATCCGGTGCATCTTCTTCCTCCGGTGACGATCTCCTGCTCGCACGAGCACGCCGCATGGCCGGGCACCGTCAGCATTTCCTCCGTCACCCTGTACGCCGTGGTCCGGGACATCGCCGCCTCGTTGCGGCGATCGGGCGTCGACACCCTGGTGGTGGTCAACGGACACGGAGGGAATTACGTACTCGGCAACGTGGTCCAGGAATCCGCGGGCACCGGTACGCGTATGGCGCTTTTCCCGGCCATGGAGGACTGGGAAGGCGCGTGTGAACGGGCCGGTGTGCAGACGTCGTTGCTCACTGATATGCACGCGGGAGAAATCGAGACGTCCATTCTCCTGCATGCCCATCCGGAATGCGTCAAAGACGGTTATGAGACCTCCGATTTCGTCGCCGACGACCGTCGGCATCTGCTCACCCTCGGCATGTCGGCCTATACCGAGTCCGGGGTCATCGGCCGTCCCTCGATGGCCGGCGCCGAGAAGGGGAAGGAACTCCTCGCCGGGCTGGCCGAGGCCTTCGGAGCGTATTTCTCCTTGGTGACGTCCGAGACGCTGCACTGATCGGGCCCTCCCGCGCTCTCCTCGCGGGGGCGCCGGAGAGCGGCACCCCACCGGACGACCAGGACCACGGCCCCGGGCAGGCTCGCCGCGAAGCTGAGCACTCCGTAGATCACCGCGACGGTGAGACCCATGCCGGCGCCGAGCCCGGCGGCGCCGAACGCCCAGGCGGTGGCGCCCTCGCGGGGACCCCAGCCGCCGACGTTCAGCGGCAGCCCCATCGCGAGCAGGGCGAGCAGCGCGAGCGGCATCAGCCGGACGACGGACGCGGTGGATCCGGCGGCCCGCGCGGCGAGGACGAACATCGCCAGGTGACCGGCGAGCACCATCACCGACGCGAGCGTCACGCCGGGCCAGCTGCGCCGGGCCAGCAGAGCGCCCCGCGCCTCGACGAGCGCGCCGCGGACCGCGCGGTAGCGGCCGGAGCCGGAGGGGGCCCGGCGCCTGCGGACGACGGCGACGGCCACCGCGCCGCACACCGAGACGATCGCGAGGATCAGCGCGACCTCGCGGGACTGCGTGAGGGCGGGTGACGGCTGGGTGAGCAGCACCGCCGCGCCGACGGCCACCAACACGGCTTGTCCCGCGGTGCGTTCGAGCACCACCGCGCGTACGCCCCGGCCGATGTCACCGGTGCTCTGCCCGTGCCGCACGGCCCGGTGCACATCACCGAGGACTCCGCCGGGCAGCGCGGCGTTCAGGAACAGCGCGCGGTAGTAGTCGGCGACGGCCGCGCCCAGCGGGAGCCTGATGCGCAGCTCGCGTGCGACCAGGCACCAGCGCCAGGCGCTGAACACCGTGGTGAGCAGCCCGATCCCGATCGCCGCCGCGAGTGTGGTCCCGTCGATCCGCCGCAGCCCGTCCACGAACACCCCGGTACCCAGCCGCCAGAACAGCACTCCGAGGATGAGGACGCCGGCGACGGTGCCGAGGTGCTTGCGGACACGACGGAACGCGAGCCGGGCCCGGGAGCCCACGGAGGTCTGGCCTGCGGCGGGGCTCCCGGACTTCCCGGCCGGGGACTCCGGGACGACGCCCGCGGGGTCCGGTGCCCGCGAGGCAGGCGCACCGGACTCCGCGGGGCTGTTCAGGGGCGGGCCGTCGAGGTGCGGGGTCGCGGCCGTCTGCTCGGGGTCCGCGACCACCGTCTCCAGGCCCGCGCTCACACCGCACCCCCGGACGGGTGGGGCAGGGCCAGCACGTCGCTGTGGTGGACGACCACGCGCAACTCGCCCGCGGCGCACGCCGTCAGGCGGGACTCGAGGTACGACTCGGCCCGGGCCGCCAGTTCGGGGCGCTGTTCCACCGCCGCGCCGACCCAGCCGCGCAGCCACTCCGCGGTGAGGGCGGCCTCGTCGGGGCCGAGGCGCCAGGGGCTCGGGTGCACCCGTACGGTGGCGCCGTAGCGGGCGAACGCCTCGCAGGCGGCCGTGATGGCGTCCGGGCCGAGCAGTTCACCGCGCCGCTGGTGGGTGTTGAACGCCTCGGCGATCTCGGCGTCCAGCGGGTCGGCCGGGGTGAGTTCGACCCGGCCGGCGACGGACAGCGTCAGCAGGGCCGGGACACCGGCGCCGGCGCAGGCCGCCGCGAGCCGGTCGATCTCCTCGGTGGTGAGCACGTCGAGCAGTGCCGACGCGGTGACCAGGGCGGCGCCGGCCAGGGCGTCCGCGGTCAGCCTGCCGATGTCACCGCGCTGGGTGGTGACGGCGACGTGGCTGCCGTCGGCCGCCGCCTTGGGCGCCCCGACGGTGGCGAAGTGCAGCAGGTACGGGTCCCGGTCGTGCAGGATCCAGTGCTGGGCGCCGTCGAGCCGGGGCGCCAGCCAGCGGCCCATGGAGCCGGTGCCGCACCCGAGGTCGTGGATGACCAGGTCGCCGCCGCGCACCGGGCGGTTGGCCAGCCGGATGCGCAGCGGGTCGAGCAGGTCGGCCGCCCGCGCGGCGGCGTCGGCGGGTTCGCGCAGCTGGAGCCACTGGGGCGCGTAGCGCACCTCGTCGGCGTCCGGATCCCCGACTCGCTGACCGGGCACGCCGGACCTCACCTTCTCCTCGGGGATGCCGGAGTCCGGCCCGCTCGCGGGAGTCGTCGCGGTACTCACGCCGCCCTCCGGGGTTCCTGGGGCAGTCGGCCGAGCACGCCGGCCAGGCTGCGGGCCGTGGTCGCCCAGCCGTCGAGCGCGGCGCGCCGTCCGCGGGCGGCGGCCTTCAGACGGCGGCGCACGTCGGCCTCGCCGAACCAGCCGCGCAGTTCGGCGGCGAGCGCCGCCGGGTCCTCCGGGGGGACGAGGATGCCGGGCACTCCGCCGTCGGGGGCGCGTCCGACCGCCTCGGGCAGACCGCCGACGTCCGTGGCGAGCACGGGGATGCCGCGGGCCAGGGCCTCGGTGACGGCCATGCCGTAGGTCTCCGCGTACGAGGTGAGGACCATGAGGTCGGCGGCGGCGTAGCTCGCGTCGAGTTCGGCGCCGGCCTGCGGTCCGGCGAGGTGCAGCCGGTCGCCGAGACCGTGCTTCGCGATCAGGGAGCGCAGGTGGTCGACGTAGGCCGGGTCCTGGCCGAGGCCGCCGACGCAGACGCAGCTCCACGGCAGGTCGGTGACGGTGGCGAGGGCTTCGACGAGCCGGTGCTGGCCCTTGCGCGGGGTCACGGCGGCGACGCACAGCAGCCGGGAGACGCCGTCGGTGCCGGAGGCGAGCGGCGCGATGTCGGCGCCGGGCGCGGCGGCATGGACCCGGTCGGGGGCGAGGCCGTGGTGGGCGACGAGCCGGCGGACGGCCCATTCGCTGGTGGCGACGACGGCCGACACGGCCCGCAGGGTCGTACGTTCCAGGGCGTCCAGCTCGGCTGCCACGGCGGGCTCGAGTCCGGTCTCGTCGCCGAGCGGCAGGTGGACGAGGACGACGAGACGCAGCCGGTCGGCCTCGGGGGCGACGATCTCGGGGACTCCGCAGGCGACGATCCCGTCGAGGAGGACGACGGTGCCGTCGGGCAGGTCGGCCAGCGTCCGGGCGAGTTCCGTACGGGCGGCGACGCCGGGGCGGGGCCACTCACCGGGGACGACGTGCCGGTGGACCTGCCAGCCGAAGCCGGGCAGATCCAGGCAGAGCCGGCGGTCGTAGGCGTTGCCGCCGCTCGGCGCGGCCGGGTCGTCGACGCCGCCCGGCATCACGAAGTGCACGGAGCGCAGGGACATGGGAATGATCTCGGCGTTCTTGATGGCCGCGTTCTGTACGGGCACGTAGTTCAGGGCACCCGGTCCGGCGGCCGTGGCGGCACGGCCGGACGATGGGGACGCCTTGTCCAGGGTCACGTCGGTCACAGGGCACGCTCGTAACTCGCCCAGGCGATGTGCGACTCGTGCAGGGTGACGGTGATACCCGTGAGGCCACGGGCACCCTCGCCGAGGGCTCCGGCGTGGACGCGGCTCGCGAGCCGGTCGGCGATGACCTTGGCCAGGAACTCGGTCGAGGTGTTGGTGTCCTTGAAGTCCGGCTCGCTGTCGAGGTTGCGATAGTTCAACTCGCTCACGACGGCGCCGAGCTCCTGCGTGGCCAGTCCGATGTCGACGACGATGTTGTCGTCGTCCAGCTCGGGGCGGCGGAAGGTGGCGTCCACCAGGAACGTCGCCCCGTGCAGGCGCTGCGCGGGTCCGAAGACCTCGCCACGGAAGCTGTGGGCGATCATCAGGTGATCGCGGACGGTGATGCTGAACAACGGACGACCCTCCAGGTGCGGTGCGTCTGATCCCCTGCCGGGATCACGTCGTGTAGTACGGCTGCCCGGTTCACCTTGTTCAGCCGCCTGTCGCCCTTTCTTAGGAGTCCGTAGAGGTCAGGCCGGTTCTCATCGGCTCAAACGTCTTCGTAGGCGACTCGGTGGCACAGGGCGGGTATCGATCCGGAGGCCAGCTTCCCCATCACGTCCGGTAGTTCCCGGAAAGCGCACTCGCCGGTGACCAGGGCGTCGAAGGCCGGTTCGGCGAGGAGTTCGAGGGCGAGCGCGAGACGGTCGGCGTACGTCCTACCGGCCCGGCCCGAGGGGGAAACGGAACCCACCTGGCTGCTGCGCAGGGTCAGCCGACGGGAGTGGAAGGCCTCTCCGAGCGGCAGGCTGACCCGGCGGTCGCCGTACCAGCTCAGCTCGATGACGGTCCCCTCGCGGGCGAGCAGGTCCAGGGAGCGGGTGAGTCCGGCCTCGGTGGCGCTGGCGTGCACGACGAGGTCGAGTTCGCCCTCCGCGTCCTCGGGGAGCGCGAAGTCGATGCCGAGCGCGCTTGCGACGGCCGCGCGCGCCGGGTCGGCGTCGACGAGCTGGACCCGCACTCCGGGGAAGCGGGCGAGCAGCGCGGCGACCGAGCAGCCGACCATGCCGCCGCCGACCACGGCGATCCGGTCGCCGATCAGCGGGGCGGCGTCCCACAGGGCGTTCACGGCGGTCTCGACGGTGCCGGCGAGGATGGCGCGGGAGGCGGGCACGGACTCGGGTACGACCGTCACGGCGCTCACCGGGACGACGTAGCGCGTCTGGTGCGGGTAGAGGCAGAAGACCGTGCGCCCGAGCAGATGCCCGGGTCCTTCCTCCACCCGGCCGACGCTCAGATAGCCGTATTTCACGGGCGCGGGGAAATCCCCGTCCTGGAACGGCGCGCGCATCGAGGCGTGCTGGTTCTCCGGGACTCCCCCGCGGAACACGAGGGTCTCGGTGCCTCTGCTGACTCCTGAGTACAGCGTACGGACCAGTACCTCGCCCTCCGTGGGCGCGGACAGGGTGACATCGCGGATCTCGCCGTGGCCGGGCGACGCGAGCCAGAAGGCGCGAGCTGTGAGTTCCATGAGCGTCCCCCTGAACGATTCAGCAGATCTTCACGTACGGAGCAGTGACAAGTCGCGCACACGGTACGCGGCGTTGATCGAATCTGTCATTCGGCCGGAGGATCTGCGGTGGCCCTGAACAACATGTACGGCGCGAGGCTCCCCCAGCAGGAGACCACGGTGGGAGCCGGCGTGCAGCTCCTGCTACTGGCCCTGCTGGGCACGGCGATCGGGATGGGGCCCGCGGGCTGGCTGACCGGTCTGGCCTTCGCGATCGCCACCTGGGCGGTGCTCACCCGCGCCCTGCGGCGCTCGCAGCCCCGTTCCTTCGGACCCGCCAACCGGGTCACGCTCGGCCGCGCGATCCTGGTGGGCGGCGTCACCGCGCTGGTCGCGGACTCCTTCCAGAGCTCGCCGCCGGTGAGTCTGCTGGTCGGTCTGACGGCGGTCGCCCTGATCCTGGACGGCGTCGACGGCAAGGTCGCCCGGCGGACCGGCACGTCCTCCGCCCTGGGCGCGCGCTTCGACATGGAGGTGGACGCGTTCCTGATCCTCGTGCTGAGCGTGTACGTCGGCATGTCGCTCGGTCCGTGGGTGCTGCTGATCGGCACCATGCGGTACGCGTTCGTCGCGGCGGCCCGGGTGCTGCCGTGGCTGAACGGCGAGCTGCCGCCGAGCATGGCGCGCAAGACGGTGGCGGCCCTCCAGGGAGTCATCCTGCTGGTCGCGGGCGCGGGGATCCTGCCCTACGACGCGCAGCTGACGGCCGTGCTGACGGCCCTCGCGCTGCTCGTGTGGTCGTTCGGCCGGGACATCGCGTGGCTGTGGCGGCAGGGCGGACAGGCGCCCGCGGAGCGGACCCCGGAGAACGAGCGCACGCGGGAACTGGTCGGCGCGGGCTCGGCCCCCGCTGGTTCCGAGAGCTGATCATCGGCCCGTGCGGGTCCCGCCTCGGCGGGGTGACACTCAGCAGCTGATCGCGACGCCCCGCGTCACGCGGTCGTCCCGCTCCCCCTTTCCACCTTCCACGTCGGTCATCCGGACACAGAACCGTCGGAATAGTTGACGGAAATTGTCAGGTATTGCCTCCACCGTGGTGCGCACGGACACGGCGAAGGTGTCCCGAGCGGGAGGTTGGACATGGCGCGGCACATGGTCGAGTTCGAGGTGGCGGGTCCCTGGTCCCTGGAGAACAGCAGGGAGTTCTGGGAGGAGATGGCCCCCGTGCCACCGGCCGGGGCCGGGGGTGAGGGCGCGGCGCTGCGTACGGTCTTCCACACCGACGCCGACTGGCACCAGGTCGCGGCGGAGGTGACGCAGAGCGGGTCCACCGCGCGGGTCGCGGTCGCGGGGGACGGCGACCTGGACGCCGCCGCCGAGCAGGTGCGCCGCTTCCTGTCCCTGGACGTCGACGCCCGCGGCTGGCCCGCCGTCGGCGACCGCGACCCGGTGATCGGCCGGATCCAGGCGCGCAGGCCGGGACTTCGCCCGTGCGGCTTCCATTCTCCGTACGAGGCGGCCGGCTGGGCGGTGCTGACCCAGCGCACCGGGATGAAGGCGGCCCGTGGCATGCGCGACGGCCTCGTCTCCGGCTACGGCGCCGGCGGCGCGTTCCCGGCGCCCGCGGCCCTGCTCCGGCTGGACGCCGAACTGCCCTGGCGCAAGACCGAATACCTGCACGCCGTCGCGCGGGCCGCTCTCGACGGAGTGCTGGACGGCGCCCGACTGCGGTCCCTGGAACCACGGGACGCGATGCGCCAGGTCCAACAGGTCAAGGGCCTGGGCGCCTTCGCCGCCGAACTCGTCGTCGTCCGCGGCGCGAACCACCCCGACGTCCTGCCGACCCGGGAACGCAGGCTCGCCGCGGAGATCACCGAGCAGTACGGGCCGGAGCGCGAACCGGCGGAGATCGCGGAGGACTGGCGGCCGTACCGCACCTGGGCCGCGCTCCATCTGCGGGTCCGGCGCGGCGAACGCCTGGGCGCCGAAAGGACACTTACGACAGAGACGCCCACGGGATGACGGACGTCCGCCGCACCCGGGCGCGCCGAGGGAATTCGGACGTCTGCCCGACTTTCACGAACTGTCATCACCGGGAACGAACATCAACTGGCTAGACTACGCACCCTCGTGCACGTGATCGCGCCACGCGCGAGCAAAGCCGTTCCGAAGGGTTTCGACGCTTGATAGCCATCGAAGATGTCAGCAAGCGATACGCCGACGGCACGGTGGCCGTCGATCGCCTGTCCCTCCAGATACCTGACCACTCCATCACCGTTCTCGTCGGACCTTCGGGCTGCGGCAAGACCACCACGCTCCGCATGATCAACCGCATGGTCGAGCCGAGCGGCGGCACGATCAGCGTCAACGGCGAGGACATCCGGAGCAAGCCGGTCAACGCCCTGCGCCGCTCCATGGGTTACGTCATCCAGAACGCCGGTCTCTTCCAGCACCGGACGATCCTCGACAACATCGCCACGGTGCCCCGGCTGCTCGGCTGGTCCAAGCAGCGCGCCCGGGACCGCGCGGCGGAACTGATGGAACGGGTCGGCCTCGACCCGGCCATGGCCCGCCGCTATCCGTACCAGCTCTCCGGCGGCCAGCAGCAACGGGTGGGCGTAGCGCGAGCGTTGGCGGCGGACCCGCCCATCCTGCTCATGGACGAGCCGTTCTCGGCGGTCGACCCGGTCGTCCGCCGTGGCCTGCAGGAGGAGTTGCTGCGCATCCAGGGCGAACTGGGCAAGGCCATCGTCTTCGTCACCCACGACATGGACGAGGCGATCACCATCGGCGACCGTATCGCCGTACTGCGCACGGGCGGCAGACTCGCCCAGTTCGCCACCCCCGACGAGATCCTCTCGGCGCCGGCCGATCCGTTCGTCGAGCAGTTCCTCGGCGCCGACCGGGGTATCCGCGGTCTGTCGTTCCTCTCCACCCGCGATCTCGAACTCGACCGCTCCCGGGTCTTCCCCGTCGGATCCGACTGGCGGGAGATCGCCGGACGCGACCCGGAGGGAACACCCGTGCTGGTGACCGACGCCGACGGCAAACCGCTCGGCTGGGCCGACCCCGGCGCCTGGGACGGAGACATCAAGGACCTCGAACCGTACGGACCGAGCTTCGAGGCGGGCCGTGACTCGCTGCGGGTCGCCCTGGACCGGGCCGTCCTCTCGCCGACCGGCCGGGCGGTCGCCGTCGACGCCTCCGGAAAGGTGCTCGGGGTCGCCGGACAGGAGACGGTCGCCGCGGCGATCCGGGTGGCCCGGCAGCGACGGGCGGCGGACGTCCCTCAGGACGCGTCGCCGGTCAAGTCCGGAGATGCCTCGCAGGAGACCTCGTCGGCGAAGGCCGGGCGATGAACGGGTTCTTCGACATACCGAGCTCCCTCCAGCACGGCTATGGCGGCCTGATCGCCATCCATCTGCAGGAGGCGCTGGTCCCGGTCCTGGCGGGACTCCTGCTGGCGCTGCCCATCGGCCTGTTGTGCGTCCGGTTCGACTGGCTCTACGGGCCGGTGCTGTGGACCTCGACGGTTCTCTACGCGATCCCGTCGATCGCCTTCTTCGTGGTGCTCATCGACTACACCGGGCTGTCCCAGCTGACCGTGATGATCCCGCTGTCCCTGTACAGCCTCGTCGTGCTCGTACCGGCGGTCGTCGACGGCATCAACTCGGTGCCCGAGGAGACGAACGCCGCCGCCTCGGCCATGGGCATCGGTCTCGCGCGCCGCTACCTCCAGGTCCAACTGCCCATCGCCGTACCGGCGATCATGGCCGGGCTGCGGGTGGCCGTCGCCTCCAGCATCAGCCTGGTGAGCGTCGGCGCGCTGATCGGCAACCAAGGGGCGTTCGGAAACCTGCTGACCATCGCGCAGTTGTACGGCCGTCCCCGGCTCGCCGTGACCGCGGTGGTCACCACCGCCGCCCTCGCGATCGTGATCGACGCCCTGCTGGTCCTGCTGCGCCGGGTCCTCACCCCCTGGCAGCCGCCGTCCGGGGGCGCGGCCGGACGCTCCGGGGCCACCGCCGCCCGTATCCCGGAGGGCGCCTCGTGAACGTACTCAACTTCATGCAGTCCTTCTTCAGCGACGGCTCCCACTGGCACGGCTACGACGGCATCCCGCAGCGCGTGTGGGAGCACGTCCAGTACACGGCCGCGGCCCTCGCGATCGCCGCGGCCATCGGTCTGCCGATCGGCCTGCTCACCGGACACACCGGGCGCGGCGGCAACGCGCTGGCCTTTCTGGCCACCGGCGCCCGCGCGCTGCCGACCTTCGGGCTGCTGGTCCTGATGTTCGTCTGGCTGGGTCTCGGCATCGTGCCCGTGATGATCCCGCTCGTGGTGCTGGCGATCCCGCCGGTCCTCATCACCACCTACGAGGCGATCCGCACCGTGGACCCCTCCCCCGTCGACGCCGCCCGCGGCATGGGCATGCCGGAGACGCGGATCCTGTTCCAGGTCGAGGTCCCGGCGGCGCTGCCGCTGATTCTCAGCGGGCTGCGCTCGGCGACGATCCAGATCGTCTCGACGGCCACGATCGCGGCCTATGTGTCCCTCGGCGGGGTCGGCCGCTACATCCTGGACGGCCTGTACCAGCACAACTACGAGAAGGTCGTCGGCGGAGCGGCCCTCACGGCGCTCCTCGCGCTGCTCGTCCTCGTGCTGTTCTGGGGCGTCGGCAAGGTGACGGTCTCCCCCGGCGTACGCAGACGCCGGGCCGCGTAGCGGTACCGCCAAGCAGCGGTACCACCACAACGGGGACGGCCTCCGGGCCGTCCCCGTCCACGTCCCCGCCCGATCCCGTCTCCGTCTCCGGAACAGGCTCCACAGGGCAGAGTCGGCGAGGCTCAGCCCCGCCGGGTGGCGGGCGGCTCATCGCCGGCGTTCGGCCCTGGCGAGGGCGTGTTCGAGGACGACGAGCAGGGCGTCGCGGACGGATCCGCGGTCGCGGGCGTCGAACACGGTGAGCGGGACGTGGTCGGCGACGTCGAGGGCCCACCGTACGTCGTCCAGGTCGTGTTCGAGCTTGCCGTCGAAGGCGTTGACGGCCACCGCGAAGGGGATCTCGCGGTGCTCGAAGTAGTCGACGGCCGCGTAGCAGTCGTCGAGCCGTCGGGTGTCGACGATGACAAGCCCGCCGAGCGCGCCCTCGACGAGGTCGTCCCACATGAACCCGAACCGCTCCTGGCCGGGGGTGCCGAACAGGTAGAGCTTCAGGGTCGGGTCGAGGGTGACGCAGCCGAAGTCCATGGCGACGGTCGTCGTCACCTTCTCCGGGGTGTGGGTGAGGTCGTCGACGCCGGCGGCGACCGAGGTGATGGACGCCTCGGTGGTCAGCGGCTCGATCTCCGAAATGGCCCCCACCGTCGTGGTCTTGCCCACGCCGAAGCCGCCCGCGATCACCATCTTCACCGGCAGCGGCGGCCTGGGCCGCTCGTCGTCAGCCCTCACGGATCGCGCCCCGGGAGTCGGGGATAGCTCGGAGACCATCGATAACCCTTCGCAGAACAGTGACATCGCGGTTGGAGTGCACCTGCGGTGCGTACAGGGCCAGTTGACCGTCGGCGCGCAGATCGTCGGCGAGTACCCGGATCACATTCAAGTGCATCCGGAGTTTCGCCGCGATCTCCGCGAGCGACTGCGGCTCACGGCAGACCATGATGATGTCGCGGTGCTGGTCGAAGACGAAGGCGTCCAGCGCCGCCAGTCCCACGTCGGTGGCCACCACCTGCGTCTCGATCGGGATCGGCGGTACGAGACTGTCTCCGCCCGCGATCCGCCCCGCGGTCAGCAGGAACGGCCGGACGACCGAGGCGGGGCGTTCCCCTCCCCATTCGGCGTCCCGGCCGGCCGATGGCTCGCCGGACGTCATCACGTCCTCCCCCTTCACCTCGCCGGGCGTCACCGGTCATGTGACGCGCCGTCGGACGTCAACCGGTCGGTGCGATACCCACGGTGTTCTTCAGCTCCATCACCAGCTGCGGGCTCAGCACGGCGCCGGCCCGGTTGGCGAAGAGGGTCATCTCGTACGCGATGTTGCCGAGCTTCGCCTCCTTCGAGGCGACCACCCCGAGCACCGCTCCCGCACCGAGGGCGGACACCAGGACGTGCCCCTCCTCCAGGTCGATGATGACCTTGTTGAGGCTGCCGAGGCCGTAGTTGCCGGAGGCGCCCATGGCGAGGCTGGTGATGCCGGAGACGATCGCCGCGAGCCGCTCGGAGTCGGCCTGGCCGCGCAGTTGGGAGACCGCGATGAGCAGCCCGTCGGAGGAGACACCGATGACGTCGACGACCCCGGCTGTCTCGGTGGCGAATCGATTGAGCAGCCAGTTGAAGTCGGCGGCGGCGGTCCTGACGTCCGTCGTGGGTTCCGCTGTCCGGGACTCCGGCTCGCCTGTCCACATGGTCACGTGCTCATGCCTTCCGGGGAAGAGGGTCTTCTGTTCAGGGTGTTGGGTGCGGCCGGGCCGTCGGGCCTGCCGCCCGGCCGGGTCACCCCGGTCGCGTGGTCCTCGTTCGCGCTCTCGCGCTCGGCCCGCAGGACGGCTGCCTCGAACTCGTCGAGCTCGGAGCGCGCCGCCTCCGCGTCCGTGGGCTGCCAGGAGGGCGGCCTACGGTGGGTGGGCGGCTCCTTGGGCCTGGGCAGCCGGCTCGACGCCGTGCCGGCCGACAGGGTCGCCCCGCGCACCCGGCGGCGCAGCGGCCCGGCGTCGCCGGACCGCGCCGGGCCCGTGGGTCCCTGGTCGGCGCCGGGCCGGGTGCCACCGTGCGTCGTCGCGCGCTCGGCGCCGGTCTCCGTCGCCGGTTCCGAGCGGCGGGCATGGCCGGGGGAATCGTCGGTCTGGGACCACGCGGGCACCCTGCGGGGCAGGCCCACGGGTCCGGGCGGCGCCTCGACCCGCGCCGGGCGCGGCTCGCTCGGGCCGGAACGGCGCGCGGGCGGCTGCATACGCGGGGCGCGCGCCGCGGAGGGGCCCGGGTCGCCGAGCACGAGGTGCGCCGTGGGTACCGCGACGGTGGCGGTGACGCCGCCGCCCGGGGTACGGGACAGGACGACCTCGATGCCCCAGCGCCGGGACAGGCCGCCGACCACGAACAGACCGAGGACCTCCGTCGGCGCCAGGTCGAGGCGTTCGCGCCGGATCAGCCGGGCGTTCTCCTGTTCCAGCCGCTCGGGGCTCATGCCGAGTCCGTGGTCGATGATCTCGACGAGGGCGCCGCCCCCTCCGTGCCGTGGCCGCAGGACCACTTCGACACCGCTGGTCGCCGGGGAGAACATCACGGCGTTCTCCAGGAGTTCGGCGAGCATCAGCGTCAGGTCGCCGACGATGTCGGGGACGACGGTGACATCGCCCTCGGCGTGCGGGGTGACGCGCTGGTAGCCCTCGATCTGGCCGAGCGCGGCCCGGACGATGTTGCTGAGCCGCATCGGTTCGGTGTTGAGGCCGGTCTCACTGATGCCGGCGAGCAGCATGAGGCTGTCGGCGTTGCGCTGGAGACGGACGGCGATGTGGTCGATGCGGTAGAGCCGGTCCAGCACCTCGGGGTCGGTCTCGCCGCGCTCCACGGAGTCGATCAGGGCGAGTTGACGGGCGGTCAGGTTGCTGACCCGGCGGCCGACGTTGCCGAACATCTCGGCGATGTTGCGCCGGCTGACGACCTGGCGTTCCAGCAGCGCGCTCGCGGTGAGCTGAACCTGGTTGAAGGCTTCGGCCAGTTCACCGATCTCGTCGCGCACCGGCACGGGGACGGCTTCCAGTCGCGGCGGGCTCGCGTCGTCGGAGTCGTCGTCGGCGACGCGGGCGAGCTCGCTCTCGGCGGCGCCTGCCACGTGCTGGGCCGCCGCCGTGAGGCTGCGCACGGTCCGCACCACGGAGCGGCGGGTCAGTACGGAGAAGAGCAGCCAGGCGGCGAAGGCGAGGAGGCTGCCGACGATCAGCCAGGCGACCCGCCACCAGGCGGTGTTCGACGCGGACTGGGCGTCCGCGGCGATCCCGCCGATCAGCGACTGGACGATCTTCAGCCGGTTGTCGGCCTGCCGCTCGTAGGTGGGACCGGCGAGCAGCGCCTCGTCGAGCGCGGTGCGCAGCTGCGTCGCGTTCTCGGCGACCAGCGCTCCGGTGTCGACCTGGAGCGCGGCCCAGTGCTGGGTGATGACGCTCTGGTACGGGCTGTGCTCGATCTCGGCGAGGTCGGTGCCCTGTTCCGGGCCGGCGAACCGGGTGAACCGCTCGGCCTGGTAGGTGTACTGGTCGTAGTCGCCGACGGCGCCGGTGAACTCGATGAGCGCGTTGGCGTCGCGGGTGCGGGCGGCGAAGACGCTGGTCTCGAAGGAGGCGTGGGCGGTGTCGGCACGCAGCAGCGCGTCGAGCAGATTGCCCGCGGACGCGGAGGACTCGCTGCCCGACTGGCCGAGACCGAGGCCGTCGATGAGGCCTTCGATCACCGATCCGTACGCCGGGTCGATGTTGTCGGCGGGGATCGGCCCCTGCTCGACGGTCGTGCGGAGGCTGTCCAGGCCTTCCAGTTCCTTCAGCGCCCCCGCCTCGCCCTCGGGCAGCCGGTCGCTGTAGGCGGCCCGGACGGCTTCGATGCGGGTGCCGACCTTGTCCTGCGCGGCGAGATAGGCGGCGGTGTCGGGCGGGCTCTCCCCCGGGCGTGCCGCCTCGTAGCGCAGGGAGACCAGGAGTGCCTGCCGGTGCTCGGTCTGCACGGCGTCGATGAGCTTGGTCACCTGCGCGCTGTCCCGCACGAGTTGGGCGGTATCGGCGGCGGACCGGGCCCGGTCCATTTCACCGGAGACGACATAGGCGAGCATCGCGGAAATGACGGCGAGCGGCACGATCACCAGAACATTGAGTTTCCGGCGGAAAGGCCAACGGTCCAGCAGGGATGGTGTCCGGCCGGTCCGAAGAGCCGTGGACGGCTGCTCCGAGGCGGCTTTTCTGTGCGCGGGCACCCAACCTCCTTGACTTCATTCCCCGTTGGAAGCCCATAGGCAGGCCTGCGTGGATCAATGGTCACGAACAGCGCGATCGGGCCGACAAGTGGAAGGGGGCCCTCGACGCGGCCAACACTAGCGGCTGCCGTAAGAGTACGGCCATGATCAACCGAAAAGTGGCACGCGGGGACGCCTGGTTCGCTCTGGTTTCGGTCACGTTGCGCCTACGGGCTGAAGCTGTACGGTCCCCTTCAGTGATCTATTCGTGTCTTGACGGTAGTTGAGGCGGCTCGATTGGATCGTCAGGACCGTCACCACCCATGCCCTCCGGCCACCACCGCCCCACCGATCGCCAAGTCTGGATGACCAACGTGACCATCGTCAGAAGCACTCGAACCTCCGCAACCTACGCCGTTTCCCTGCTGGTTGTGGCCACGGCCGCGCTGACGGGCTGCGGTTCCTCCAACGACTCAGGCGGCAAGGACCCGTTGAACGGCGACGCCGCCAAGGGCGGGACGGTCGTTGTCGGTTCCAACAACTTCGCCGAGAGCATCCTGCTCGCCGACATCTACGGCGAGGCCCTCAAGTCCAAGGGCATCAAGGTCAGTTACAAGCTGAACATCGGCAGTCGCGAGACCTCGTACGGCCTGATCAAGAACGGTACGATCACGGTCCTTCCGGAGTACAACGGCGCGCTGCTCGCCTACCTGGACGCCAAGGCCGCTCCGACGTCCCTCGACGAGACCAACCAGGCCATATCGGCCAAACTCGACCCGAAGCTCTCCCTGTTGATTCCGTCCGCGGCCCAGGACAAGGACGCGATCGCCGTCAACGAGGCCACGGCCAAGAAGTACAACCTCACGGGCAAGTCGGCCATCACCGACCTGACCAGCGTGGCGAAGGACCTGGTCATCGGGGGGTCCCCGGAGTTCCAGACCCGACAGCAGGGCCTCAAGGGACTGAAGTCCGTATACGGCCTCGATTTCAAGAGCTTCAAGGCACTGGACGCGGGCGGTCCGCTCACCGTGGCGGCCCTGAAGGGCAACAACATCCAGGCCGGGGATCTCTTCACGACGGACCCCGGAATCAGCAAGAACAAGTTTGTCGTGCTGCAGGACCCCAAGAATCTTTTCGGATTCGAGAACGTAACTCCGCTGACATACAAGAGCGATCTGCCGGCGGCCGGAGTTTCCGTTCTCAACGACGTTTCCGCGAAGCTCGACACGGAAACCCTGGTGAAGCTCAACAGCGACGTGCAGGTCGGCAGCAAGGACCCGCTGGACGTGGCGAAGAACTGGCTGGCGTCGGCGGGTCTCAGCTGACGTCGGCGCCGGCAGCCGGCTGACGGGTGCCTGCGGGCCGGGGGGCCTTCCCCCCGGCCCGGCCTTCCGACGGCGTACGGCCAAGGAGTGAACGTCCGTCATGCTCAAGCGCCCGGCCGACGCGGCCACCGGCGGCCCGGCCGGCGGCACCGCACCACCCGGTGCGGCCCTCCACGGCCGGGGTCTCGATGCCGCCACGGTGACCAGGATCGCCGACGGAGCGTCGCCACCCTCCTTGCGTCCGGCGGCACTTGAGGCGATGGAGCGCACCCGGCGCGCGGCACACCGCCTGGCGGCGGAGGGCGCCCGGGTCTACGGGCGCAGCACCGGCGTGGGAGCGCACCGAGGCCTCACCGTCGAGGAACACGACGGCGCGGGCCACGACCTGCGGCTGCTGCTGAGTCACGCGGGCGGTGTCGGCGAGCCGCTGCCCGCGCGCCAGGTCCGCGCGATGATGGTGGTGCGGGTCAACCAACTTCTCGCCGGGGGCTCGGGGTTGGGTCCCGAGATCGCCGTGGCCGTCATGGACGCGCTCCGGGCGGGAGTGCATCCCCTGGTCCCCGAGTACGGGTCCGTCGGCACCGGTGATCTGACGGCACTGGCCCAGTTGGGGCTCGCCCTCTTCGGCCACGGCACCTGGCTACGGGACCGGGCGGGCTCCGAGAATCCCTTTCCTGTGCGTCCCTTCTCCGGGCGCCCGTTCCCCGAGGGTCCGTTCCCCGAGGGTCCGTTCCCCGAGGGTCCGTTCCCCGCGATTCTGTCCATTCAACGCGGGGACGCGCTGGCCCTGTTGAGCAGCAACGCCCTCACCCTCGGACAGTCCTCGCTCGCCTGCCACGACCTCGGCATCCCGCTCCGCGCCGCACATCAGGTGGCCGCGCTCTCCCTGCACGCGGTGAACGGCTCCCTGGAGCCGTACGCGCCCGAGGTCCACGAAGCCCATCCGCACCCGGCGATCGCACGGGTGGCGGCCCGCGTCCTGGAACTGCTCGGCGTGGCTGCCGGGAGCGGCACGGCCGTACCGGGGCTGCCGGGCGGAGCGCCCGCACGCGTGCAGGATCCCTTCGGCTTCCGCTGCTTCCCGCAGGTTCACGGCCCCGCGATGGAGGCGTGGTCGGGCCTGGAGCGGGTGCTGACGATCGATCTCAACTCCGCCACCGAGAACCCCCTCATCGGCTGGGACGAGACCACGGGCGCTCCCGTCGCACGGCATCACGGCGGCTTCTTCACCGCGCCGCTCGTCCTCGCGCTCGACCAACTGGGCCTCGCCGTGCTCGGCACGGCCCGGCTGTCGGCGGCCCGGCTGTCCGCCCTCGGCCGCCCCGAACTGACCGGGCAGCGCTCCTACTTGGCAGACGCCTCCTCGGCCGGGTCGGGAATGATGATCCTGGAGTACAGCGCCGCCTCCGCCCTCGCCGAGATACAGGCGTGCGCCACTCCGGCCGCGCTCGGACATGTGGTGCTGTCCCAGGGCATGGAGGAGGCGGCGACCTTCGCGACCCAGGCGGCCCGCAAGTCGCTGCGGCTGGCAGGGGCCTACCGCCTGGTCCTGGCCTGCGAACTCGTCGCCGCCGTAAGGGCGTTGCGGCTGCGCGGCACTCCGCCCGCACCGGACACGCCGGCGGGCCGCGCCTACGTCCGCGCGGCGGCGGTCCTGGACCCGGACATGCGGGACCGCCCCCTCACGGACGATGTGACGGGGGCGGCTGCGCTGCTGGACGAGTTCGCGGAACCCACCGGCGACGACTGAGGATCCGGTCCCGGCGGCCGGCAGGTCACCCCGGGCCCGGAGCAGCGCCGGGCCCAGGTCACCAGGGCGGCTCCGGCCACGGGTCCTGCACCGGAACACAGCCGGTGCCGGACCCGCCCCGTGCGCTCCCCGCCCCGCGCCGTCCGGGGTGCCGTCAGTTCCGCGTACCCGGCATGACGGCCTCGGCCTCACCGTCGGCCGTCTCGGCGGAATCTGAAGCGAAACCGGAACCGGAAGCAGCACCGGCACCGGCACCGCTGCTCATGGTGCGCCCCGAGGCCCGGGGCGCGCCGGACAGTCGTACCGCCCGCTGGGCGGGGACGAGGAGTGCGGCCAGTGCGGCGGCCAGGCAGAGCAGGGCGAGCAGGGTGAACCCGTGGGTGTACCCGGACTCGTACGGCAGGCCCGAGGACTGGAGCCGGCCGGTCACCAGGACGCTGGTCACCGCGGCGCCGATGGATCCGCCGATGGTGCGGATGTTGGCGTTCATCCCGGTCGCGGCGCCGGTCTGTTCGGGTGGGACGCTGCCGACGATGAGGTTGGCCATGGCGGCGAAGGCTAGTCCGATGCCGAGGCCGAAGACGCCCGCCGCGAAGGCGACCTGCCACGGCCGGTCATGCCAGAGCACGAGGATTCCACAGGCGACCGCGCCGAGCGCCGCACCGGCGACCAGCAGCTTCTTGGCGCCGAGGACGGGCTCCAGCCGGCCGCTCAGCACGCCCGAGCAGAACATCGCGAGCAGCATCGGCAGCATGAGCAGTCCGGCCGAGGTCACGCTCGCGCCGAATCCGTAGCCGGCCGAGCTCGGGGTCTGGACGAACCCGGGGAGGAAGGTCCAGATCGCGTACATGCCCGCGCCGAACAGCAGCGCGGCGGTGTTGGTGGTCCACACGGCGGGCAGCCGCATGATGCGCAGGTCGATGAGCGGGCTGCGGGAGCGCGCCTCGGAGCGCAGCCAGAGCGCGAGGAGCAGCACGGCCACGGCGAACAGACCGATCACCTTGCCCGATCCCCAGCCCCAGTGGCTCGCCTGGCTGAGGGGCAGCAGCAGCGCCACGAGCCAGCCCGACAGGAGGACCGCGCCGAGCCAATTGACGTTCCCCTGGGCTCGGTTGGGCGACTCGGGGACGTAGCGCAGGGCGATCAGCGCGGTGACCGCGACGACGGCGACGGGGATCCAGAACAGCCAGCGGTAGTCGAGCGCGGTCACGATCGGACCGGCCGCCACCATGCCGACTCCCCCTCCGGCGGCGATCACGGCGGACAGGTTGCTGATGCTGCCGCTCACCTGGGACGCGGCGAACTCGTCCCGGATGATGCCGAAGGACAGCGGGAACAGGGCGCCGCCGATGCCCTGCACGACCCGGGCGACGATCAGTACGCCGATGGTGGGCGCGAGCGCGGCGAGCAGACAGCCGGCCAGGACGGCCAGGAGAACGGCGACGAGGGTGCGCTTCTTGCCGATCAGGTCGCCGACCCGCCCCAGGATGGGCGTGAAGATCGAGGCGGACAGCAGATAGGCGGTCATCACCCAGGTCGCGGTGGACTGGGAGGTGTGCATCGCGTGCTGGACGGTCGGCAGGGCCGGCGCGATCAGCGATTGCAGCATCGCGAACACTCCGGCACCGGTCGCGAGGACCGCGAAGGTGAGACGGGTGGACGAGCGGGGCATGAAAAGCCTCTCCGGACAGGAATGCGGCCGAGGTCGTCGGGCCACGGTCGTACGGGACGGACGTGATGGGCGCAGTGCATGGGTGGCGCGGCGCGGCGTCTGGCACACCGACGGCCGCGAGGGCGCTCGCGGAGTGGAAGGTCACCGAGCGGACTGTCACCGAACGGACGGTCGCTGAACGGACGGTCAGGGGGTAGGGCTGTGCGGATCGGTCACCGCGCGGCCCGCCGAAGGTCGAGGACGGGGGTACGAGCGCGTCGGCTGCGCGTGCGGCCGCACGCGTCCACGCCGAACGCACCCCGACTGGTAAAGTGGAGGTACCCCTCCACTGTAGCGGAGGCACACCTCCGCTTCAACCTCGATCCAGCCGGGAGGCAGCAGTGACGGCACAGCCGTTCCCCGTCAGCGAGATCGTCGCGTCCCGGCGCCCGCACCGTAAGGACGCGGCCCGGAACTACGACGCGCTGCTGGCTGCCGCCCGCGAGGCGTTCGCGGAGAGCGGCGCCGAGGCCTCCCTGGAGGACGTGGCCCGCCGCGCGGGCGTCGGCATCGGCACGCTGTACCGGAACTTCCCGACCCGCCGCCATCTCTTCGAGAGCGTCTACGCGGGCGAGGTGGACGATCTGTGCCGGATCGCGGAGGAGGTCGCCGACCAGGAACCATGGGTGGCACTGACGTCATGGCTGCGCCGCTTCGTGGACTACACGGTCACCAAGCGGGCCATCCGCGAGGCCCTCAACGGCGAGTCGGAGATCTTCCTGGCCTGCCGGGAATCGATGTACGCGGCCGGCGGCCCCCTCTTCGAGCGCGCCCAGAAGGCCGGCGAGGCGCGGGCCGACATGGACTTCGACGACCTGCTGCGCATGGTCTCGGGCATCACCGCGACGAACTTCCTCGACGACGCCCAGCGCGACCGCGTCCTCTCGGTGGCACTGGACGGGGTCCACGCCCCCCGCTGACCGGATGGACCTGTCGGGGTCCGCGCCACCGCCTGGACGCACGGGCTCGTGGCCGTGTGACCGGCGGACACCGTGCCGTGGGGCGCGACACCTGACCCCCTTGACGCCCGTGCCCCGCGAACGGATGCCGTTCGCGGGGCACTTGGGTATGCGGAGCACTTGGGTTCGGGGGCACTCGGGCGTGCGGGACGGTTGGGCGCCGGGTCAGGCGACGACCTTCCCCTCGTGCAGCTTCCGGATGGCGTCCGCGTCGTAGCCGAGATCCGCGAGCACCTCGTCGGTGTGCTCCCCGAGCAGTGGCGCGCCGGTGATCTCGGGCTTGAATCCGGAGAACTTGATCGGGCTGCCCACGGTCAGATAGGTGCCGCGCTCCTTCTGCTCGACCTCGACGATCGTGCCGCTCCTGCGCATGTCGGGGTCCTCGGCGAGCTCCTTCATGCTGAGGACGGGCGCGCAGGGCACGTCGAAGGTGCGCAGGATGTCGACGGCCTCGTACTTGGTCTTGTCCGCCAGCCACTTCTCGATCTCGCCGAAGACGCCCATGATGTGCGGCTGACGGGCCACGGCGGTGTCGTACTCGGGATCCTCGGCCCACTCCGGCCGGCCGATGGCCTCGCAGGTGCGGACCCAGTTCTGTTCCTGGACGGTGAAGTAGATGTAGGCGTTGGGGTCGGTCTCCCAGCCCTTGCACTTCAGGACCCAGCCGGGCTGTCCGCCGCCACCGGCGTTCCCCCCGCGCGGTACCGCGTCGCCGAACTCGCCGTTCGGGTACTGCGGGTACTCCTCCAGGTAGCCGACGCGCTCCAGGCGCTGCTGGTCGCGCAGCTTGACCCGGGTCAGGTTGAGCACGGCGTCCTGCATGGACACCGAGACCTTCTGGCCGAGCCCGGTCGCGTCGCGCTGGATGATCGCGGTCAGCAGGCCGATCATCAGGTGCATTCCGCTGTTGCTGTCGCCGAGGGCCGAGCCGCTGATGGTGGGCGGTCCGTCCCAGAACCCGGTGGTGGAAGCGGCGCCGCCGGCGGCCTGGGCGACGTTCTCGTAGACCTTGAGGTCGTTCCACTTGGACTCGTCGTTGAAGCCCTTGACGGAGCCGAAGATCAGGCGCGGGTTGAGCGCGTGGATGTGCTCCCAGCCGAGGCCCATCCGGTCCATGGCGCCCGGCGCGAAGTTCTCCACCAGGAGGTCGGCCTCGCGGATCAGCTTCTCCATGACCTCCTTGCCCTCGGGGGACTTGGTGTCGATGGCCAGGGACCGCTTGTTGCTGTTCAGCATGGTGAAGTAGAGGGCGTCGAGGTCGGGGATGTCACGGAGTTGACGGCGCGTCACATCGCCTCCGGCGACGCGCTCGACCTTGATGACGTCGGCGCCGAACCATGCGAGCAGCTGCGTGCACGCGGGACCGGCCTGGACGCCGGTGAAGTCGATCACCTTGATTCCGGCGAGCGGCTTTTCACTCATGGTGGATTCCTTCTCGTGAATGATCTCGGTGCGTAAGCCGGCTGTGGAGGACGGGAGTTCGGGGATCACTTCCTGGCCGGCGTGATGGTGCCGACGGTGATGCCCTTCGGGTTCAGGTGCGCGATGTGGCCGCTCTCGGTCCCGGCGGAGGGGTCGATCACGCAGTCGATGAGCGCCGGACCGCCGGAGGCCAGCGCCTCGGTGAGCGCGGCGGTCACCTCGGCGGGCGTGGTGGCGCGGTAGCCCTTGCCGCCGAACGCCTCGATCATCCGGTCGTGCCGGGCCGCGAGCATCAGGGTGGTCGGCGCGGGTGCGTCGTCGAGGGGGTTGACGTCGTCGCCGCGGTAGACACCGCCGTTGTTCATGACGACCGTGACGACGGGCAGCCCGTAGCGGCAGATCGTCTCCAGCTCCATGCCGCTGAACCCGAAGGCGCTGTCGCCCTCGACGGCCACGACCGGGGCGCCGCTCTCGACGGCGGCGGCGATCGCGTAGCCCATGCCGATGCCCATGACACCCCAGGTGCCGCTGTCGAGGCGGTGCCGCGGCACGTGCATGTCGATGACGTTGCGCGCGATGTCCAGCGCGTTCGCGCCCTCGTTGACGATGTACGTCTCCGGGCGCCGGCGCACGACGTCCCGTACCGCCTTGAGGGCGCCCATGAACTGCATGGGGTGCGGGTCGGCCTTCAGTCGCTCCGCCATCCTCGCGACGTTCCGCGCCGACCGCGCGCCGAGTTCCTCGCGCCAGGCGGCGGGCGCCACGATCCGGCCGGGCTTGGCGCGCTCGGCGATCACGTCGAGCACCGACTCGATGTCTCCGACGAGGGGGGCCGCGATGGGCTGGTTGCTGTCCATCTCCCTCGCCTCGATGTCGACCTGGATGAACCGGGCGTCGGGGTTCCACTGCGGTGCCTCGCCGTGGTTCAGCAGCCAGTTGAGGCGGGCGCCGACGAGCATGACGACGTCGGCCTTCTTCAGGGCCAGCGAACGGGCGGTGGCCGCCGACTGCGGGTGGTCGTCGGGCAGCAGGCCCTTGGCCATCGACATCGGGAGGTAGGGGATGCCGGTGGACTCGACGAACTCGCGGATGCGGTCGTCGGCCCGCGCGTACGCGGCGCCCTTGCCGAGCACCACCAACGGCCTCTCGGCGCCCGCGAGCAGCTCGATCGCGCGGTCGACCGCCTCGGGTGCCGGCAGCTGGCGCGGCGCGGGGTCGACGAGCCGGCTCAGTGTCCTCGCGCCCGCCTCCGCGTCCATGATGGAGCCGAGCACCGCGGCGGGGATGTCGAGATACACACCGCCGGGGCGCCCGGAGACCGCGGTGCGCAGCGCGCGGGCGATGCCCCGGCCGATGTCCTCCACGCGGCCCACCCGGTAGGCGGCCTTGCAGAACGGCTGCGCGGCGGCGAGCTGGTCCATCTCCTCGTAGTCGCCCTGCCTGAGGTCGACCAGGTGCCGCTCGCTGGAGCCGGAGATCTGGACCATGGGGAAGCAGTTGGTGGTGGCGTTGGCCAGCGCGACCAGACCGTTGAGGAAGCCCGGCGCGGACACGGTCAGGCAGATGCCGGGCTTCTTCGTGAGGTAGCCGGCCGCCGCGGCGGCGTGGCCCGCGTTGCTCTCGTGCCGGAAGCCGAGGTAGCGGATGCCCCGCGCCTGCGCGAGGCGGGCCAGGTCCGTGATCGGAATGCCGACGACCCCGTAGATGGTGTCGACGTCGTTCATCCTCAGCGCGTCGACGACCAGGTGGTACCCGTCGGTGAGCTCGGTCGTCACGTCGGCGTTCGCCGCGGTCTCCGGAGTCGAGGGGGCGGTCATGGTCCGAGGTCCTCCTTGGGCGGGTCCTGCCTCTGCGCCTGCTCCTCCCACCTTCCGCGGCCCGCTCGCCCCCGTCCAAGACCCATCGGCGACCAGCCGATAAACACCGTCTATCGACGGCAGGTCCGGGCCTCGCGACTCCCTTGACAGACCGCTGCTATCGGCCGTTCGCCAGTACGTGTCGGACGTGCGCCGGGTGCCGCCGCAGGCTCGCGGCGGGCCGCTTCGCCGAAGCGGTGAGCCGCCGCGGCGGAGGACGACGCTTCATCGAACTGGCGTGAGGGGGTGGGGTCATGGCAGTTCCGGCCGCGGCATCGGTGCGCGACGCGGACAGGTACCGGCCCCCGGCGGTCACGGGACTCGCCGGTCTCCTGGACCGGCAGGTGCGCGAACGCCCGTACGCCCGTGCCCTGATCGTCACCGGGGACCGGGTGCCTCTCTCGTACCGGGCTCTCGACGCCCTGGCGGACGGCGTGGCGGACGGCTCGGCGCGGCCGGGCTGCGCCGGGACGACGCGATCGGTCCGATCGGTGCCAACACCGCGGAGTTCGTGGTGGCGTTGCCGGGTGCGGCGCGGGCCGGTGCGGTGGTCGCGCCGCCGCACCCCGCGCTCCCGGGACCGGAGTTGTCCGCCCGGCTCGACGCTCTCGGCGCATCCGCCGCTCTGATCGGTCCGCCGGTGGCCGACGGCACCGCGGGTTCCCACCTGGCCGCTGCGGGTGGAGGCCTCCCGGGCGGGGACGGCGTCGGTCGTGCTCGACACCGCCGCCCGGGTACGTCAAGTAAGCCGCTCGGCACGGGAGTTGTCACCGGATGACGCTCCGCCGTGTCACCGCACGCGACGCTCGTGCCGCCGTGTCACCACACACGACACTCGCTCCACCGGGTCAGCCCGAGCACTGCTCGCTCCACCGAGTCAGCCCAGGCGCTGCCCGCTGCCGCCGTCACCGCACGCGACGCTCGTGCGGCAGGGGCTGCCCGAAGAAGTCGTCCAGCGCCAGGCCCGTCGCCGCGTTCACGAAGGCCCGCGCGGCGACCGAACCCGGGGTCGCCGCGTGGATCGCCACCGAGACCTGGGCGCCCGCTTCCGGATCGACCAGCGGCAGCGCGCGCGTCCTGCCGACCACCGGCATCGCGCGCAGCCAGGTGTGCGGAACGATGCTGGCCCAGTCGCCGCCGCCGACATGGGCGTAGAGCGCGGCGATGGAGTCCGTCTCCACCTGGGGCGTCACCACGAAGCCCTTGTCCGCGAAGACGCCGTCGATGATCTGGCGGATGCGCATGTCGGGGGTGAGCAGCGCGAGCGGCAGTTGGGCCGCGTCCGCCCAGGTCATGGCCGAGGTCTGGGACATGAGCTGGTCGTCGGAGACCAGCAGCATGTACCTCTCCTGGTAGAGCGGGACCACCTGAAGGCCCTCCTGGTCGCCCGGATCGAAGTGGGCGATGGCCACATCGAGCTCGAAGTCGCGGAGCTGGCGGTGGAGTTCCTTCGTCGACAGACGCGAGCGGACCTGCACCTTGGCCAGCGGGTGCGCCGCGCAGAACGCGGCCACGGGCATCGCCAGGGTCGTCGAGGCCGTGGGGTCCGTCCCGAGGCGGAGCGTCCCGGTGATGCCCGACTGCACGGCGGCCACCTCGGCCTTGAACGCGTCCTGTTCGGCGAGGATCCGCTTGGCCCATACGACGAGCCGTTCGCCTTCGGGTGTGAGGCCCTGGTAGTTGTGCCCGCGGTTGATGAGCGTGACGTTCAACTCCCGCTCCAGCTTGGCGATCGCAGCCGAGAGCGCGGGCTGCGAGACGTAACAGGATTCCGCGGCCCGCGCGAAGTGCCGCTCCCTGGCCACCGCCACGAAGTACTCGAGCTGCCGGAACAGCATGAACGACTCCTCTCTCACCGGCACCACGCACCGGCACCGCGGACGGACCGAACGCCTGGCCCGTGATCATCCCGAGCGCACCGAGCCTGCCTCGCTCCGCCTTCCGTCACGCGGGTCCCCGGCGACGCTTGCGGGAGACTGGGAGGCTACCCCATACAGGCTTTTGCATACAGAACTCAATCGGACTCAATCCCGTTCAGGAGAAGGCGACTTGGCCGCGCGGGAACGCGACTCGGCTGCGCGGGAGCCGGCACTCGGCCCCGCGGAAACGAGGAGGAACGAGCGGGTCGGCAGGGCCGCGCACGCCTGCGACCTGCCGCAAGACCGGCGTCGGGCGACGCGGACGGCGCGCCCGGCCGACCGGGGACCGCTCCCGAAACAGCCGCCATCTTGCATACCAAAACCTGTATGCTGACGCGGCCGCCGGCAACCCTCTCGGCGGCCACCTCTCGGCAGAGCCGTCGGCCCCGCGGGCGCGGTGGCAGAACGGGGCTCCCATGCGTGAGGCACTCACCGCCGCCGCGTCCCGGCGCGTCACCCGCCCGGCGCCGCTGCGGCAGGCCGTGTACGACGCCCTGACCGAGCTGATCGTCAACGGCTCGCTCAAGCCCGGCCAGCACCTCGTCGAGGCGGAGCTCGCGGAACACCTCGGGGTCAGCCGCCAGCCCGTACGCGAGGCGCTGCAACGACTCCAGACCGACGGGTGGGTCGACCTGCGCCCCGCCCAGGGCGCCTTCGTCCACTCCCCCACCGAGGAGGAGGCCACCCAACTCCTCGGTGTCCGCGCGGTCCTTGAGACCTACTCGGCCCAACTCGCCGCGCAGCACGCCAAGCCCGAGGACGTCGAACGGCTCTGGGAGCTGCACCAGGAAGGCGTCGACGCCCTCGCCGCGGGCGATGTCGAGCGGCTGGTCGCGGCCAACACCGCCTTGCACGCCTTCATCACCTCCATCGCCGACAACGCCGTACTGGCCGAACTGATCGCGGGCGTCAGCCAGAAGGTGCGCTGGTACTACACGCCGATCGCCCGGCCGCGCGGCAAGGAGGCCTGGAACGAGCACGCCCAGCTCATCCGTGCCATCGCCAAGGGCGACGCGGACCGCGCCGGCGAGGTCATGCGCAAGCACACCGAGCGCACCACCGGCTTCTACCGCAAGCAGCTCGCCGCCAGGGCGCCCCGGAGCTGACCGGACGAACCCTCGCGCGGGACTCGTCACGCTGTCCGCCGGTCACCTCGCCGGCCGGGCCGGGGTCACGTCGACGCGAGGGAGTCGGCGAAGCGACGGCCGGCGGCCACCTCGCCACACCCCCAGGAACCTCCGCGCGATTCGATGGCGGCCACCCGGCGAAGTGGGACGCGAGCACGGTGGCGGTCCCGGAGGTGAATCCCAAGAGGGACGGCCCAGGGAGGGGATCGAGACGCGCCTGGGCGTCGGCTACCGGCCCGGTCTCTCACGCGAAGGGAACGGCCGAGGCCGCCGCCCGACGAGCCTTGCGCGCACGGCAGCTGAGGCCCCCTTGCCGCGGACTCCCGCCCGACCGCAAGAGGGCTGGAAACCTCAGGCTCGCGGCTCGATCTCCCGCAGCAGCCCCGTCGTGACGTCGAAGACGAAGCCCCGCACATCGTCGGTGTGCGGCAGGAACGGTGACGTGCGCACCCGCTGCATCGACTGCCGTACGTCCTGATCGACGTCCCGGAAGGCCTCCACCGCCCAGGCCGGCCGCTGCCCGACCTCCATCTCCAGCTCGTGCCGGAAGTCCTCGGTGAGACTCTGCAGGCCGCAGCCGGTGTGGTGGATCAGTATGACGCTGCGGGTGCCGAGCGCGCGCTGGCTGATCGTCAGGGAGCGGATCGTGTCGTCGGTGACGACACCGCCCGCGTTGCGCACGGTGTGGCAGTCGCCCAGTTCGAGACCGAGCGCGGCGTGCAGGTCGATCCGGGCGTCCATGCAGGCCACGACGGCGACCCGCTGGACCGGGCGGGCACCCATGCCGGGGTCCACGAACCCGGCGGCGTACGCGCGGTTGGCCGTCACGAGCCGGTCGATGACCGTCCCGCCGTCCGGAAGACGGTTGTCGGACTGGGCGAGACGGGGAGTTGGAGTCGACATGGTGGGCTACCTCACTCCGGTCGATATCGAAAAGACCACTCGTCACGTCGCGAACACATGATCGCAAGCACGCGGTCTCGCCCACAGACGGAACGCCGTGGACTCGACCGCATCGGTGAGCATTCCCACGGGGTGCCTCATCAGGCACCCATCCGGCGCCCATCGCGGACCGGGGCACCCGGGGGCCCGGGGAGCCACGTAGCGATGCGCGGCACATGATGCATACAGTATGGAAACTGGGCTACGGCCCGGAAGGGCGCACAAGCCGCTGGAGCGGTGAGCCCGGTCGGCTCGGGACCGGCACGCTCCCGAGCCGACCGGGCTCAGGCGGCGAGGTCGCCGACCACCGCCCGTTCGATCAGGCCGATCGGGGGCATGCCGAGCCCGAGCAGGGCGTCGTGGAATCGCCGGTGCGTGTAGGAGTCCCCCCAGCTCCGCCGCGCGAGTCGGCGCACCCGCCGGATCTCCAGCTTCCCCAGCGTGTAGCGGCCGTAGGTCGCCTCGACAGTGCCGCGCCCGGCCTCACCGAGGGCCGCCGTACCGCGCAGGAAGGCGTCCTCCTCGAAGCGGGAGGCGGCATCCGCGACCGAGAGAGCGCCGGTGTGCAGGCCGATCGAGCAGGCGAGACGGGTCACGCGCAGCAGCGCCTCGACGGCCGTCCCGATGACATAGAGCGGGTCGCCCGCCCGGAAGCGCTCCTCGACGAGGAGTTCCTCGGTGTAGTGCGCCCACCCCTCGACGAACGCGGGCGACTCCAGGGAGCGGCGCACATCGCTGGTGAGCGCCCGCAGCGCGCGGCCGTGCGCGTAGTGACCAGGGGTCACCTCGTGCACGGTGATCGCGGGCAGCGAGGTACGGCTGAACACCGCGAGCCAGTCCGCGGCCTCCTCCGCCGACCACGCGGGGTCGGGGGGCACGATGTAGTACCAGCTGGGGGCGTCGGGCTCGTAGGGCGCCGACCACGACATCATCGCCTGGGCGAACGCGCGCGAAGGCGGAGCGGGTCCGACCTCGCAGACCCCGCCGGGATCCCCGATCAGGTTCCTGCCGACGGAGAAGGCCGTGATCTCACCGATGAGGGCCGAGGCTTCCTTGAAAACGCCCTCGGCGGTGTCCGGGTGGTCGCGCAGCAGTGCGGGCACCACCTCGGCGGCCCTCTCCCCGGGAGCGTGCCGCTCGACGGCCTCCGCCAGCAGCGCGCGCAGCCTCGCGCGCTCCCGCTCCGCGGTCTCGGTCAGCTCGGTGAGGTCGAAGGCGACGCCCTCCCCCGCGCCGAGCAGCCGCAGGAACAGGTCGGATCCCAGAGCGGCCGACGGATCGCCGTCCCGCGCGGCCTTCTCGACATGGGCGGTCAGCCGCCGCACCGCCGCGAGCGCCCCCGGGTCCCGCACTCCCGACGCGAGGCCGCGGACCGCGGGCAGCGACGCGGTGGCGACCGGTGCCGACACCCGGTCGAGGGCTTCGAGCGCGTTGTCGACCGCGTCCGGCCAGAGCGCGAGGTGCCGCTCCCTGGCCCGCCGGCGCTCCTCGAAAGGCGCGTACTCCCGGTCGTAGCACGCGAGGTCCATGGCGGCGACGTGCAGGAGCGGGTCCCGGCGGTGCACCTGCGCTTCGGCGAACCGGATGCGCAGGCCCTCCTCGTGGGTCTCGGTCACCGCGGCGTCGAACGCGTCGCCGGGCAACGGGCCGATGCCCAGTTGTGCGAGCGCGGCGGCCACCCCGGCGGGCGACAGGTCCTGGACCCGGGCGTCGTAGGCGTGCGCTCCGACGTACTCGCGGGCCCGTGCGAAGTCGAGGTCCAGAGCGGCGCGGACGCGCCGGTCACCTGGCTCAGCCATGCCGTGCGACCTCTCCGCCGTGCCCGGTCGTCACCACGAGGGTGCGCCGGACGTAGTCGAGTGCGCTCTCCAGTTCCGCCCGGTCCTCGGCGGCGAGCACGACCTGGCCGACCCGCTCGCCCGATGAGCGGGCCGGGGCGATGACGTCGCCGGGACCGACCGTCACCTCGGCGTCCACCACACAGGGGTGAGCGAGGATGCCGTCGAAGCCCTCGACCGCGGTGACCACCCCGGTGTTCCCCGTGGGCAGGTAGCTCGCGGAGTACCGGACCGGCCCCCGAGGCGGCTCCGGCAGCTCCATGCCGAGCGCCATCCGGACCACCATCTCGTACCAGTCCACGTCGTACGCCAGCGCGAGCAGATCCATGAGCCGGTCGCCCGGGGTGCGGACCGCGACCTCCATGACGGCGGGTCCGCGCTCGGTGAGCCTGAACTCCAGATGGACGATGCCGGTCCGCATGCCCAGGGCTTCGACGACGTCCGTGCCGAGTTCGGAGACGGTCACCCGGGTGGCGTCGTCCACCTCGACCGCCGTACGGTGTTGCGTCTCCACGAAGTACGGCGGCCCCGTGGTCTCCTTCGCGGTCAGGTTGGCGAACCAGACCTTTCCGTCCCTTACCAGCGCCTCCCAGCTGAACTCCGGTCCGGACACCGCCTGTTCGACCAGGAGCCTGCCCTCGCAGGCGCGTCGCGCCGCGGTCTCGTCGTACGCCCGGGCGTCCTGGACGAGCTCGACCCCCGCGCTGCCCGCGGAGGACAGCGGCTTGACGACCACGGGGAAGTGCTCCCCGGCCCAGGCGTCGGCGTCGACGAGCCGTTCGGTCACCAGATAGGCGGGCTGGCCAATGCCCGCGGCCGCGAACCGGGCCCGCTGGAGCGCCTTGTTGCGCGACAGCGTCGCCGCCCTCAACGAGGGTCCCGGCAGCCCCAGTTCGTCCTGGATCAGTGCGGCGGCCAGCACATGCGGCTCGCTGAAGGCCACCACCCCGTCCGGCCGGGCGGTACGTACGGCCGCGCTCGCGGCTTCGGCCCACAGTTCGTCCGAACCGCCGCGGCACACGGTGATGTCGTCGACCTCACCGGCGAGCGACTCCGCCCGCTCGGCCGTCTCGACGGCGTGCACCAGGACACCGAGCCGCCGGGCCGCAGCGGCGTAGGGCCGTCCCGTCAGTCCCACTCCGACCAGCAACAGCCTCTGCATGGGTCAACTCTCCTGTGATTGCTTCATCGCGGTGCCGGGCGCCGGATCCCCGGGCGTCGATTCGTCCGCGATGGTGGTGGTCAGAATCCGTCCCGCCCGGCCCGCGATCACCACGACCGCGAGACCGGTGAGGACGAAGCAGGCGGCCAGGCCGGCCCAGCCCGCGTCGCCGGTTCCGATCACCGACCAGGTGAGCAGCGCGGGTCCCGCGGCGGAGATGCCGCTGGTGCCGAGTTCGTAGACCGACAGGTAGTACCCGCGCTGGTCCTCCGGGGCCAGCGCGTAGGACAGCCGCCACGCGCCGACCGACTGCCAGATCTCGCCCAGCGTCAGGGCGACGGTCGCGGCCACGATCAGGACGGTCGCCCACACCGGTCCGGTGCGGGCGCTCAAGGCCAGCAGCAGGCAGCACCCGGCCAGGCACCAGCCCGACCACTGCTGGCGCCTGGCGGCGCTCGGCAGGTCCGAGGAGCCACCGCTCAGCCGGACCTGAAGAACGATGACCAGGACCGTGTTGAGTACGACGACGGCTCCCACCACGACGGAAGGGGCCTCGGTCTTGGTCACGACCCACAGGGGAAGCGCCACGGTGAGCAGGACGGAGTGCAGGAAGAGCACTCCGTTGAGCCCGGCGAGCGCCAGGAACAAGGGGTTGTGCACCTTCATGACGGACGTGCCGGCGCGCTGACGGCCGGTCGTCACGTTCGCCGCCGCGGGCAGCCGGGACAACAGGACCGCGGCCGCGAAGAACGTCGCCGCGTCCGCGAACACGAGACCGGTGAAGGCCGTCGCGCTGTTCGTCACCAACGCCACCGAAGCGAGCACCGCGCCCAGGCTGAAGCCGACGTTGCGGACGGAGGCGATCACCGCCATGGTCCGCACCCGCGTCCGCTCCCCCTCCACGGCGCCGACGATGCCCTGGACGATCGGGCCTCCGCCCCACTCCGCTATGCCGATGAGGAAGGCCACCACGAAGAAGACCCCGGGCTCGCGGGCGAAGGGGTACACGACGAAGCACACCCCCCGCCACGAGTACAGGGCCACGATGGCGCGTTTGCCGCCGATCCGGTCCGCCAGCCGGCCCACCGGGACCATGCCGAGGAATCCGGCGAGACCGGCGAAGGTCAGCCCCAGACCGATCTGAACGGTGGACAGTCCCAGCACCCGGGTGAAGAACAGGGCTGAGCCCGCGATGAACAGACCCGTGCCGACGGAGTCGACGAACGACGCCGCGATGAGCCGCCGGGCGCTGTGTCCGGCGGGCAGCCACGACCGGAAGCGGGCTCCGAGGTTCCTGTTGCTCATGTCGTTGCTCTGCTTCCTCCGCACGGCGTGCGGACGGCCGGGCGGCGGTCAGGAGTCACGGACGGCGCCGATGCCCACGAAGCACATGAGGGCCGCTCTCTCGCCGCGGTTGTGCCAGGCGTGGCGGGTTCCCAGCTGGACGACGCAGGTTCCCGGGGTCACCAGGACCTCGTGGCCGTCGTCCAGTTCCAGGTGCAGCTCGCCCTCCAGGCAGACGGCGTAGTCGAGCGTGTCGGTGGTGTGCATCCCGGTGTCGCCGGGCTCGAACACCTCTCTCAGACCGGGCAGTTTCTCGTCGAGCTCGGCGACCAGCTCGACGGGATCACCGACCGGACCGGAAGTGGTGGACGCGGGCTCGTACCGCGCGAAGAGCAGGCGCGTACCACCGCTGCCCGCGAAGAAGGGCAGGGTCCTGGGCTGCCGGGGTCCGGTGCCGACGGTGGCGCCGCCGTCCTCCGTGCCCCACAGCAGAAAGAACTCCGAGCCCGGATAGGCGCCCACGGTGACCGGCGGGACGGTTTCGTCGGTGAGGACCGCGGAGACGCCGTCGGTGGTGCGGGCGGCGACCACGAGGCGAGGCTGGAGATTCGTCACGGGCCCTCCGCCGGTGCCACGGTCACCGAGGCGAAGAAGTCGGTGAGGAACCGTTCCAGTACGCGTGCGGGCGCGGGCCCGACGACACCGGCGATCGGCACGTCGGAGTCCGCGTACGTGATGACGCCCTTGATCGGCTCGTCGGCTCCCCGCTGGAGCCAGCGCAGGACCACGGGATCGTCCCGGAATGCCTTCTCGCCCTCGATACGGCAGTACCGCGAGCCAAGGGTGTGCCCCGGTACCGCGAACCAGCCGTACCGCTCGTCCGGACCCGCGACCCGTACGGGGGGACGCTCGCCCGGCCCCTCCACCATCAGCCGGACCTGGGCGGACGGCATGTGCACCCCGGTCGCCAGCTCGAACGTGTCGACCACGTCGGCGCCGCCGACCCGTGCCCCCACTTCCAGGAAGGCGAGACCTTCGGGGGTCTCGAACGCCTCCAGGTGGAAGGGGCCGTCGTCGATGCCGACCGCGCGCAGACAGTCGAGGGTCCATTCGACGGTCTCCGGCACCGTGTCGATCTGCACCGAACCCAGCGGTCTGCCCTGCGCGTACTCCAGGCAGGTACCGACGTACCGGCTCGTCTGGACGGCGACGGGCTCGCCCGCCGCCAGCAGTCCGTCGACGTGGATGACGGGCCCCTCGACGAACTCCTCGATCTCGAATGCGTCGAGGTCTCCCGGCAGACCGCCGCCGCGCGCCGCCGCCAGCGCGTCGGCCACCGTCCGGTACGCCGAAACTCCCTCGCTGGACGCGCCGCGGAGCGGCTTGAGGATGGTGCGGCCACTCCAGGGCAGCGCGGTCGCGCCCTCGGCCAGTGCCGTCGTCAGCGGGGCGCAGTGCGGAGTCCGCAGTCCGGCGGCCGCGACCGCCGCCTTCATGACGAGCTTGTCCCGGGCCGGCATCACGTCGGCGACCTTCGGGCCCGCGACTCCCAGCGCCTCGCGCACCTCGGCCGCCGCGAGCAGGTCGTACTCGGACAGTGTGACGACGAGGTCCGGTTTCGGGAGACCGGCGACCGCCGCGAGCACCTCGGTCGCGGTGTCACCGGTGCCGGGACGTTCGATCCGGCGGGCCGGCACGCCCTCGGGGAGGGTGGCCAGCCGGTCGGGGGCACTCACATAGGTGACCTCGTGCGCCGTGTGGTCGATGGTCTCGGCGAAGCGCACGAACGAGTCCGGTATGCGGTGCATGACAAGGATGTGCATGAACAACCTTTCCTACTCGGCGGATTCACGGGCGGCCGAGGGCTCGCCGACGGACAACCGGAGCGCGTTCTGCGCCCGGTCGAGAGCGGCTTCGCAGGCCTCGGCGGTCGAGGCCACCGCCGTCGCCAGCGCGATCCGCCCGTCGATCAGGCCCTTGCGAGGCGGGGAGACCACCTCTCCGCGGCCGACCAGCGGCTCCAGCCGGTCGATCTCCGCGGGCAGCCCGGCCCGGTCGAAGTCCACCGACTCGATCACCGTGTCGTTCCGCTGCGGGTAGAAGAACCGCACCCCGGCGAAGGCGGCTTCCGACGGAGCCGTCACCGGGGGCCTGCCGCAGGCCACATCGGCCGCGGCCAGCCCCGGATCCACGCCCGAGGCGCGCATGCCGAGGTACGGGATGAGGTCGCCGCCCAGCCGCCCGTTGACCTCGATCAGCTTCGGGCCGTCCGGAGTCAGCTTGAGTTCTGTGTGCGTCCACCCGTCCGTGACGCCGAGGGCCAGGTGAATGCCGGTCAGCGTGCGCAACAGGTCCGGGTCCGACAGCAGGGGGTCGGCGCCGCTCACCCGGTGCCCGGTCTCCTCGAAGTACGGCGGGAAGCCGACCTCCTTGCGGCCCACGAAGACCGGAGCGACCCGGCCCTCGAACACGGCCGAGTCGACACTGATCTCCGGCCCCGCCAGGTACTCCTCGACCAGGACCACCCGGTCGAAGTCGGGCGTGTGCGGGACCGGGACGTCACGCGTGGCACTGAACTGGTCGGCCAGTTCGGCGGCGTCCCGCACGAGCACGACCCCTTGACTGCCGCCTGCGGCACGGGGCTTGATCACCACGGGATAGCCGAGGCGGTCCGCCGCGGCCAGCGCCTCCTGGAGATTCCCCACCAGTTCGAACGCCGGCTGGGGGAGCTTCTCGGCCTCCAGCGCGGTCCGGGTCGCGAACTTGTCGCGGCAGCGGTGCACCGCCGCGGCCCGGGTGCCCGGCAGCCCGAGTTCCTCGGCGACCAGGGCCGCCTGCACGATGTGTTCCTCGTGCCAGCTCATCACCCCGGACACCGGCTGCTCGGCGGCGATCCGCCGGGCGGCGGCCAGGACGGACCGCGCGCCCGTGTCCGGCACCACCGTGCCGCCCGCCAGATAGGGGCGCTCCCAGCCGGGCGCGACGGAATCGATGAGGTGAACGCGGTATCGGGTGGCTATCGAACGCAGCAAGTACTCGCGGTAGCGCTGGAGACCGCTGGTGATCACCAGCAGCAGCGGCTTCTCCTCGGGGCGCGTCATGGGGAGGTGTCCTTGGGGTCGAGGATGGATGGTCGGTCCGCGTCGCCGGTACGACGACGAGCCCCGCTCAGGGGGCACCTGCGGCCATGGCGCGGCGAAGGCGCTCCAACGCCTCGCGCATCAGGGGCTGTTCGTGAACGAGGGCGATCCGAAGGCGGCCCGTGCCCGGGTTGGCTCCGTCGCTCCCCTCGGCCCCGAGGTAGCGGCCCGGCATGACCGAGAGGGCACTCTCGCGCCACAGGTGACGGGCGGTGGCCTCGTCGTCCTCCACCGGCAGCCAGAGGAAGAATCCTGCCTCGGCCCGGTGGTAGCCGGGGACGTCCGCCAACCGCGCGTCCGCGAGGTCCCAGTTCCCGGCCAACGCCCGCCGTGTCCGCAGCACATGGGCCTCGTCCCGCCACAGTTGCGCCGCCACGGCACAGACCGGCAGCGGGGTCGACACCCCGCACACCTGGTTGTAGTACCCGTAGTCGGAGACGGTCTGCGGGTCGCCGGCCGCGAATCCGCTGCGCAGCCCCGGCGCGCCGGAGCGCTTGGACAGACTGTGCAGTACGAGGAAGCGCCCCGGCTCCACCATCCTCCGCTCCACGAGGGAGAGGTAGCCGGGCGGAGCAGCCCCGAGGAACAGGTCCGTGTAGCACTCGTCGACGATCAGGAGGGCCCCGGCCGCGGCGGCGGTCTTCGCCACGTCCTGGAGGAAGGACTCCGGGAGGATCTCGCCGCCCGGGTTGCCCGGATTGCACACGAGGATCGCGGCGACGGGGGCACCCGCCGCGGCGACGGCATCCCGGACGGGGCCCGGATCCTTGCCGTCGAGGCCGTAGTACACGGGCCGGGCGCCCGCCGCCACGGCGGCGGCGTGGTACGTCGGGTAGAAGGGGTTCGGCATGACCACCACCGCCTCACCGCCGCCCCGGACCTGCCGCACGGCACGGTCCACGGCGACGGCCACGGCCTGCTTGGTCCCCGGAGTGGGTTCGACCGCGAGGTCCCCGCCCGACAGGATCTCCCGTACGCCGAAACGGCGTTCGAGCCACCCGGTGTACGCCGTCCGCAGCTCGGCGGTACCCCCGAGCTGCGGATAGCGGGTCCACCCCTCGGCTGCGACCAGGGGTGCGACGTCGGCCCCCAGGGCCTCCAGCCGGGACTCGCCCAGGTGGAGCTGGATCGGGTCGAGCCCCGGCGGCGTGGGAATGCCGAGCTGCAGGTCACGCAACCGTGCGAAGGCGCCGCGTACAAGGTTCATCGCTCAGTCCCGCACCAGATCGTTCAGCGCGGTCTTGCCCCGGGTCCGCTCGTCCGCGTACTTCACGATCACCGCGGCGTAGGTCGAGATCTCCGGCCGACCGGGGTCGGTGCGCGCGCCGGCGACGACCACCGCGTCCTTTGGCACCTCGCCCCGGAGCACCTCGCCTGTCGCCCGGTCGACGATGGGCGTGGACGCTCCCAGGTACACGCCCATGCCGATCACGGCTCCCCGGCGGACCCGGACGCCTTCCGCGACCTCGCTGCGCGCGCCGATGAACACGTCGTCCTCGATGACGACGGGGTTGTCGCCGATGGGTTCGAGCACGCCGCCGATGCCCGCGCCTCCGGAGATGTGGCAGCGCTCTCCGATCTGCGCGCAGGAGCCGACGGTGGCCCAGGTGTCGATCATGGTGCCCGCGCCGACGTAGGCACCGATGTTCACGAAGGACGGCATGAGCACGACCCCGGGCGCGACGTACGCGCCGTGCCGGACGACCGCCCCCGGAACCACCCTGATCCGGGACTTCTCGAAGTCGGACTCCTGCCAGGCCTCGAACTTCAGGGGCACCTTGTCGAAGCTCTTGGGCCGGCCCGTACCGGAGTCCGCCAGGGCGTTCCGCTGCGCGGGGAAGGAGAGGAGGATCAGCTTCTTGACGAAGGTGTCGGCGGCCCAGTTCCCGTCCACCGGGTTCGCGGCCCTCAGCTCACCCCGGTCGAGGGCGTCCAGGCCCGCCTCGATGTGCGGTGCGAGCTCCGCGAGATCCGCGCCCGTCAGTTCGCCACGGCGTTCGAAGGCGCTCTCGATCAGTGCTCTGGAATTCATGCTGCCGCTCACCCCTGTGCTCCGTGTTCTGTCCGTGCCGCCTGCGCGTACTGCGCGGCCGGCGCCGCGGAAGGGCCCGTCGCCGTGCTCAGGACCGGCACCGGCCGGGGCCGCACCGTGGCGAGGTAGTCGTCGAAGCTCTCGGCCCGGCGGATCTCGACGACATCGCCGTCCGTGGTCAGCAGGAGCTCCGCCGGCCTCAGCCGCCCGTTGTAGTTGAAGCCCATCGCATGGCCGTGGGCCCCGGTGTCGTGGACGATCGCGATGTCCCCGTCCCGGGGGTCGGGGAGTTCTCTGTCGACCGCGAATTTGTCCATGTTCTCGCAGAGCGCGCCGACCACGTCGAACCGCGATGCGGGGCGTTCGCCCGCGAAGGGAAGGCTCAGGTGGTGGTAGGCCCCGTAGAAGCCGGGGCGCATCAGCGCGGACATCGAGGCGTCCACGCCGACGATCTCCCGGCCCTTGCTGCAGCGGTTGATCACGCTGGTCACCAGCACGCCGTGCGGCCCCGTGACATAGCGCCCGCACTCCATCACGATCCGGGGACTCGACCGCGGGAAGCAGCGGCGGCGCGCCGCGAGGATCGCGTCCGCGTAGACCTTGAAGTCGAGCGCCTGGTCCTGCGGACGGTAGGGGATGCCCAGGCCGCCGCCCACGTTGACGTATTCGAGCTCGATGCCGGCCGACTCCGCGACCCTGGCGCCGAGTTCGATCACGTCCACCGCGGCCCGGACGGCCCGGTCCACGTCCAGCTCGTTGGCGCTGATCATGCCGTGAATCCCGAAGCGGGTGGCGCCGCGCCGCTTCGCCTCTCGGTAGGCGTCGGCCAGTTCGGGGACCGGCACCCCGAACTTGGTCGCCGCCGCGTCCCCCATGAGACGCGAGCCCGCGGCGAGACCGTGCGGCGAGACCCGGAAGGCGACCGTCTCCGGCAGGGTGTCGGCCTTGGCGAGGAACGAGCGGTCGTCGAAGGTGACGAGCGCCCCGGCCTTGAGCGCGAGCTCGTACTCCGCCACCGCGGTGTTGTTGGAGGTGAACACCACGTCGCGGCCTTGCGCACCGACGCTCTGCGCCAGCTCCAACTCGACCGGCGAGGCGCAGTCGAGCCCGCTCCCCTCGGCCAGCAGCAGCGACAGGATGTGCGGGTTAGGCAGTGCCTTGACGGCGAAGTACTGGCGGTAGGGCTCTCCTTCGAAGGCCGCCGCCATGGAGCGGTGGGTGTCGACGATGCCGCGGGCGTCGTAGATGTGGAAAGGAGTGCCGTGACCTGCCACGATCTCCTTGAGCAGCGGTAGCAGACGCCGCGAGAACCCATCCGGCATGGGCAAGGTGGTTCCCCCTCTGATGTGGGACGGGTGTCCCGTCCTTACGGAACGCGCACGATGCAGATCGTGCGGTTGCGCATACCGCTGATGGGCCGCATGTACGGGAAGTAGTAGCTCTCCACCGTCAGGTATCCGAGGTCGGCGAGTCGCGCCTGGAGGTAGTCCTTGGAGATGAACCAGAAGTCCTCCACCCGCTCGTGGGGGGCGAACGCCACCTGGGAGTCCTGGGGCGCGTCGTTGGAGAACACCAGGACGGTGCCGGACTTCAGGCCGAGGTCCGCCAGTTTGGCGAGCGCGGGGGCCATCTCCTTCTCGCTGTCGAAGAGGTGGCCGAGGAAGCCGTCCGCGTAGATGGCGTCGGCGCCGGCGACGTCCGAGGGGAGCAGCGTGTAATAGTCGGCGGCGAACGCGTCGACGCCCTTCTGCCGGGCCAGTTCGACGGCCTCCTCGTTGAAGTCGATGCCGCGGACCACCCGGTTGAGGCCGGCTATCACTCCCTCCACCGCCGCGTTGCCGCAGCCGATCGAGAAGACACTCGCCCCGTCCTCCGTCAGGGAGAGCAGCTTGAGCGCCATGTGCGAGCGGTACTCGGGCACGTAAGTGGACGGGGTGATGGAGTCGTTGAAGGCTCCGCCCTTCTCCCATATGGCGTAGATGCTCGCCTCGTCCTCGCCCACGGAGCGCTGCGCCGTGTAGTAGTCACGGACCCGGTCGAGGTCCTGCTGCGTCTCAGCGATCATCGTGTTCCTCTTTCAGGCAACCGGGGTGGCGGCGGCGTAGACGTGCTCTTGGGTGTATTCGACGGACTTGAGGGGGGTCCGGCCGAGCTCCTCGACCAGGGCCGCCAGCGGAGCGGCCGTGGACGGTCCGAAGGACCGGTGCAGCCGGACGGCCCTCTCGGCCTCTCCGGCGAGCAGGGTGTCGGCCAGGACGCGGGCCAGCGAGCGCAGACCCGCCAGGACGGTGGAGGAGTCACCCACGAGGCGAGGTCCGTTCTCCCGGCTCACCTCAAGGGCCCCCAGCTGGGCGAAGTAGGAGAGCTGGAGGAACATGCCGTCGCTGTCGGGGAAGTGGCCGAGGCCTCGGTCGAGATACCGCAGGCACTCCGCCAGGTAGTACGCGACGCAGTCCGCGGGGTCGATGCCGAGGCGCGGCGCCCACACGTCGGCGAGGATCAGGATGCCGAAGACATCGGCCGCGACCTCCTGGAGGACCACCGAGGCCCAGCGGTCGGACGAGTTCAGTTCCTTGAAGTCGGTGGCCGGCCGGTGGACGAAGTGGCCCAGCTCGTGACTGAGGACGCCCAGGGTGGGAATGGCCGCGAAGCGCGGGTCGGCCGGGTCGAGTTGCGCGTCGGCCGTGAGGAACTTCGCCGCCAGGGGCGCCGAGACGCTCTCCAGCAGCGCCCTGTGGGTGTTGCCGAAGTAGTAGGTCTTCTTGAAGGGCGAGTACTTCACGCCCTCGTCCTCGGGGAGGAAGTACGCGATGTGCTTGGGATGGAGGTTGCCCTCGCCCGCCATGAAGAACAACTCGGCCACCCCGAAGGCCGGCAGATCGCCGATCCGCAGGTCGGCGTGGAGCCGCTTCAGATAGGCGGCCGCCTCGTCCTTCTCCGCCAGGGCTTGCGCGACCAGAAGCCGGCCCTCCTCGACACCCCGGCAGCCGAACGCCGTCGGCAGCCCTCTGGTCTCCTTGCCGTACCAGGTGGAGACCTGGCCGGCGACAACCGTGAACTCCTCTTCCAGGGAGGCGAGTTCCTGAAGGATGGTGTCGTCGTAGCCGTCCTGGACGGCGTTCGCGCGGAGCTCGATCGCCCGCCGGTCGGCCTTGCCCGGCAGGTGCTTCCCGAGGTCGCGCATGGCCTCGGCGACCGGCAGCGGGTCGTTGAAGCGGCGGCGGGCGGGAATGCCGATCTCCTTCACGCGCAGCCACTCTGCCTCGACGGCCGACTTCAGGACCGCCAGGCTCTGACGGAATCCGTCCCCGAGGCGGGGGGTGGCGTCGGCGAGGTCCAGGCAGCTCAGCGTGTAGGCGTCGGCCGGCGGCCAGAAAGCGCTGCGGTGCGCGCGGTACGAGCCGGTCCTGCCGAGGTTGTGTTCGTAGTCGAAGCGATCGGCCGTGCGCTCTTCAGGCATTGAACTCCCCATTCTGGAAACGGGCATGGGCGAAGCGGGGCGGGCGCTTCGCCGCTACGCCCGGGTCTGCTCTCTGAGGTCCTCCAGGACCATGGCGGCCCCTTTTTCGCCGATCATCATGCTCGCGGCGTTCGTATTGCCCGAGACCATGGCGGGCATGACGGACGCGTCGATGACCCTGAGGCCGTCCACACCGTGCACGCGCAGCCGTTCGTCGACCACCGCTCCGGGGTCGTTGCCCATGCGGCAGGTGCCGACCGGGTGGTACGAGGTGTCGCCGTGGGCCCGGGCGTAGGCGAGCAGTTCGTCGTCGGTGCGCACGTCGTTGCCCGGCGTCAGCTCGAACGCCCGGTACTTGTCGAGGCTGGGCTCCTCCATGACGCGTCGGCCGATGCGCATTCCGGCGATCAGCGTGGCGCGGTCGAGTTCCGTGTCCAGGAAGCGCGGCCGGATCGACGGGGGCGTCAGGGCGTTCCGCGAGCGGATGTGGATGGAGCCCTTGGACTCCGGGCGGAGCGGGTAGACGCCCAGCGTCATTCCGGGAGAGGTGTCCAGCCGTCTGCTGGAAGCCTCGCCGTAGCTGGCCGGGGCGAAGTGGAACTGGATGTCGGGGCGGGTCTCGGTCTGCGAGGACCGGACGAACCCGTACCCCAGCGCGATGGGCAGGCTGAGCAGCCCGCGGCGCTCCCGTACGTACTGCGTGATCTCACGGGCCAGTCCCAGTCCCCTGGAACGCTCGTTGAAGGTGATCGGCCGGCGGACCCGCCAGCGCAGCCGGGCCGCGAAGTGGTCGCGGAAGTTCTCGCCGACACCCGGCAGATGGTGCACGACCGGCACCCCGGCCTGGCCGAGGACGTCCGCCGAGCCGACTCCGGAGAGTTCCAGGAGCTGCGGGGACTGGACGGTCCCGGCGCTGACGATCACCTCTCTGCCGCAGTCCGCGGCGCGCTCGGTGCCGCCGGCCCGGAATCTCACACCGGTGCATCGCCGTCCGTCGAACCGCAGGGACGTGACGTGCGCGTCGGTGACCAGGGTGAGGTTCTGCCGCCTCCTGGCCTTCTTCAGGTAGGTGCCGCCGGCTGAGGAGCGCCGGCCCTCCTCGTGGTTGACCTGGTAGTAGCCGAAACCCTCCTGGTCACCGGAGTTGTAGTCCGGGTTCTCCCGGTAGCCGGACTTGACGGCCGCCATGAGGAAGGTGTCGGTCAGCTCGTCGCGGTCACGCGGCGGTCCCACCGAGATCGGGCCGCTCCGGCCGCGGCTCTCGCCTTCGAGGTCGAAGGCGCGCTCCATACCGCGGAAGTAGCCCACCACGCCGTCCCAGGACCAGCCGGGGTTGCCCATGCCTTCCCAGTCGTCGTAGTCCTCGCGCTGCCCCCGTACGAAGATCATTCCGTTGATCGCGTTGGAACCCCCGAGCAGGCGCCCGCGCGGAATGCTCACGCTCCGGCCGTCGATGGTGGGGTCGGCATCGGTCTCGAAGCACCAGTCGTACTTCGGGTTGCCCATCAGGACCGTCTCGGCGGCGGGGATGCCGAGCAGCGGGCTGCGCCGCTCGCTCCCCGATTCGAGCAGCAGCACCCGGACCGACGGGTTCTCGGTCAGCCGTCCGGCCAGCACGCAGCCCGCGGCTCCCGCGCCGACGATGATGTAGTCGTATCGCATCACTTGTCAGCCGCCTGTGGGGCGTGCTCCGGCCCCGCGGGGAGTCGCCGGCCCGCGATGGTCGTCCGGTGCATGAGCCTGCGGTGCTCGACATGGTCGTAGTACGTGGCCCTGTGCATCGCGCTTCGGTTGTCCCACAGGACGATGTCACCGACCTGCCACTGGTGGCGGTACGTGAAGCGCGGCTGCACGGAGAACTCCTGCAAGAAGGTGATGAGCGGCGCGCTCTCGTCCTCGGACAGGCCCTCGATGCGCCACGGCACGTTGCCGCCCGCGTAGAGCGCCTTGCGCCCGCTCACCTCGTGGACGCGGACCAACGGGTGGGTGATGTCGATCCACTCGGCGCGCTCCCGCTCGGTGGGCGCCGGGCGGTCGGGGTAGTTGTACGGCCGGGACCGGACACGGCTGATGACGACCTTGAGGTCCTCGATCCGCTCCTTGACGGCCGCGGGAAGGGCGTCGTACGCGGCGATCATGTTGCCGTACCACGTGTCTCCACCCACCGGGGGAACCTCGCGGGCGTACAGCATGGAGCCGACCGGCGGGTCCGCGAGATAGGCTCCGTCGCTGTGCCACACCCGCCCGCTGTAGGCCGAGCCGATCGGCTTACCGTCCTTGGCGATGTTCGACAGGATGAGGATCTCGGGGTACTCGCTGTCGTTGAACTGCGAGCGGGTGTAGGCGTAGACCTCGCCGAAGCGCCGGGTGAATTCGATGTGTTCGGCGGGCGTCATGTCCTGGCCGCGGAACAGAAGAATCGTCGTATCGATCCAGGCCTGGTAGATCCGGTCGAAGTCCCGGTCGGATATCCGACCTGTCACGTCGACTCCGCGGACTTCCGTACCGATTCCGTCGGTGATGGGGACGAGTTCAAGCATGAAGGGAGACTCCCTGGAGTTTCTACTATGACGTCAGACGATCCCGGTCAGGGCAGAGCCACCTGGTACTCGTCCATCCAGTTGCGCATTTCGACCAGTTGAATGAGCAGGGCTGCCTGGTTGGAACCACCGGGTAGTTCACCGCGTACCGCGTTGGCGCTGATCTGCTGGATCAGACCGCCGAGCCCTTCGCCGTCGAACATCCACGACAGCGGGGAGGCCTTGTCGTTGACGATCCACGACGCCTCACGGATGAGCTCCTGGTCGTACACGGGGTTCTGCACATGCGGATAGGCGCTCTTCTTCCGGTTCACCGTGCTCGCCGGAAGGACGTCCGCCATCGCCGCCTTCAGCAGACCCTTCACCCCGCCCCGGGACTTCAGCTCCCAGGGCACGTTCCACACGTACTCGACGAGCCGGTGGTCGCAGAACGGAACCCGCACGTCGAGTCCGTGGGCCATGCTCATGCGTTCCTTGCGGTCGAGGATCACCGCGAGCGGCCCGGACAGCCCCAGATAGAAGACCTCCCGCAGCCGGGCGTCCTCGGGACTCTCGCCGGCAAGACGCGGAACGTTTCCCAACAGCTCGGAGTAGCGGGCGCGTTCGTCCTCCTCCGGGTCGATCTCGGCCGTCAGCTCGGGCGACAGGAAGCGCGACAGCCGGGGCCCGTCGCCGAGCCAGGGGAAGGTGTCGCGGCCCACCACGTCCTGCTTGAAGAAGTACGGATAGCCGCCGAAGACCTCGTCCGCGGCCTCACCCGTCAGTGCCACCGAGCAGTTGCGCCGGATCTGGTCGAAGATGAGGTACATCGACGCGTCGAACTGGCCCCAGCCCGGCAGGTCGCGGGCGCGTCGCGTCGCGGGGATGACATCCAGCAGGTCCTGCACCGCGGCCGTGAGGGTGGTGTGCCGGGTGCCGATGAACTCGGCGGCCGCAGCGGCGTACGGGGCGTCGATGTCCGGCCGGAGCTCGGTCGACACGAAGTGCGCCGGATCGCTCTCGAACTGGACGCAGAACGTCTCCAGTTCACTGCTCGGATCGTCCTTGCGCAGCGCCCGCATCGCCAGCGCGGCGACGGAGGTCGAGTCGATGCCGCCGGAGAGCATCGCTCCCAGCGGGACGCCCGTGACGAGCTGCCGGCTGACCGTGTCGTCGAGCAGCTCGCGCACCCGGTACGCCGTGCGCTCGAAGGAGTCGCGGTGCGGCTCACTGACGAGCTCCCAGTAGCGGCGCCGGGCGAGTCCTGTCCGCGTGTACGTCAGCACATGCGCGGGCGGCACCTCGTGCAGCCCCTTCAGCGGGGTCTCGCCCGGCAGGCTCAGCCGCGGCTGGAGGACGATGGGGAGCTTGGAGACGTCCAGTCGCGCCTCGAAGCGCGGGTTGGCGATGATCCCCTTGGGTTCCGAGGCGAAGAGAATTCCGCCGGGATATTCGTAGTAGTAGAGCGGCTTGACGCCCATACGGTCGCGGCCCAGGTGCAGCCGGTGGTTCCTGCCGTCCCAGATCGCGAAGGCCAGCGCTCCGTTGAGGCGGTCGGCGAATTCGGCTCCCCAGAGGAGGAACGCCTGGAGGAGGGCCTCGGCGGTGGAACCGTTCCTGAGCTCACCGCCCGCCGCCTCGATGTCCCGCCTGAGCTCGTCGCGGTTGTAGACCTCGCCGGCATGGGCCACGTACACCGTGCCGCGGCCGGTCTCGGCCCGTGCGGGCCGCACGTCTTCGGCCGATCCCGAGGCGGCCAGGCCCCGGTGTCCGATACCGGCCCGCGTGGACAGCCACACGTCCTGGGTGTCCGGTCCCCTGAACCGCATCGCCTCCGTCATCGAATGCAGAATGCGACCCTGTTCACCGAGATCACGCCGGAAATCGATCCAGCCCACCACGCCACTCATCCACTTCACCTCCTGGGTAGTCGAAGAACTCTTCATCGGTGTCAAGAAACGTGCGTGCGTCGGGACGGCGAAGGGTGGAGATCCACCGGAAGGAAAGAGCGGCCCACTACCCGGGTTCTTCTCGGCCAGGAGAATTCGGCACCTGGAATAACGGTGCCAGACGGGCTGCCGGACGAGTTCGTCGTCTTGGTGCATCAAGTTGCCATGCAGCTTGATGCACCAAGGAATCAAGGGCATCAAATCGGACATAGGTCTCTTCGCGGCTGCCTCACACGGCGGGTGTCCTCACGGCCACCGCCGTGCCGACCGTCCCCTGGCCAGGACGGCCGAGGATCCGCCAGCGCCCGGCGAAGCCGTCGATCCGCACGCCGGCCACCACCGGCCCCGGGACCCGCAGGGCGGCGGCGAACGTCCCGCGGTCCGCGTCCAGCGCGATCTCGCAGTCCTCGAACCCCAGCCACCGCCCGGTCAGCGGGAACCACGCCTTGAAGACGCTCTCCTTGGCGCTGAACAGGACCCGGTCCCAGGCCACTTCGGGGTGCGAGCCGGCGAGCCCCGCCAGAGCCCTTCGTTCCTCGGGCGAGGTCACCGCCCGCTGGACGCCCGTGGGCAGCGAGGCGTGTGGTTCCGCGTCGATGCCCACGGACGCGACCGCACCACCGCGCGCCACGGCAGCCGCCCGGTATCCCTGACAGTGGGTCATCGCGCCGACGACGCCCCGCGGCCAGCGCGGCGCGTTCCTGGCCCAGTCGGCCCCCTCCTGACAGGGCAGGACAGGGGCCGACGGCACGCCCAGTCTGAGCATGGCGGTGTGCGCGCACATCCGTACCGTGGCGAACTCCCGTCGTCGTTCCGCGGATCCGGCCCGCTCCATGAGCGCCCGCTCCTCGGGGAACAGTTCGAAGGCCGGCGGATCCGCGAAGGCCTCGACGACCTCGACCGGCGCGGGCAGCAACCCCGCGAGGAGCGTGTGCCGCACCACTCCCACGGTTCTACCGGACCGTCCGCCGCGCCTCGCCCGACTGTTCCGACGGCACCAGGACCTCCGGTTCCAGCTGCGCCTGTACGCCGGTCCCACCGCCCATGAGCCACCTCAGCAGCGGCCCTGTCATGGCCGTCGTCACCACTGCCATGAGCACGAAGAGCGAGTAGAGCCGTTCGTTGATGAGCCCCGCCTCCAGCCCGATGCTCAGCGCTATGAGCTCGGTGAGTCCCCGGGTGTTCATGAGGGTGGCCAGCACAGCGGCGCCACGCGATGAGAGTCCCTGCGACCGGGCGGCGACCCAGGTGCCCGCGAACTTCCCGGTGACCGCGACCAGCATGATCATGCCCAGCTGGAGCAGTCCGGAGGAGCCGATCCGCGAGAGGTCGACCTTCAGCCCGGCGACGATGAAGTAGACCGGCAGAAGCAGGCCGGTGGTGTACCGCGTACGGTGCAGCAGGGCTTCCTGGACGTCGGCGCGCCGGGGACGCGGCATGACGAGACCGAACAGGAACGCCCCGATCACGAAGTGCAGCCCGAACAACTGGGTCACCGCCGCCGACGCCAGCGCACCGGCGACCACGAGGACGAATCCGCCGGGCGAGGTCAGTCCCTCGGGCCCCTGTCCGTCCAGGACCCTCTTCAGCAGGGGGCGCACACAAGTGATCAGCACCAGCGCGTACGGGACCATCAGGAGCACCGTCCAGTGCTCCTGTCCCCGCACACCCGCGAGGGCCTGGATGCCGGCGAGAGCCGTCCATGCGGCGAGATCGCATATCGCCGCGGTGGACAGTGCCATCGCCCCCAGCCATGTGCCGTTCATCCCCCGGTCGTCGAGGATCCGGGCGAGTACCGGGAACGCCGTGACGGACACCGCGACACCGATGAACAGGACGAAGGCCGTCCGGTTGGCGGGCGCGTAGTCGCGGATGAGGAACCAGGCGAGCAGCAGACCGAGGCCGAACGGAACGAGGGTGGAACCGGCGACGGTCGCACCGGCGACCCGCCCGGAGCCGCGCAGCCTTCCGAAGTCGAACTCCAGGCCCACCACGAACATGAACAGCACCAGTCCGAGATTGGCTAGTGCGGTGAGATAGGGCCGCACCTCCACCGGGAAGAGCGTGTCGGCGACAGCGCCGTGGAACAGGGTGGGGCCGAGCAGGACGCCCGCCACGATCTCCCCGATGACCGACGGCTGGCCGAGCGCCTTCGCCAGCCGCCCGACGGCCCGCGCCACCACGATGATCAGGGCGAGATCGGCAAGCAGGATCGCGACATCGATCTCCGTCATACCGGCTCCCGGGCCTCGTCGACGGCCTTGAGCCGGAGCAGCAGCTCCTGCTCGTCCGCCTTCAGTCCGCGGCAGACGTCGGTCAGCCGGCCCGGATCCACGGAGCCCGTCACCTTGCCGAGCAGCAACTGGTTCATCACGTCCTCGGCCTGCCTCACGATGCGGTCGACGACGGCTTCGACGTCGGGGGCCGCGCATGTGCGGCGTATGTACTCGCCCAGCCCGGCGCGCGTTCCCTGGTAGACCGAGAAGGCGTCGTGCAATGCCGCGACGGCCCGCTCCGGCGCGATCCAGGGGCAGGAAACGAGCTCGCCGACGTCCGACAGCAGGGTGTGGCTGTCCTGGTAGCGCTCCAGGAGGCGGGAGAAGGCGTGCCGGGTCTCGATCCCGGCCTCCTGCGCGTCGAAGGGTTTGGTCGTGAAGTACCTGATGCGACGCAGCTCGCCGTTGTCGAAGCCGGCCGCGATCAGTTCCTCGGGGTAGGTGTACGCACAGAGCAGACTCGCCGGGTTGTCGTCGAGGAGCGACCACTCGGCGGCCTTCGGGTCGTACCCCTTCAGCAGAATCGTGTGGACCAGATGCTTCGTGGTGTACTCGGGGCAGTGCGGCCAGTAGAAGACGTCCCCCACGAGGACGGCGTACCCCTCCTGGGACACCACGTCCAGCAGCAGGCTCCGGGCATCGGCGTACGTCTCGAATTCCACTTCCTCGCGGACGATTCCGATTCTCGCCAGATCGTCGCGGTCGAAGAATCCGCTCTCGAAAGAGTACTTGGGACGTTGCTCCCTGATGATTTGCTGGAGGATGTCGTCCGTGCTGATCAGACACCGATGGAACAGCTGGTGCACCTGCGGTTCCCGCTCGGCGAGCATCACGAGCGACTGACGCTGGTAGCAGTTCAGGAACAATCGGCTGTACAACCCTCTGTCATAAGGATACGCAATGCCCTTCACGTACAGCCTCCCCTTCAGGGTTCAAGCTAGATAGGTCTCGTCATGAATGCGCTGTTGGGGTCTTCTTTGTAGTCCGCGAAAGGCTCGCAGTACTCGAACTCGAACTTCTTGTACAGCGCACGGGCCGGGACGAAGAATTCGGTCGAACCGGTCTCCAGGCTGAGCCGGTTGAAGCCCATCCGGCGGGCCTCGGAGATGATGTGGCCCAGCAGTTGAGAGGCGATCCCGCGGCGCTTGCACGCGGGATCGGTGCGCATCGACTTGATTTCCCCGTGGCCGGCGCCGATTCGTTTCACGGCGCCGCAGCCCACCAGGGCGCCGTCGTCCCTGGCCGACCAGAAGGTGACCTCAGGGCTGCGCAGTCCCTCGAGGTCGAGGGCGTGCTTGCTCTCCAGCGGCGTGATGTCCCGCATTTCCTGGACGTGTTGCTCAAGAAAATCGGCGATCTCGCTGCCGGACAGGTCGTCGACCGAAATCTCCATGCCACTCACCTTGTTCCATGTCGTCCCCATGGCTCAGGTCCCCACCAGCAGCCCGCACGCGAAGAATCCGGGTGCCGACGACTGAGCCAGATATGTCTTCCCCGGACGGATCCCCACACGGCCGTGATAGTCGGCGAGGTTGATCATCCAGTCCGAGTTCCCGCAGTGCCCGTACGCGGACAGTGTCCCGGCGAAATGCAGTGACTCCCGGTCGAGACCCGCGATCGCGGAGTTGAACAGCGTCACCGGCGCGTAGAGATTCGTCGGGAACACCTTCGTGACGTCCTCCAGCCGTCGGTCGGCCCGTTGGAGGACCCTGGCCAGCGAGTCCCGCGCCACCTTCTGCCTCGACATGAAGGAATCCCGGCCGAGGAGTCCGGCGTGGTCGACGCCGACGGCGGTCGAGGCCAGCTTCAGCAGGCCCGCGCCGCCCCTGCTGACCAGGCAACTCACGACCGCGTCGCTGAACAGCGCGAAGGATCTGACACGACCGCTGTCCTCGGGGAGGAAGTCCAGCGAGACGAGGACGACGTTGTTCACCTCATCGTCGGAGAACAGCTCCCAGGCCTGCCGCAGAGCCGTCAGCGAACTGCAGCACTGCTGGAAGGAGACGACGGCGGGAACGCAGTTGACCAGGCCCAGGGCATCCAGCACCCGGACGGCGAAGTCAGGACCGAGCGCGCCCAGCCGGACATCACTGGTCGCGAAGACGATACGGTCGACGTCCTCGGGCTGGACGGAACCGTCCCGCAGGGTCTGCCGCACCGCCTCGAGAACATAGTCCTCGACGGGGCCCGACATCGTGCGGAAGGTTCCGCAGCCCATGGCCGCGAACTCCGTGTCGGGCGACTCGGCCCGCCACAGCGCCTCGAAGTCCGTGATGTCCTCGGGCTTGCGCTCCAGGTCGCCGAAAACGCACGCGAACGAGCCGATGCCGACGCCCTCGTGCTCAGTGGCCATGACGCACCGGACCCGCCGGGCCCGGACCGACGGCCGCAAGGACCGTCGGTTCCGGGTCGCGCCGAAGGACGGGGATCACGCGGTCGCCCGCACGGAGCCGAGCTCGTCGATCTCACGTATGACGGAGACGATGCCCTCGATGTCGCCGAGCCTGGACACCCACTCCGGCTGGAGCTGCACGCTGTCGTTCGCGCGCTCCTTGATGTAGTTCACGATCACCAGGATGATGTTCAGCGAGCTGATCCCGAGCTCTTCCCTCGTCGTCGCCCGCGCCACGTCCTCGTATGTCACATCCTTGGTCATCGGCTGTGTCGCGAGGAACTCGGCAAGGTTCTTGCGGTATTCGTCAGCGCTCATCGGATTCGACCTTCTTGAAGGCGAAGCCGTTCAGGTTCTTCTCGTGGATCCGGTTGTGCCCGTACGTGTCCTCGCCGGAGACAAGGACACTGCCGTGGTAGTCGAGGCTGATCGTGTCGCCGAACTCGCTCAGGCTGTCGACGTTCTCGTACACCTTCACCGAGGGCGACACATAGCGTGAGGCGAATCCCAGACGCGTGGTGTCACTGACGTTCGGCAGGGAACCGTGGATGCACTTGGCAAGGAAGATGACGAACTGGCCCGGCTTCATCTCCATTTCGAAGACTTCTTCGTCGTTCGGATCCCAGTCGCTGTCGAGCTTGAGCTCCGCGTAGTCGTATCCGAAGAAGTCGTGGGACTTGCTCTCCACGTTCCGCGAGAGCGGCTTGCTCTCGTCGTAGTACCACCTCTTGTGGCTGCCGGGAATGTAACGCAGACAGCCGTTCTCCTTGCCCGCCGGGGAGAACGCGGTCCAGACAGTCAGCTCCTGTGTCAACATCTCGCTCTCCTCGGTGTACTTGAGGGAGGGAGCGGCCGAGGTGGTGGTCTCACCGACCACGAACGTCTCGACCTGGTGCCAGCCCGTGCCGGCCTCGCCCGGCGCCTTCTTGAAGATGTTCGTCTTCCAGCACAGGATGTCGTCGCCGATGAGGCTGCGGAGCTTGTGGATGATCTCCGGCCGGCCGACGTGCTCGGACAGCGTGTTGCAGTCCAGGTGACGGTCGTAGTTGATGATCGTCGAGTTGTGCGGCTTGTTCTCGGAGGTGACCATCTCGATCATGGCCTGGTTCCACAGCAGCGGAGCCTGGCCCTCCTCGTAGAGGTCGAACGGACCGACGAAGCCGTTCTCCTTGAAGAATTCCACCTGTTCGTCGGTCAGTCCGAGGAACCCGGTTTCCGTCACGCTTTCAGTCACCTTCATACCCTTCGTTGATCGTGCGAGAGGATCGGTGCGGCCGGGCCGGCGGTCAGCCGCCACCCGTGCCGGCCACCGTCGACTTCAGCTTGTTCTTCCCGAGCAACCGCGCCGCGTTCTTGTGGAAGAAGAGGTCCCGGTCGGCAGAGGACATACCCTCCGGGAAGGCGCCTTCCTTTTCGAGCTTCTCGACCAGGCTCAACTGGCGGCCCTGGAGCCGGAACACCGGCCAGTCGGTACCGAAAATGATCTTGTGATTGATTCCCCGCCGGAACAGCTTGTTCAACGCCTCGACGCCGAAGGCCTCATAGCCGCTGACATCCACATAGATATTCGGCCGGTTGTTGCACAGCATGGCCACCTCGTCCGGATAGTGAACGCTTCCGTGCGCCAGCACGAAATCGATACCGGGGAAGTCCCTGGCCGCCTTGTCCACGAAAATGGGCTGCGCGATCTCGAAATCGAGTACGGGCGACGTGGCACCGATGTGCGACAGGACGGGCAGCGCGTACTGCGCGCATATCTCGTAGTACGGGTAGAGGAGTTCGTCCGACAGTTTGTATCCGCACGGCGGGTACAGCTTCATCCCGTCGAAGCGGTAATCGACGATCGCCTTCTCGAAGAGCGCCAGACCGTCCGCACCCCACCTCGGATCCACGCCCACCAGCACACGGAACCGGCCCGGATGGCGTTCGACGACCACCCTGTGGTGCTCGATGAGCTCCTCGATGGTGTGCGTGCTGTCCTTGAGCGCATAGGTGAAGTCCGGCAGCAGCAGAACCGATTCCGCTATCCCGGCCTCGTCCATCTGCCTGACCAGCTCGTCGCAGAGCGGATCCGTCAGCGTTCCCGCGTGCATTCTCGCGACCTTCTCCCGGGTCACGGGCAGGCCACGGCTCTCCAGCGCCACGGTCATGTTCTCGACGACGCCGTCCTGGAACGACTTCGGAAAACACATTTCGGAGGCGATATGACTGTGGAAGTCGATGATCGTTGGGGAGTCGCTCATGGAACCGGCCTCTCAGCTCTGCCGTACGATCTTGATGATGTCCGACACGAATTCGGCTCCCACGAACCGTTCCACCTGGCTGAAGGCGTCGATCCCCGCCTTCTCCTCCAGGACGAAGACGATGCTCATGAGTCCGAGCGAGTCGATGCCCAGGTCGCCGCGCAGACTCTTCTCCGGCGTGACCCCTTTCTTGGCCGCAGCCTTCGAGATCACACTCGCGATGAGCCGGCAGATCTCGTCGTCGCTCACATGGCCCTTGTCCATCATCCCGCCCGGGTGCTCTCGCTGAATATTCTTCGCATGACCGCGCTTCTGTCGACCTTCAGGTTTCTCGTCAACAGACCGTCCTCGACCGTCAATTCGGTCTCCGGCCTGAAGACGACTTCCGCGATCCGGTGGGAGGCTTCCCGCTTCTTGTTCGACTCGCTGACAAACGACTCCACCTCGGCCGTGCGCTCGGTGGACTGCCAGTCGTCGAGCCACACGACGCAGGTCAGCCTCCCCTCCTGGCCAGGCGAAGCCACCATCGCCTTCTTGATCCGGCAGCTCTTCTCCACCGCCAGCTCGAGCTCCTCAGGGTTGATCTTCACCCCGCTCCGCGTGACGATGACGTTCTTCTTCCGGCCCACGAGCCGCAGGAATCCCGAGCGGTCGAACCGGCCCAGGTCCCCGGTGGCCACCCTGCCTCCGGGCAGGAAGACCGAACTCTGGGTCTCCTCCCCCGCGAAGACATAGCCGAGGCACTGCGGTTGCTCCGTGGCCACGACCACTTCGCCGTCGTCGCCGATCTCGACACGAATCCGGTCGACCGGCCGGCCGGCGCTGCGAATCCGGTGCCTCTTCGGCAGGTTGAACGAGATCCAGCCGATCTCGGTGCTCCCGTAGACCTCGAACAGCGGAGCGCCGAGCTGCTGGAAGAGCTTGACCGTCCGGGGCGGAACCGGGGCGGAACCGGTGAGCATGAGACGGACACGCGAGCCGTACATGCCCATCCACTTGCGCCCCAGCCTCACCCGCAGCCGACGGCTCGCCCGGCCCGGGGCGACGCGGTGCAGAGCGGCCGCGAGGAGGTAGGGAATCCTGTCGCGCCCACTGCCGGAGTTGACCCTGTTGTACGCGATCTCGAAGAACGAAGGCGGTCCGAGGATGATCGTCGGCTCGAACTCCTTGAGCTTCTGGAACATCCGCTCCGGAGCGACGACCGTCGCGTCGAGACCGTATCTGACAGCCGTGTACATCAGGTACCGCTGCTGGAAGTTGGAGAACGGCATGACAATGAGCAGGTTGTCGCTCTCGTTGACCTCCCATGCCTCCGCGGACGTCCGCATGGTGTTCTCGACACCCTTCTTGGACATCAGCAGGCCCTTCTTGCTCCCCGAGGTTCCGGAGGAGAAGGCGATGGAGAAGACATCCGCGGCCGGCGCGAGCCGGCCGCCGCCGCTTGACGGGACCCTCTTCACGAAGGACAGAGGCCGCTTCTCCAGCAACCCGACTCCGTCGGGAGGCGGGGAGTCGACGGGCGGCCCCTTGGTGAGCAGCACCGCCGAGAGCTGGTACTTCTCGGCGAGCTCGGCCGCCTCCGCCTGCCGCTCCACGGGCAGCGCGACGACCACGCACTCCAGACCCAGCAGGGCGAGGTCCGCGAGAACCCATTCGTAGGAATTCGGGCCGGCCACTCCTACGAGATCTCCGGCCCCGACACCGCAGTCACGCAGCTCCGACATGAGTCGCAGCACATCGTCGTATACTTCCGGAAAGGTCTTGGTGACCGATTTCCCGTCCACGGAGAAGAAGCGCATCCGCCGGTCCGGGTATGCCGGAAGATTCCTGTAAAGACCGTTTATTGACAATGATGTTCCTTGGCTCGACCGCCCGGCTCCCGGAAGCGGAGTCGACGAGTGACCGGATCGCTCATCCCCAGCCGGTGTCGTTGGCAGCCGCGGCCGCCGCCTCCCGCGCAGGAGGCTGCTGGGCCTCTGCCGTCCCGCCCGCCATCAGAACGGCCAGCGAGGCCGTACAACTCACCACAAGCATCTTGCCGAAGCGCTTCAAAGCCCGCCCCCACGCGTTCCGTTGATCAGCCTTCCTCGACATCCCAGGTCGCTTGCGACGCTGCAACGACCGGGAGTTGACCTGCCCTCAAGGTGCCATCACCGAGGGCTGGTTGGGCTTGTCACAGCCGAGCATCAAGCTGCATGGCAGCATGATGTCTGCCGAACGAAAGCGACATAGTCTGCGATATCTCGCCGCTCGGTACGTGATGTCATGGGCGGAACCGGCGGGCACCGACAAGCCGGTGCCGACAGTTCACGCGAGGTCGGTCGAGCGGCACGGCTCGACTGGGAGCGAGCCTCGGCGGAGGCGACTGCGCTGGCGCGTCCGCCGGAACCGCGCGGACTACTCCTGGACGGCCAGCAGATAGCCGGCCTGAAAACGGCTCGCGGCGCCAAGTCCGGTCATGATCTCGGAGACATGGCGTCGGCAGGTACGCACGGACATGCCCAGTCGACGCGCGACGGCCGCATCCGTCATACCGGCTGTGAGCAGCCTGATGATGGCTTCCTTCAGATCGTCCGTGGTCTCCGGCTGGGTGTCGGAATCGACCGAGAAGGGCTCGGCCGCCAGCCACAGCCGTTCGTACGCCTCGACCATGAAAGCCACGACGTGCGGGTCCCTGATGAAGGCGGCGGAGTCCGGAGCGTCGGAGACCGCGAACATCGCACACTCCCGATCGAAGATCAGGAACCGCATGAACTGGTCGTCGAGTGTGCGCACTTGCGCACCGAGGCGGGTCACTTCCTGGACGTAGGAGTGGGTGCCCCGGCTCGAACGTGCCGTGTGCTGATAGAGGATGCGCATCTTCACCCCCCTTTGGAGAGTGTCGTAGTCGCGCGGCGCGGCCTCATTGAGCACACTCTCCTTTCGCCCACCCCCGGGCTGCGCGGTCAGGATCTCCTTTCTGCACTTCGCCGAGAGCTCGGCGATGGCTACCCGCACGTCGGCGAGGTTGTCGATGAGTTCGACCTGCCGACGGTTGCCGCCCGCGGTCAGATGGGCATCGAACGCCGGAAGGAAGGACATCAGTCGCCGCCGGGTCTCCTCCGCCCGCACCCGCCGGGTACGTATCTCCAGCTCCAGCGGACCGAGCACCCGGCTGACCGCCTCGTCGGGTGCCACCGCGACGAGCCCCCACCCCGGCCGGTCCCGCAGGAGGCCCATCTCGGTCAGCGCGGCCAGTGCGAGGCTGGTGTCCCCGACCGGAAGATTGAGCTGTAGGGCCACCTCCTCGACGTTAATTTCTTCGCTGACGTCCCGACTGAGCACAAATTCATACAGCCTCCGCATGCATTCGTCTTCGAATGAACTCGACTCCAGGTATGCCTTCGATTCCATCTCATCCCCTTCTGCCTGCGTCGCGGATTTGATGCAGGGCACCTCTCACTCGAGGTGAGCGTAGGGGCTGGCAGATGTTCGCGTAAAAGCGGGTCTGTACGATAACTGGCGTAACTCCCGAGCTGGAAGCGAGAGTTGATGACCGACGTGTTACGTGACGTCGGGGCCGGGAGTCGCCGTGGACGGGCTGGACGACGGCCCGGTTGCCGAACTGACGGCCCGAAGCCGGGCCGGCGGCGCGCACCTGGCCACCTTCGTCGACTGCCCGAACGTGAGGGTCGGGACGGCCGGGCCGCCGACCGATTCGGCCGGGCCCCCGCCACGCGAGTGACACACCCGCGGCGCCCCGCTCCCCGAAGGTCCCGGGAACGACGAAAAACCGGTGAGTCATATGACTCGACCGGTTATTCGTGAACGCTTCGGGACGGTCTCGCGAACGTCCCCGTCTGTGTCCGAGGGGGGACTTGAACCCCCACGCCCGATAAAGGGCACTAGCACCTCAAGCTAGCGCGTCTGCCATTCCGCCACCCGGACTAGGTGTCTGCCGCCTGGCCGGGGGTGTTCCCCGCGGCGACATGGACAACAATACCAAGGTTTCGGAGTGCCTTTCACCTGCATATCCGGGCTCCGGAGCGGGTCCGCGGGGCGGCGTGGGGGTGCGCTTACAGTCTCACCATGGGCGACTGGATGACTACCGGGGGTTTGCGGGAAGGGCGGCGGCCGAGGGCGCTGTCGCCGTTGCGGGAGCATCTGAGGGACACGTTCTGGTTCGCGCCCACCATGGCCATGGTGCTGGTCTTCGTGGTGTGGGGGTTGGCCACCGAGCTCGACACCGCGATCGTCGAGGCGCTGCGGAGGGCGCACGACTACGACACGCTGGACGATCTGCTGCGTCTGGCCGACGACGCGAAGACCGTGGTCACCGTGGTCAGCTCGGCGATGATGACCTTCATCGGTGTGGTCTTCAGCATCTCGCTGGTCGCCGTCCAGATGGCGAGCGGGCAGTTCAGTCCCCGCGTGGTGCGGATCTTCGTGCGGAGCCGGATCACCAAGGCCACGTTCGCCGTCTTCCTCGCGACCTTCCTGCTGTCGCTCCTGGTGCTGACCTCGTACGAGGGGCAGGCCGAAGCGCGGAAGGTGACCTCGGTCCCCCTGGTCCAGTCGGTTCTGACGCTCCTGATGCTGGGGCTCAGCCTCCTGCTCTTCGTGCTGTACGTGAACCAGACGCTGCGGCTCATGCGCGTCAGCCATGTCATCGACCGCATCACCCGGGAGGCGTTCAAGGTCGTCGCGCGCATGCCGGTGGCCCGCTCGTCCGGCGAGGAGAACACACTCGGGCCCGAGACCGCCCGGGTCGTCCACCACGGGCGGGCCGGCGTCCTGCGGGACGTGAACATCGCCCGGCTGGTGAAGGCGGCCCGGCAACAGGGTGTCGTCCTGCGGCTGATCCCGCGGATGGGGGACTTCGTCGTACCGGGCACGCCGCTGCTCGCGGTGCACGGAGGTCCCGCCCCCGCGGGGCGGTCGCTCAGCTACACGGTGTCCGTCGGGGTGGAGCGCACCTTCCACCAGGACTTCGCGTTCGGGCTGCGGCAGCTCTCCGACATCGGGCTGCGGGCGCTGTCGGCCGCGGTGAACGACCCGACCACGGCCGTGCAGGCGATCGACCGCATCGTGCAGTTCCTGGCCGCCGTCGCCGGCCGGCCCCTCGACGCGGCGCTCCATCGCGACCGGCGCGGGAGCGTGCGGCTGGTGCAACCCGTACCGGGCTGGACCGAGCTGGTCGATCTCGGGTTCGCCGAGATCCGGGCTTGCGCGATCGGCAGCCCGCAGGTCACCCGGCGCATCATCGCCGGGCTCGACGATCTGGCCGCGATCGCTCCCGCGGACCGCCGCGAGCCACTGCTCCGGCACCGCGCGCTGCTCATCGAGGCCGTGGAGCGGTCGGGCCTGGAGGCGTCGGACCGTGCCTTCGCGCTGCGACCGGACCGGCAGGGCATCGGGTAGCCGACGCGGCGCGTTGGGCGGCCCCGCCCCGGTGGGACCCGGCACACCCGTCCGTCCCGTAGGGCGGCGCCCGATGACGGACGCCGCCCACTCCCACCTCATGAGGCTCACCGGACCCGCCAGGCTCACCCGGCGGCCCTCACCGAGGTGGGCTCACGGCATCAAGTGGTACTCCGGAAAGTTCCCCGGCAGCCGCTCCCCCGCCGGGCCCTGGGTCACCGCCCGTACGAGCAGTTCCCCGCCCACGAACGCGCCGCGCCACGACGCGCCGAAGCCGCCGAAGAGTTCGTCGCGGTCGCCCCGGGACCGGGGCCTGTTGTGTCCGACCTTGAACGCGCGGATCTGCGGGGCCAGTCGGGTGTACGTCGCCTCGTCGTCCGTGGACAGGGTGGCGACCAGCGCTCCGTTCGACGCGTTCATCGCGGCGAGCAGTTCGGCCTCGGTGTCGACCAGGACGATGGTGTCGACCGGGCCGAAGGGTTCCGCGTGGTGCAGCGGCGAGGACGGCGGCGGGTTGAGCAGCGTGACGGGCTGGACGTACGCCGACGTGTCCTGGCCGGGCAGGAAGCGGGTGTCGGACAGCCTGCCGCGGTGCAGCGGGACGGCGCCCCGGTCGATGGCCTCGGCGACCTGGTCGTGCAGTTCCTTGGCCTTGGCCGCGTTGATGACCGGGCCGAAGTCCAGCGACGGGTAGGGGTCGTCGGGGTGCTCGACGGCGAGGGGGTGGCCGGTCCGCAGGGTGCGGACGGCCGGCAGGTACGCGGCGAGGAAGTCGTCGAACAGGTCGCGCTGGACGACGAAGCGCGGGTAGGCGGTGCAGCGCTGCTTGCCGTAGTCGAAGAGCTTGGGGACGACCGCCGTCAGGGCGTCCCAGTCGGTGTGGTTCCAGATGCCCCAGGTGTTGAGCCCCTCCTGTTCGAGGACATGGCGCTTGCCGAGGTCGGCGACGGCGGTGGCCACCGCGGCGCCGGTGTCCCGGCCGCCGACGAAGGAGACACAGCCGATCTCGGGCGCGCGCACGAGCGCCTCCGACAGCTCACCTCCGCTGCCGCTGACCAGGGTGACGGGGACGCCTTCGCGCACGGCGAGCGCGCAGGCCAGCGTGAGACACGCGACGCCGCCGTCGGTCGGGGTCTTGGCGATGACCGCGTTGCCCGCCAGCGCCTGGACCAGCATGGCGTGGACGAGCACGCTCATCGGGTAGTTCCAGCTCGCGATGTTGGACACGGGTCCGTCGAGCGGGGCCCGGCCCTCCACCATGGGCTCGATGCCTTCGACGTACCAGCACACGCCGTCGATCGCCCGGTCGACGTCGGCCTGGGCCAGCCGCCAGGGCTTGCCGATCTCCCAGACCAGCAGGAGGGCGAGCAGTTCACGGTGTTCGGTGAGGGCGTCCAGTGTCGCCGCCACGCGGGCCCGGCGTTCCGCGAGGGGCACATGGCGCCAGGCCCGGTGCTGGTCGAGGGAGGCGCGGACGGCCTGCCGGGCGGTGGCGCCGTCGAGCCGGGGCGGTCCCGCGATGGGGCTGCCGTCGACGGGGCTGGTGGCGGGCAGGGCCCGGCCGTCCGCCTGCCAGCCGGAGTTCCAGAGGTTGAGCACCCGGTCGTCGCGGAACGCCTCGGGGGCGACGGCGAGGCACCGCCGCCAGGCGTCGGTCCAGGACGTACCGGACTTGAGGACGAGGGGGGTGGGGTTGAGGGGGCCGAGATCGAGGGGGGTGGGGGTGACAGGGATGGGGTCGAGGGTTGTCATGGGTGTCTCCGCTCTCGGTGCACAGTCGGGGGCGGGGGGCCCGGCTTCTGCCGATCGGCAGGTCGTACGGGCCCGCGCGAACAGTCGTCGCGTACGTAAGGGGAAGGTAGTGAGGTCGTACGGCTTCCGGCAGTCACCTCACGTCAACTATGAGTGACATCACTCCGGGTCGCCCGCTCCTCCAGCCGGGCCAGGACCAGCCGTGCCGTCTCGGCCGGGGTGCCGCCCACCCGCACCCCGGCCGCCTCCAGGGCCTTCTTCTTGGCCTGGGCGGTGCCCGCGGAGCCGGAGACGATGGCGCCGGCGTGGCCCATGGTGCGGCCCTCGGGGGCGGTGAATCCGGCGATGTAGGCGACGACCGGCTTGGTGATGTGATCGCGCACGAAGGCGGCCGCCCGCTCCTCGGCGTCGCCGCCGATCTCCCCGATGAGAACGATCAGCTCGGTGTCGGGGTCGTCCTGGAAGGCCGCCAGGCAGTCGATGTGAGAGGTGCCGACGACGGGGTCTCCGCCGATGCCCACACAGGTCGAGAAGCCGGTGTCACGGAGTTCGTGCATGAGCTGGTAGGTGAGCGTGCCGGACTTGGAGACCAGGCCGACGCGTCCCGGCTTGGTGATGTCGGCGGGGATGATGCCCGCGTTGGACTGTCCTGGGGTGATGAGGCCGGGACAGTTGGGGCCGATGACACGGGTGCCCCGGCCGGCGGCGTGCGCGCAGAAGGCGACGGAGTCGTGGACGGGGATGCCCTCGGTGATGACGACGGCGAGACCGATCCCGGCGTCGGCGGCCTCCAGCACGGCCGTACGGGCGAAGGCGGGCGGCACGAACACGACGCTCACGTCCGCGCCGGCCGCCTCGATCCCCTCGCGCACCGACCCGAAGACGGGGACGCTCGTGGGGGCGCTCCCCAGGCCCTCGGGGTGCCGGGGGACGTCGAACTCGACCGTCCGTCCGGCCTTGCGCGGGTTGACGCCGCCGACGACGTTCGTGCCGGCCGCGAGCATGCGCCGGGTGTGTCTCATGCCCTCGGCGCCGGTCATGCCCTGGACGAGGACCTTGGACTCCTTGGTGAGAAAGACGGCCATGTCCCGCTCCTTCAGGTGGTGTTGGCGAGCCGGGCCGCGAGCCGGGCGGCTTCGTCCATGGTGGTGGCCTGGTGCACCAAGGGGTGCGCGCGGTCGCCGAGTACGGCGCGGCCCCGAGCCGCGTTGTTGCCGTCGAGCCGGACCACCAGCGGCTTGGTCGGCCGTACGGTGTCCAGGGCCCGCACGATGCCTTCGGCGACCGCGTCGCAGGCGGTGATCCCGCCGAAGACGTTGACGAGGACGGCCCTGACGTCCGGGTCGGACAGCACGACGGAGAGGCCGTCGGACATGATCCGCGCGGACGCCCCGCCGCCGATGTCGAGGAAGTCGGCGGGGCGGGCGCCGCAGCCCGCGACCACGTCGAGGGTCGACATGACGAGGCCCGCGCCGTTGCCGATGACGCCGACCTCGCCGTCCAGCTTCACGTAGTTGAGACCCCTGGCCGCGGCCGCCGCCTCCAGCGGGCCCGCGTGCGGGTCCTCCTGCTCGCCCCAACGCGCTTGCCGGAAACGGGCGTTGTCGTCGAGGGTCACCTTGCCGTCGAGGGCCAGGAGCTGCCCCTGGGTGGTACGGACGAGCGGGTTCACCTCGACGAGGAGTGCGTCCTCGCGCGTGAGCACCTGCCAGAGCCGTATGAGAATGTCGGCGGTCCGCGGTGGCAGGCCGGCCGCCCGTACGATCTCGGTCGCCTTCGCCGAGGTGACTCCCTCCGCCGGGTCGACCGGGACGCGCGTCACCGACTCCGGCCTGGTCGCCGCCACTTCCTCGATCTCCGTGCCGCCCTCGGCGGAGGCGATGGCGACGAAGCGTCCGGCGGCACGGTCGAGGACGTACGAGACGTAGAACTCGCTCTCGATGTCCACGAGTTGGGCCAGCATCACGGTGCGGACCGGGTGGCCCTCGATGTCCATGCCGAGGATCCGGCGCGCTGTCCGCTCGGCGGCGGCGGGGTCCTCGGCGAGCCGCACACCGCCCGCCTTGCCGCGCCCGCCGGTCCTGACCTGGGCCTTGACGACGACCCGGCCGCCGAGCCCGCGGGCGATCACGCGCGCCTCCCCGGGCGAGTCCGTGACCTCGGCGCGCGGCACCGGGATGCCGTACTCCTCGAAGAGTTGCCGCGCCTGATGCTCGTACAGGTCCACGATTCGGCTCCTGTCCTGAAAGTGGTGCACGACCCCTGGACATCACCCGTCGAATGCGGGATAACAACCTTCATACAGTATTCGTCGACTGTATGCAATGTACGAACCTGGGCCCACGGCCGACGGCATCGGGGCGGCTCAAGGCAACGGACAAGTGAGGTGACCTGTGACGACCAAGGCTCTCGAAGGCATCCGCGTCCTGGACATGACGCACGTTCAGTCCGGGCCCTCGGCCACCCAGTTGATGGCCTGGCTCGGCGCCGACGTGGTCAAACTGGAGGCGCCGTCCGGTGACATCACCCGCACCCAGCTGCGGGACATCCCGGACACCGACTCCCTCTACTTCACCATGCTCAACAGCAACAAGCGCAGCATCACCCTCAACGCCAAGACCGAGCGCGGCAAGCAGCTCCTGACCGAACTGATCCGCCGCTCCGATGTCATGGTGGAGAACTTCGGCCCCGGCGCGATCGACCGGATGGGCTTCACCTGGGACCGCGTCCGCGAGATCAACCCGCGGATCGTCTACGCCTCCATCAAGGGCTTCGGGGACGGCCCTTACACCGGCTTCAAGGCGTACGAGGTGGTCGCGCAGGCCATGGGCGGCTCCATGGCCACCACCGGTTTCGAGAACGGTCCGCCGATGGCCACCGGCGCCCAGATCGGTGACTCCGGCACGGGCGTCCACGCCGTCGCCGCGATCCTCGCCGCGCTCCTCCAGCGCACCCGCACCGGACGCGGCCAGCGCGTCAACGTCGCCATGCAGCACGCCGTCCTCAACCTCTGCCGGGTGAAGCTGCGCGACCAGCAGCGGCTCGCGCACGGGCCGCTCGCCGAGTACCCCAACGAGGACTTCGGCGACGAGGTCCCGCGCTCGGGCAACGCCTCCGGCGGCGGCCAGCCCGGCTGGGCCGTCAAGTGCGCGCCCGGCGGCCCCAACGACTACGTCTACGTCATCGTCCAGCCCGGCGGCTGGAAGCCGCTCACGCGGCTGATCGGCCGCCCCGAACTCGCCGAGGACGCCGAATGGGCCACCCCGCAGGCCCGGTTGCCCAAGCTCGCCAAGATGTTCCAGCTCATCGAGGAGTGGACCACCACGCTGCCCAAGTGGCAGGTGCTGGAGCGGCTCAACGCCGAGAGCATCCCGTGCGGACCGATCCTGTCCACCAAGGAGATCATCGAGGACGCGTCGCTCGCCGCCAACGACATGGTCGTCGAGGTCGAGCACCCCGAGCGCGGCTCCTACGTCACCGTCGGCAGCCCGCTCAAACTCTCCGACTCCCCCGTCGACATCACCGCCTCCCCGCTGCTCGGCGAGCACAACGAGGAGATCTACATCGGCGAACTCGGGCTCGGTGACGAGGAATTGCGGCTGCTGAAGGCGGGCGGGGTGATCTGAGACAGCGGCTCAGGACCGGGTGGCGAGGGTGCGGACGCTCCTCGACGGCGCCCGACGCGAAGGGCGCCGCGCGCTGACGGCGCCGACGGCAGGCTGGTCGCCGACGGTCCGGGAGTGGACCTGCACCGGCTGCGGCGCCGTCCACGACCGCGATGTGACGCCGCCCGCCGCACCGTACCGAAGGATCCAAGGTCGCCGCGGGACGTGCGGCGACCCAAACGCCTGCGGAGGGTAAGCAAGACCCTCCGCGCGAGCGAAGGACGTCACCCGATGAAACAGGAACCCGGCTCAAGGCGAGCCGTCCCATCGACGCGCGCGGCAGGGATGTCGGGGGGCCGCTCATGACATGAGTGTGCGCGGGGGGGGGGGGGGGGGGGGGGGGGGGGGGGGGGGGGGGGGGGGGGGGGGGGGGGGGGAGCCCCCCCCCCCCCCCCCCCCCCCCCCCCCCCCGGGACCCGTGAGCGCACGAAAGGCATTTGGCAGGGGGCGCTGACCAGATCTTTCGACGCAAGGGGTGCTCGATCGACATGACAATCACCGACTACTCGACTGCGGTCCCTCATCGGGAGGTGAGGGACCGCCACGGCCGCGTGTACCGGGTCGGCGAGACCGACATCGACATCATGGGCCGCGGACGCGCGTGGATGGTCTTCCTGCCCTGGGTGGGCATGCTGGGCGTCAGCTCCGCCGCGTACGCGTTCACCTCGGCCGAGGACACACTCCACGAGGCCCGTCCGTGGAGCAGCGGACACATCTTCTGGCTGATGGGCGTCTGGATCTTCTTCCAGGCGGCCGTGGCCTTCCCTGCCGGGCGACTGCGTGAGAGCGGCAGGCTCCCCGCCCGTACGGCGATGCTGCTGGGCGCGCTCGGCACCCTGCTCGGCTATCTGTCCCTGGCGTTCGCGCCGCATGTGACGGTCGCCTGTCTCGGCTTCGGCGTGTGCGGCGGCATCGGCGCGGGTCTCGTCTACGCGACCTGCGTGAACACGGTCGGCAAGTGGTATCCGGAGCGCAAGGGCGGCAAGACGGGCTTCGTCAACGGCGGTTTCGCCTACGGGTCCGTGCCCTTCGTCTTCCTGTTCACCTCGTACCTGGATCCGGGCGACTACCGGGGCGTCCTGGTGGGCGTCGGTCTGCTCTGCTGCGCCCTGGTCGCGGTGGCCGGCTGGTTCTTCGAGGACCCGCCGAAGGGCTGGTGGCCGGCCCACGTGGACCCGCTGAAGGTGCCGGACGACCCGAAGATCCGGCGGGCGCTGGAGAAGAACCCGCCGTCGGTGAAGCAGTACACCCCCAGGGAGGCCGCGCGGACCCCCGTGCTCTGGATGATGTGGCTCTGTCTGCTGTGCACGGCCGGGATCAACATCTTCGGCATCGCCTTCCAGGTGCCGTTCGGCAAGGACATGGGCTTCGCGGGCGGGATCGTGGCCACGGCGATGTCCCTGAAGGCCGTCGTCAACGGCACCGGGCGCGGGGTCATCGGCTGGATATCCGACCGCTTCGGGCGGCGCCGAACGCTGATCGTCGTGTGTCTGGTGCTGGGTTCCGCCCAGTTCGGTGTCCTGGTCTCCGGCCGGCTGGGCAGCATGCCGTTCTTCCTGTTCTGCTCCATGGTCTCCGGCTTCGGCGGCGGCGCGATCTTCCCGCTGTTCGCGGCCATGACGGCGGACTACTTCGGCGAGAACAACAACGCCTCCAACTACGGGATGGTCTACAGCTCGAAGCTCGTCTCGGGCCTCGTGGGCTCCGGCATGGGCGCGGTCGTCGTCGGCGCGTGGGACTACCACGGCGCCTTCGTGCTCGCCGGGTCCGTCGGCCTGGCGTCCGCCGTACTGGCCCTGTTCCTCAGGGCACCGGGCCGGCCGCGGGCCCGCGGCATCGTTCCCAATCCGCACCCGCTCGGCGAGGAGATGGCCTGATGACGACGGAACCCATCGCGGAGAAGGACACGCCGGACGACCCCGGCGCCCCGGGGCGCGCGTACCGGGAGGTCACGGACGCCCGGGGCCGTGTCTACCGGGTCGGCGAGACGGACCGGGACATCCTGGGCCACTCACGGAAGTTCATGGTGTACCTGCCGTGGGCCGCCATGATGGCCATCAGCGTCTTCGAGTACGCGTACGGCTCGGCCGAGGACACCCTGTCCCACGCCCACGGCTGGACGCAGAGCAACACCTTCTGGATCCTGAGCATTTGGGTCTTCTTCCAGGCGGGCATAGCCTTCCCCGCCGGCTGGCTGCGGGAGAAGGGCATCCTGACGGCCCGCAAGGCCATGTACACGGGCTCGGTCATGTGCGCGGTCGGCTTCCTCGCGCTCTCGCACCTGAGCAACGTCCTGCTGGCGATCCTGGGTTTCGGGGTCATCGGCGGCGTCGGGTCCGGCCTGGTGTACGCGACCTGCATCAACATGGTCGGCAAGTGGTTCCCCGAACGCCGGGGCGCGCGGACGGGATTCGTCAACGGCGGATTCGCGTACGGCTCCCTGCCGTTCATCTTCATCTTCAACTACGCCTTCGACACGGCCAATTACCACCGCGTACTGGACCTCATCGGCTGCTACGTGATGATCGTGGTGCTGTCCGCCGCGTTCTTCTTCAAGGACCCGCCGAAGAACTGGTGGCCCGCGGACATCGACCCGCTGACGTACGGCGGTTCCGCGAAGGGCGCCGCGAGTCTGTCCAAGAACCCTCCCGCCGTGAAGCAGTTCACCCCCAAGGAGGCCGTCAGGACCGGCATGCTCCCGCTGATGTGGATCGCGCTCGTGATGACGGCGGGTGTGTCGATCTTCGGGATCTCCTTCCAGGTCGACTACGCCAAGGACGTGGGATTCGGCCCGCTGGTGGCGGCCTCGTCGATGGGCGTGATGGCCGTCGTCAACGGCGTCGGCCGGGGCGTGGTGGGCTGGCTGTCCGACACCTGGGGCCGCAAGCGGACCCTGGTCTTCGTCATCCTGGTCCTCGGGCTCGCGCAGTTCGGCGTGATCTGGGCCGGTGACATCCACAGCGAGGCGCTGTTCCTGTTCTTCGCCTTCCTCTCCGGGTTCGGCGGCGGGGCCTTCTACCCGATGTTCGCGGCCCTGACCCCGGACTACTTCGGTGAGAACTACAACGCCACCAACTACGGGCTGGTGTACAGCGGAAAGCTGGTCAGCGGTCTGTTCGGCGGCGGGCTCGGCTCGATGGTGGTCGCCGCCTGGGGCTACGACGGCGCGTACGCGCTGGCCGGCGGCATCTCCATGGTGGCGGCCGCGGTCGCCCTGCTGCTGCGGCAGCCGGGGCGCAGCACGGCGGACACCACGGCACCACGGCCACAACCGGTCGGCTGAGCACGAGCCTTCCTCACGAGGGTGGCCCTCTCCGCGACCTGGCGGAGAGGGCCACCCTCGGATGCGTGCGTGCGCCGGTCCCTGCCGGCGTCCCCGCCCGGCTCGCGCAGCGCCGGACGAAGTGGGTGGGGCGGGTCCGCTCGCGGGACTACTTCTCGCGGTCGTGGTACATCTTCCGCGTGTGCTCCGTGTGGGCCCGCATGACCGCGGTGGCCCGCTGTCCGTCGCGTTCCGCTATCGCGGCGATCAGTTCGCGGTGTTCGGTCCAGGACTGCAGGCCGCGCTGCCGGGCCACCGGCGTGTAGTACCAGCGGACCCGGCGGTCGACCTGCGCGGCGAGCTCGGCGAGGACCGTGTTGCCGGCGAGCTCCATGACCTTGGCGTGCAGCCGCGCGTTCATCGCGACCGCGGCGTCCACGTCGTCCTCGGCGACCGCCCGCTCGCCCTCGGCGCACAGGGCTTCGAGCGCGCCGATGGCGGCGGTGCCCGCGTTGGCGGCGGCGAGCCGGGCCGCTTCGGCCTCCAGGAGCGTACGGACCGTGAGGAGCTGGTCCGCCTCCTCCTCGGTCGGCTCGTGCACGAACGCGCCCTGGGCGGGACGCAGATCGACCCAGCCCTCGGTGCTCAGCCGCTGGAGGGCTTCGCGCACGGGCTGCCGGGACACGCCGAGATGGCCGGCGAGTTCGCTCTCGACGAGGTGCTGGCCCGGCCGGAGGGCGCGGGTGGTGATGAGTTCGAGCAGCGCCTCGTAGACGCGGTCACGGAGCGGACCGGGCCGTTCGAGCTTGGGTACCGCTCCCTGAGGCAGTCCTGTCGACAACATCACGGTCCCTCCTGGGCAGCGCCGTCGCCGCGATAGGAAAGTCGATTGTCCATTGTCTTTCGCCTACAGTCTACGGCGCGCAAACGCATGGCAGGCAGAGGAGTCGGGCTTGTCACACCCGGGGACGCGAGGGCCGGACGAGCGGCTCGGGCCGTCTCACGGGCAGCGGACGACCTGGCCCGCGTAGGAGAGGTTGCCGCCGAAGCCGAACAGCAGGACCGGGTCGCCGGTGGAGATCTCGCCGCGCTCGACGAGCTTGGAGAAGGCGAGCGGGATGCTCGCGGCTGAGGTGTTCCCGGACTCGACGACATCGCGCGCGACGACGGCGTTGACCGCGCCGATCTTCAGGGCGAGGGGTTCGATGATGCGCAGGTTGGCCTGGTGCAGGACGACTCCGGCGAGGTCCTCGGGCACGAGGCCGGCCCGCTCGCAGGCCTTGCGGGCGATCGGCGGGAGCTGGGTGGTGGCCCAGCGGTAGACGCTCTGCCCCTCCTGCGCGAACCGCGAGGGGGTGCCCTCGATGCGTACCGCGTTGCCCATCTCGGGCACCGAGCCCCACAGCACCGGTCCGATGCCGGGCTCCTCGCCCGCGGGGCAGGCCTCGACGACGGCGGCCCCCGCGCCGTCCCCGACGAGGACGCACGTGGTGCGGTCGGTCCAGTCCGCCACGTCGCTCATCTTGTCGGCGCCGATGACCAGCGCCCGGGTCGCGGCACCGGCGCGCACGGCGTGGTCGGCGGTGGCGAGGGCGTGGGTGAAACCGGCGCAGACGACGTTGACGTCCATCGCGGCCGGCGAGGGGATGCCGAGGCGGGCGGCGACCCGGGCGGCCATGTTCGGGGAACGGTCGACGGCCGTGGAGGTGGCCACGAGGACGAGGTCGATGTCGCCGGGCGTCAGACCGGCCGAGGCGAGCGCCTTGGCGGCGGCGTGCGCGGCCAGCTCGTCGACCGGTTCGTCGGGCCCGGCGATGTGGCGGGTCCGGATGCCCACGCGGCTCCTGATCCACTCGTCACTGGTGTCGACCAGGCCCGCCAGGTCCTCGTTGGTGAGTACCTTGGCGGGCTGGTAATGGCCGACGGCGGCGATCCGTGAGCCGTTCATGAGTGGTCCCCCTCGTGCTTCGGGTAGCGGGATCCACCAGTCTGTTCCGTGACTCACGGGTACGACGGCAGGTGATGCCACAGGATTGCGACGCCAGGCTTGTCGGCTTCTGTCAGGCCCTCGGAAGCCCGAACACCTACCCCGAGAACAGTTGCGTCGCCTTCTGTACGAGCTCGTAGAGGCCGTAGCACAGGGGTGCGCCCACCCACAGCCAGGCGAAGGCGATCAGCGCTCGCCGGTCAGGCGGACTCGGGCTGCTGTCGTGCGACATCGGCGGCCTCCCTCGGTGCGGGGATGTGGTGGCGGGCGTGCACGGGCCGTACGAACTCGTTCGCGGCGAAGCCGACGGCGAGCAGCCCGATCATGATCAGGAACGACAGTTCGTACAGGGACGCGCCGTGCTTGCCTGCCGCCTTCTGGTGGTCCGCGATCCGGTTCACGATCAGCGGGCCGAGGACGCCGGCGGTGGACCAGGCGGTGAGCAGCCTGCCGTGGATGGCGCCGACCTGGTAGGTGCCGAACAGGTCCTTCAGATACGCGGGGATCGTGGCGAAGCCTCCGCCGTAGAAGGAGAGGATCACCAGCGCGCTCAGGATGAACAGGGGTTTGGAGGAGTCCCCGAGCCAGGCGATGAGCGCGTACATCAGGGCGCCGACCCCGAGGTAGACGCGGTAGATGTTCTTGCGTCCGATCAGGTCGGAGGTCGAGGACCAGCCGATGCGGCCCGCCATGTTCGCCGCGGACAGCAGGGCGACGAACCCTGCGGCCGCCGAGACGGACACCGGCGTGGAGGTGTCCCCGAAGAAGTCAGTGATCATCGGGGCGGCCTTCTCCAGGATGCCGATGCCCGCGGTCACGTTCATGCAGAGAATGATCCACAGGCACCAGAACTGCGGGGTGCGGACGGCGTTCCGCGCGGAGACCTGGACCCCGTCGAGCGCGCTCGGCCCGGACACGGCCGGTTTCTCGCCGCGCGGCACGCGGACCAGGAGCACACCGAGCGTCATGAACACGGCATACGTCAGCCCGTGCACGAGGAACGCGAGCGCGATCCCCGAGGAGTCCGAACCGAACGACTTCAGCATCTGGGCGGACCACGGCGAGGCGATCAGCGCGCCGCCGCCGAATCCCATGATCGCGATGCCGGTGGCCATCCCGGGCCGGTCCGGGAACCACTTGATCAGCGTGGAGACGGGCGAGATGTAGCCGATGCCGAGACCGGTCCCGCCGACGAAGCCGTAGCCGAGGACGATCAGCCAGTACTGCTCGGTGGCGGCGCCGAGCGCGGAGATGAGGAAGCCGGAGGAGAAGCAGACGAGGGCGACGGTCATCGCCCAGCGCGGACCCTTGCGCTCGACGAGCGTGCCGCCGAACGCGGCCGACAGGCCGAGCATCACGATCGCGAGCTGGAAGGGCAGCGCGCTCTGGGTTCCGCTGAGGCCGAGCGCGGATTCGAGCGGCGGCTTGAAGACGCTCCAGGCGTAGGCCTGGCCGATGGAGAGATGGACCGACAGGGCGGCCGGCGGGACGAGCCAGCGGCTCCAACCGGGCGGTGCGACAGGAGGGCTCATGATCCGGGACGATAGGAAGCGGTCGCTCGGCTGTGAAGCGGCGTGACGCGAACTCGTCGACCGTATGCGATGAGCGGTATCCCTGACGCGACGAACGGTCACGGGGCGGGCCTGAGGGCGAGCCCGGCCGGACACCGCCGGACCCGGGAGGGCCGTGTCGTCGACGGTCCGGCACGCGGTCGTACGGACCGCGGGGCCCGGTCGGACACCGCCGGGCCCGGGATCCGGCCGTGTCGTCGACGGTCCGGCGGGCGGTCGTGACGGTCCGGCGGGCGGTCGTACGGACCGCGCCCCGCGGACACCGTACGAACGGCTCCTGATACCCCTGCCGTCGTCCCACCCCTTGCCCCCGCCCATTCCATCCTGTAGACAATATTTCGTCGACAGAGTTCGGAAGTTCCTCGGTACCCTCGACCGAACGGAGCGCCACACAGTGAGAGTCGCAGTTCTCGGCGCCGGTGCGATCGGCGCCTACGTCGGCGCCGCTCTGCACCGCGCGGGCGCCGACGTGCATCTCGTCGCCCGTGGACCGCATCTGGCGGCCATGAGGCAGCACGGCGTCCACGTCATCAGCCCGCGCGGGGACTTCACCGCGCGCGTCCACGCCACCGACGACCCGGCCGACATCGGCCCGGTCGACTACGTCTTCCTCGGCCTGAAGGCCAACTCGTACGCGGCGTGCGGGCCGCTCATCGAGCCACTGCTGCACGGCACCACGGCGGTGATCGCCGCCCAGAACGGCGTTCCCTGGTGGTACTTCCACCGGCACGGCGGACCCCACGACGGCCATCGCGTGGAGAGCGTGGACCCGGGCGGCGCGGTCAGCGCGGTGCTGGCGCCGGAGCGGGCCGTCGGATGTGTCGTGTACGCCGCCACCGAACTGGAGGGACCGGGCGTCGTCCGTCACCTCGAAGGCACCCGGTTCTCCCTCGGGGAACCGGACCGGTCCGTCTCGGCGCGCTGCCGGGCGTTCAGCGACGCCATGCGGGACGGCGGGCTGAAATGCCCGGTCGAACCGGACCTGCGCAACGACATCTGGCTCAAGCTGCTCGGCAACATCTCCTTCAACCCGATCAGCGCGCTGGCCCGTGCCACGATGCGGCAGATGTGTCTGCACGGCGGAACGCGCAAGGTCATCGAGATCATGATGACCGAGACGCTGGCCGTCTCCGAGGCCCTCGGCTGCGAGGTGGGCGTGTCCATCGAGCGGCGTCTCGCGGGTGCCGAGCGCGTCGGCGACCACCGCACCTCCACGCTCCAGGACCTGGAGCGCGGCAAGCCGCTGGAACTCGACGTGCTGCTCGCGGCCGTCGTGGAACTCGCGGAGATCACCGGGGTACCGGTGCCGACACTGCGTACGGTGTACGCCATCTCGGATCTGCTCGCGCTGCGGACGGCGGCATGAGCGCGGAGCGGGCCGCCGACGGCCGGGGCCGGGGGCGGCCCGCTCCGCGCGTACGGGACCACCGGACCGCGGCGCGTGCAGGTGTCCGGACCGTGGCGCGCATGCGGGTCCGGCCCGCGGCGGGCATGCGGGACAATGAGGACGTGAAGGTCGCCTCCCCGCCCGACGATCCGGTGACCCGCACGGCAACCGCCGCAGGAAGGGCCGATCCGGCCGGCCGCACGTACGGAAGCGGGACTGATCACGTCATGGGACGAGTCACGGAACGACGCAAGGTGATCCGTGTCCGGGACGGTGCCGTGAGCACCCGCCCGGACACGCTCGTCGCCGAGGAACCGCTGGAGATCCGTCTCAACGGCAAGCCTCTGGCGATCACCATGCGCACCCCGGGCGACGACTTCGCGCTGGCCGCGGGCTTCCTGGTGAGCGAGGGGGTGCTGGGCCGGGCCGACGAGCTGCAGAACATCGTGTACTGCGCGGGCGCCACGGTGGACGGCTCCAACTCGTACAACGTCGTCGACGTACGGACGGCGCCCGGTGTCGTCATCCCCGACATCTCGCTCGAACGCAATGTGTACACGACGTCGTCGTGCGGTCTGTGCGGCAAGGCGAGTCTGGACGCGGTCCGTACGACCGCCCGCTGGACCATCGACGACACGGAGGGCGGCACCACTCCCCCGGTGCGGCTGGAGCCCGACCTGCTCGCGGTCCTCCCCGACCGGCTGCGCGCGGCCCAGCGGGTCTTCGACCGGACCGGGGGCCTGCACGCGGCGGCGCTGTTCACCGAGGACGGCGAGCTGGTCGACGTACGGGAGGACGTGGGCCGGCACAACGCGGTCGACAAGCTGGTCGGCCGCGCCCTGCGGAACGGTACGCTCCCGCTCTCCCGGACGGTCCTGCTGGTCTCCGGCCGGGCCTCCTTCGAGCTGGCGCAAAAGGCGGTGATGGCGGGCATCCCGTTGCTCGCGGCGGTCTCCGCTCCGTCGTCGCTGGCCGTCGACCTGGCGGCGGAGACCGGCCTGACCCTGGTCGGCTTCCTGCGCGGCGCCAACATGAACGTGTACGCGGGCGAGCACCGCATCGCCCTGCGGGCCACGGCCGCCCAGGGCTGACACCGGCTCCCCGCGGCACGGCGGCGGGGCCCCGAACGGCGGGGAGCGCCCCCTGCGCCGGCGGGGCCCCGCCTCAGCCCCGAACCTCCGCGACCTCGGCGAACGCGGCGATCAGGGGCGTGCGACGACTGCTGTCCCAGGCCAGGAACACCTGGTCGGGCGGCGCGTCCGTGACCGGTACGTACGTGATGTCCGGGCGTGAGTACTGCTCGGCGACGGACTCCGGCACGAGGGTGATGCCGGCCCCGCCCGCCACGCGCTCGAACTTCTCCTCGATGGTCCGGATCGGCAGATCGTCCGGCCCGGGGTCGGAGTAGCGCAGCCAGGTCTCGCCCTCCAGGTCGGCGAGGGCGAGTTCCTCCTTCCCGGCGAGCCGGTGGACCGCCGGGAGCATCGCGACCCGGGCCTCGTCGAACAGGGGCAGCAGCGCGAGTCCCCGCTCCTGGATCGGCCGGCGGACGTAGGCGAGGTCGACGGTCCCGTCGAGGATCAGCTGTTCCTGGTCGTCCCATTCGACTCGGCGCGCCTGGACGTCGACGTCGGGATGGGCGGCACCGAAGGCCCGCAGGGCGTGGGTGACGACCACTCCTGCCCGGAAGCCGACGACGAGCCGGCTCGGGCCGCGCGCCGCCCGCCGTACCCGGCGTCGGGTCGCATCGGCGGTGGCGAGCAACGGGCGTGCGTCGTCCAGGAGTTGGCGCCCCGCCGAGGTCAGGGCCACACCGCGGCTGTCCCGTTCGAGGAGCACGGCGTCCAAGTCCTTCTCCAGTGCCCTGATCTGACGGCTCAGCACCGGCTGGGCGATGTGCAGCCGCTCCGCCGCGCGCCCGAAGTGCAGCAGTTCGGCCACCGCCACGAAGTAGCGGACCTTGCGCAGGTCGAGATCCATGACCGCCCTTCCGTCGTAGCACCGACGATGCCTTCAGGGTATCGCCGACGCCGAAAGAGGTCTTGGACGGCGGGGCACGGCCACGAGCAGGCTTGGAGGCACCGGGACGGACCCGGGAATTACGCGGAAGGGAACCGACATGGGTCACAGAGGTCTGCGAGGACAGCGGGTCGTCGTGATCGGCGGCACGGCGGGCATCGGGTTCGCGGTGGCGGAGGCGGTCGCCCGCGAGGGGGCCGAGGTGGTGGTCGCCTCGCGGCGCCCGGAGAGTGTGGACGCCGCCCTGGAGCGGCTGCCGTCGGGCGCGCAGGGGCATGCGCTGGACGCGACCGACGAGGACGGCGTCCGCGGCCTCTTCGGCCGGATCGGCGATTTCGACCACCTGGTCTACACGGCCGGTGAGTCGCTGCTGCTGGGGAGTCTCGCCGAGTCCGATCCGGCGCGGGCCAGGCGCTTCCTGGACACCCGGCTGTGGGGCGCGTACACGGCCGTCAAGTACGGTGCCCCGGCGATCCGCGAAGGCGGCTCGGTCGTCCTGACCACCGGCACGGCCGGGCGCCGGCCGATGCCGGGGACCAGCGTCGCGGCGAGCCTGTGCGGGGCGATGGAGTCGCTCACCCGTGCCCTGGCCCTGGAGCTCGCGCCGATCCGGGTGAACGCGGTCTCGCCGGGGGTGGTCCGCACCGGGCTGTGGCGGGACCTGCCGGAGGAGGACCGCGACGGACTGTTCGCGTCCGCCGCGGCGTCACTCCCCGTCGGCCGGGTGGGCGAGCCGGAGGACATCGCCGAGGCCTATCTCTATCTGATGCGCGGGGGCTACAGCACCGGCTCGGTCGTCGTGGCCGACGGGGGCGGCGTACTGGTGTGAGCCCCCGCGCGTCCACCGCGAGGCCCTCGGCCTCGACCGCGCCGGTGCGGCTCATCCCGCGATGAGCCGCACCTCACCGGCGGTCACGACCGTGCCGAGGCGCGGGAAGTCCAGGCGGACGGAGGCGTCGTGCTCGGGAGCGGTGAACGCGGCCATCGCGTCCTCGACGAAGACCAGGTCGTAGCCGAGGTCGCCCGCGGCGCGCGCGGTCGACTCGACGCCGAGGTTGGTGGCGATTCCGCCGAACACCAGGGTGGAGACACCGTGTTCGCGCAGCCTCTCGTCCAGCCCTGTGCCCTGGAAACCGCCGATGGTCCGCTTCACGATCTCCAGATCACCGTCCGCGACCAGTCCGGCGACGAGTCCACTGCCGGGCGGCTGCTCCGGGACCCCGGACCGCTCGACCCGGATGAGCACGACGAGCGCGCCCGCCTTCCGGAAGGAGGCCGCCAACTCCTCGGCGGTGGCGAGGACTTCGGTCCCCTTGTGCGGCGCCAGGGGCAACGCCACGATGCGCTCCATCAGATCGACGAGCACGAGGGCGGTGCGCGCCGGGTCGAGAGCGAGGCGGGGTTCGGCTTCGGGTGCGGTCATGACGGAACGTTAGCCCGCATCAGCCGTCCGTACCGGAAATCCGGATCAACAAGCCAGTGAACTGCTCTTCGCCGAGCGGACACATGAGCGCGGAAATCTGGCGTGGACACAACCGATGCACGCTTCTTGTGGGGTGCGTGAGGGCCCAAGTAGCGTCTGCGGCGCGAACGTTGGACGTGGGATGTCCAGAGAATCCGGATTGCCCAGCCGCCGTACGAAGGGCAGGTCGCACCATGCCGTCACGCCTCCGCACCCGTCTGAGATCCATCTTCGCCGCCCGCCCGGGACCCGGCGCCCGTACTCGCCCGAGCCCCGCCTTACCCACCCGCCGGGGGGACGGCTCCCGCACTCGCCCGGCCCCCGCCTTGTCCCCCCGTCCGGAGGGCCGCTCCCGCACCCGCCCGAGAGCCGTCTTCGACCTCCGTTCCGGGCCCGGCTCCCGCTCCCGCCTCAAAGCCGCCCTGACCGCCGCTCTCAGCATCGCCGCGCTCGTCGCGCTCCCGGGCACCGCACGGGCCGAACCAGCCACTACGGGCGGCGAGTTCGAACAGCAGGTGTTGTTCAAGGCCTCCCAGGATCCGGGCTACGCCTGCTTCCGCATCCCGTCCGTCGTGCGGACGACCGAGGGAACGCTGCTGGCGTTCGCCGAGGGTCGCGTCCTCAACTGCGGCGACGCGACCGACATCGACATCGTGGTGAAGCGCTCCAGCGACGGCGGGCGCACCTGGAGCCCGCTCCAGGTCGTCAACGACGGAGGCGGGAACACCCACGGCAACCCCACACCGATCGTGGACCGCGAGACCGGCCGGATCGTGCTGGCGGAGACGTACAACACGGGCCGTACGGACAGCGCGAGCTGCGCGGTGCCGTGCGACCGCACCCCGCATCTCCAGTACAGCGACGACGACGGACTCAGCTGGTCGCAGCCGCGCGACCTGAGCGACGAGATCCTGCCCGCGAACTGGAACTCCTGGTACGCCACCGGTCCGGTGCACGGCATCCAGCTCACCCGCGGCCGGCACGCGGGACGCCTCGTCTTCGCCGTCAACACCGAGACCTGGAACGGCAGTCGGGTCACCGCCAACAACGCCGCGCTCATCACCAGCGACGACGGCGGCGACCACTGGGACATCGGGGCGACCGACACCTGGCCGATCGCCGACGACGGCACCTACCGGCAGAAGCCGTCGGAGATGACGCTCACCGAGCGCACCGACGGATCGATCCTGGTCAGCGGTCGCGAGCAGGACGGCACCGACCTCGGGCACCGCACCCAGGCGGTCAGCAGGGACGGCGGCGACAGCTTCGTCTCCCCCTTCCGTGACATCCCGGACCTCTACGCGCCCCAGGTGCAGGGCTCGACCCTGCGCGTCGGCGACCGGATCCTGCTGTCCTGCCCCGCCGACCCGGACCGCCGCCGGACCATGATGATCCGCTCCTCCTACGACGGCGGACGCACCTGGGACAGCGTGGACCGCGGAACGGTCGTCACGACCGACTGGTCCGGCTACTCCGACCTGGTGCGCGTCGACGGCGACGCCGTTGGCCTGGTGTACGAGGGCGGCGCGGTCGACGCGCGCGACGAGATCCGCTTCGCCCGCTTCACCGAGGACTGGCTCCAGCCGCGCCGGGGCCCTGACCCGACGACGGCCGACCTCGCGCCGTTCACCCGGCGGGCAGCGGTCCTCGGCGGCGCGGGACGGACGGCGGGCGTCCTCGGGGACGCGATGGAGTTCGACGGCGTCGACGACGCCGTACGGCTGCCGTATCAGGACCGGCTGCCGCTGGGGACGAAGGACTTCACGGCGTCCCTGTGGTTCCGCTACACGGCCACCAGCGGTGAGCAGCCGCTGCTGTGGATGGGCGGGATCGGTACGACGCAGCCGCAGGTGTGGCTGCGCGGGGAGCCCGCGTCCAACCGGATCACCGGGCTCATCACCACCAGAAACGGCGCGGCGGCCCCGGCCACGGCGTTCGTGCGCACCGCGGGCGCGTTCAACGACGGCCAGTGGCACCATCTGGCGCTGCGCCGCGGCGGGGGACAGCTCACGCTGTTCATCGACGGGACGACGGTCAGCACGGCGGACGTGCCCGGATCGGTGAGCCGGAACTCGCCGTTCGGGGTGCACATCGGCCAACGGATGGACAGCCGGGCGTACTTCACCGGCGCGATCGACGACGTTCGGGTCTACGACCGGGCGTTGAGCGACGACGAGCTGTCGGCGCCGCCCTCGCGACAGGTGACCCGGGACACCGTCCTGTGGCTCCCCCTGGACCGGGTGAGCGGGGACCACTGACGTCCCGTCCGTGCCCGACGACGCACGAGCGCGGCGGCGGAACGGGACCGGGCTCGGCATCCCGCCGGCCCTGGTCCCGGCGGCCGTGCCGCTCACCGTCCTCCCGGACCACGACCGGGAGGACGGTGGCCCGTGCCGTGCCCTCAGCCGGAGCGTGTCCCTGTACCGACCGCGGTTCGTGACGTCGCGGCCGGGGAGACCTGGGACCTGGCGGACCCGTCCGTTCCGGCCGCGGGACCGCCCCTGCCCGTCGTCCCCCCGGTCCCGGACCGCTGGTTCGGACCGGCCGGACCGGACTCGCCGGTCACCTCGGGGTCGCGGGCGCGGCGTTTGGCGATCACCGCGCACACCATGAGCTGCATCTGGTGGAAGAGCATCAGCGGAAGCACCGCGAGCGAGGCGTGCGCGCCGAACAGGACGCCGGCCATGGGAAGTCCGGAGGCGAGCGACTTCTTGGACCCGGCGAACTGGATGGCGATCCGGTCCTCCCTGCCGAAGCGCAGGGCCTTCGCGCCGTACCAGGTGAGGAGGAGCATCACGCCGAGCAGCAGCGCCTCGACGACGAGGAGTCCCGCCAGCCGGACGGCGCTCACCTGGTGCCAGACGCCCTGCACCATGCCCTCGCTGAACGCGGTGTACACGACGAGCAGGATCGAGCCGCGGTCGACGTAGCCGAGGACCTTCTTGTGGCGGGTGATGAAGGCGCCGATCCAGGGGCGCAGCAGTTGCCCGGCCATGAACGGCACCAGCAGTTGCAGCACGATCCTGACGACCGAGTCGGCGGAGAACCCGCCGCCGCCGTTGCCGAGGAGGAGCGCCGCCAGCAGCGGGGTGACGACGATGCCCGCGAGCGACGAGAAGGAGCCCGCGCAGATCGCGGCGGGCACGTTGCCGCGGGCGATCGAGGTGAAGGCGATGGACGACTGGATGGTCGACGGGACGAGGGTGAGGAAGAGGAGGCCGGTGTAGAGGTCGGGCGTCAGGAACACCGGCTCCAGTCCGCGGGCGGCGAGGCCGAGCAGCGGGAACGCCACGAAGGTGCAGATCAGCACCGTGCCGTGCAGCCGCCAGTGTTTGAGTCCGTCCACCGCCTCACGGGTGGACAGGCGCGCGCCGTACAGGAAGAAGAGGAAGGCGATGGCGGCCGTGGACGCGCCGGAGGCGACGTCCGCCGCCGTACCGCCGGCCGGGAACAGGGCGGCGAGGCCCACCGTCCCGAGCAGCAGCAGGATGTAGGGGTCGACCGGCATCCAGCTCGGCCACTTCAGGCGTTTCACGGTGCTCCACTGCTCGGTTGCTCGGTTCGGTGCGTCTGATCGTCGTCGGCGGATCGTGCCCTCTCCATCGTCCTCTCCCGGACTGCGATCGGGAATCCGTCATACCGCTCTGACTGTCATCACGTATCGCGATAACGTGGAGGTGTGTACGACCCGTCCCAGCTGCGTACGTTCCTGGCGGTGGCCCAGACGCTGAGCTTCACGCGGGCCGCCCGGCGGCTGGGGGTGCGCCAGTCCACGGTCAGCCAGCATGTGCGCCGGCTGGAGGACGCGGCCGGGCGGCAGTTCTTCTCGCGCGACACGCACTCCGTCGAGCTCACCGAGGACGGCGAGGCGATGCTCGGGTTCGCGCGGCGGATCCTGGAGGTGCAGGAGCAGGCGACGGCGTTCTTCGCCGGGACACGGCTGCGCGGCCGGCTGCGGTTCGGCGCGTCCGAGGACTTCGTACTGACCCGGCTGCCGGAGATCCTGGAGGGGTTCCGCTCCGACCATCCCGAGGTGGACCTGGAGCTGACGGTCGAGCTGTCCGGCACCCTCCACGAACAGCTCGCCGCCGGGCATCTCGACCTGGTGCTGGCGAAGCGGCGGCCACAGGACCCGCGCGGCGAGCTCGTCTGGCACGACCGTCTGGTGTGGATCGGCGCCCAGCGGCTGCGGCTCGACCCGGACCGCCCGGTCCCGCTGATCGTCTACCCTCCCCCGGGCATCACCCGCGCGCTCGCCCTCGAAGCCCTGGAGCGCCAGGGCAGGCCGTGGCGCATCGCCTGCACCAGCGGCAGTCTCAACGGCCTGATCGCGGCGGCCCGCGCCGGTCTCGGCGTGATGGCCCACTCACGGGGACTCGTACCGCCCGGCCTGGTCCGGGTGCCGGAGCGAGCGGGGCTCCCGGAGCTCGGCGAGGTCGACTTCGTACTGCTGCACGGCCACCGGCGGCCGTCCGCGCAGGGAGCCGCGGACGCGCTCGCGACGGCGATCCTCGCGGGCGGGGACCGGCTGCACGGAGGGCCCCGGAGCTAGCCGCTCGACCCTTGTCCGGAGGCGTGGCGAGAGGCGGGGCGGGGTCCGCACCGGCCGCGGAAGCAGATGTTCCGATTCCACTCCCGGCAGCCTCGCGTTCCGGCGCCGGGTCGTAGCGATTCCGTGGAGATTACGGACCCGAAACCTACGGAGCCGTAAGGAGTTCTGTCCTACCCTTCCCCTTGTGCGGGCATTTCCACGGCTGACCTGTGTGGACACCGCGCCCCTCGCCGGTTCGAGCCCCCTCCCGTCCGGTCGAGCGGTGGGGTAGCTTTCACGGCGCTGTGCGGAGCGCCACGAGGAGCGGTATTGCGCGAGTTCACCAACCCCCCGTTGGCGTCGGCGCCGCCGGTGGGCGGCCTGGCCGACGTCGTCTTCGACCATGCCCAGGAAGACCCGCTCCACATCGCGCTCGGCCGCAAGGACGAGCAGGGACAGTGGCGCGACGTCACCTCGGCCGAGTTCCGGGACGAGGTCCTGGCGCTCGCCAAGGGCATGCTCGCCCAGGGCATCCGCTTCGGCGACCGGGTCGCGATCATGTGCCCCACCCGCTACGAGTGGACGCTCTTCGACTTCGCCCTGTGGACGATCGGCGCCCAGGTCGTGCCCGTCTACCCCACCTCCTCCGCCGAGCAGGTCTTCTGGATGCTGCACGACGCGCAGGTGTCGGCGGTCATGGTGGAGCACGAGGACCACGCGATGACCGTCGCCACGGTCGTCGACCGGCTCCCCCAGCTGCACAAGCTGTGGCAGCTCGACGTGGGCGCGGTGCACGAGCTGTACGAGGCGGGCGCGCACCTCGACGACGAGGTGGTCCACCGGCACCGCCGCGCGGTCACCCCCGAATCGATCGCGACGATCATCTACACCTCGGGCACCACCGGACGCCCCAAGGGCTGTGTCATCTCGCACGCGAACTTCATGTTCGAGGCGGACACCGTCATCACCCGCTGGGAACCCGTCTTCCACTCCAAGCGCGGGGACGAAGCGTCGACCCTGCTGTTCCTGCCGCTAGCGCACGTCTTCGGGCGGATGGTGCAGGTCGCCGCGTTCCGCGGGAAGGTGAAGTTCGGGCACCAGCCCCAGCTGAACGCCTCCGCGCTGCTGCCGGACCTGGCCGCCTTCAGACCCACCTTCTTCCTGGCCGTGCCGTACATCTTCGAGAAGGTCTTCAACGCCGCCCGCCGCAAGGCCGAGAAGGAAGGCAGATCCGGCCCCTTCGAGAAGGCCGTCGACGTCGCCGTGCGCTACGCGGACGCGATCGAGTCCAAGGCCTGGGGCATCGGTCCCGGCCCCTCGGCGGCCCTGCGCATGCAGCACCAGGTCTTCGACAAGCTCGTCTACTCCAAGGTGCGGGCCGCGATGGGCGGCCGGGTCAGGCACGCGATGTCGGGCGGCTCGGCGATGGACCGGCGGCTCGGGCTGTTCTTCGCGGGCGCGGGCATCACCATCTACGAGGGGTACGGGCTCACCGAGTCCACGGCCGCCGCGACCGCCAACCCGCCCGAGCTCACCCGGTTCGGCACCGTCGGACAGGCGATCCCCGGTACCACCGTGCACATCGCGGACGACGGCGAGATCTGGCTGCACGGCGGCAATGTGTTCCAGGGCTACCTCAACAACGACAAGGCCACCGACGCCACCCTGCACGACGGCTGGCTGGCCACCGGGGACCTCGGGTCCCTGGACGAGGACGGCTACCTCACGATCACCGGGCGCAAGAAGGAGATCCTGGTGACCTCCGGCGGCAAGAGCGTCTCGCCGGGCGTGCTGGAGGAGCGGGTGCGCGACCACCCGCTGGTCGCGCAGTGCATAGTGGTCGGCAACGACCGGCCGTACATCGCGGCGCTCGTCACCCTCGATTCCGAGGCCGTCGAGCACTGGCTCCAGATGCGCGGCAAACCGCCGCTGTCCGCCGGCGATCTGGTGCGCGACACCGATCTGGAGACCGAGGTGCGGCGCGCCGTGGTCGCCGCGAACACGCTGGTCTCGCAGGCCGAGTCGATCCGTACGTTCCGGATTCTGGCCAACCAGTTCACCGAGGAGCACGGTCTGCTGACGCCGTCGCTGAAGCTGAAGCGCCGGGCGATCGAGAAGGCGTACTCGACGGAGGTCGAGGCGCTCTACCGGACGTAGTCCCGGGCGGGCGGGCCCGGATCCTCGCCGAGGCCGGGCATCACGACGACTTCGCCCCTCCTTCCGCCGGCTCGCCTCCGGCTTCCCTCCGGTGTCTCTGGCGCGATCGATCGGATCATTTCAGCCAATCTTCGATTCCTCGGACCGGGAGCCCGGTCAGGAATGCATCACGGCCCGTGATCGTTAACCATACGAGTACCATCCGACGACTGAAGGATCGAGAGCTCGTGAGCAAGGTCCCCCCGATCATCCTGAACAACGGCGTCGAGATGCCGCAGCTGGGCTTCGGCGTCTGGCAGGTGCCGGACGACGAGGCGGAGCGAGCGGTCGCCACGGCGCTGGAGTCCGGGTACCGCAGCATCGACACAGCGGCGATCTACGGCAACGAAGAGGGCACCGGCAAGGCCGTCATCGGTTCCGGCATCGCCCGCGAGGAGCTCTTCGTCACCACGAAGCTCTGGAACAGCGACCAGGGGTACGACTCCGCGCTGCGCGCCTTCGACACCTCGCTGGCGAAGCTCGGCCTGGACTATGTCGACCTGTACCTGATCCACTGGCCGACGCCGTCCCGGGGCACGTACGTCGACACGTTCAAGGCGTTCGAGAAGATCTACGCGGACGGCCGCGCCAAGGCCATCGGCACCTCGAACTTCCACCCGGAGCACCTGACGAAGCTGATCGACGAGACGTCCGTCATCCCGGCCGTCAACCAGATCGAGCTGCACCCGCACCTCCAGCAGCGCGCGGCCCGCGAGTTCCACGCCGAGCAGGGCATCGCGACCGAGGCCTGGTCGCCGCTGGGCCAGGGCAAGGGCCTCCTGGAGGTCCCGGCGATCGTCGCCATCGCGCAGAAGCACGGCCGCACGCCGGCGCAGATCGTCCTGCGCTGGCACCTCCAGCTGGGCAACATCGTGATCCCGAAGTCCGTGACGCCGGCCCGGATCAAGGAGAACATCGACGTCTTCGACTTCTCCCTGGACACCGAGGACATCGCGGCGATCTCGGCCCTGAACGAGGACCGCCGGCTGGGCCCGGACCCGGCCGCCTTCGGCTGACCGACCCGCCCGCACCACGCGGCCGCCGGCCCGGATGCCCACCGCATCCGGGCCGGCGGCCTTTTCGCGTCCTTGGACCGGACCAACTCGGCCACAGGTCTTGACGCGGTCATGCAAGGAGGGCCACTTTGTACGGCAACCCGGTAAGGAAAGTTTCCTAACAGAAGGGTCCCCCACAGTGCGCACTCGAACACTGACCCTGTCCACGGCCGTCGGCGCGGCGCTGCTCGCCGTCGCCACGCTCCCGGCCAGCGCCTCCGGCACCGCCAGCCCCCGCTCGGCACAGGAGGGTTCGGTCAGCGCGTCCGCCCTCCTCGCCAAGGTGACGTCCTGTTCGCAGATATCGAGCGGCAAGTACAAGACCGACGACGAGACTTCGGCCACCGTCCCGGTCTGCGGCAAGAACGGCGCCGTGTTCTGGAAGGCCGACATGGACATCGACTGCGACGGCCAGATCACCAGCAAGTGCAGTGCCGACACCGACCCCTGGTTCCAGGACGACACCGCCTTCCACCAGTCCAACGGCCAGCCGCTGCGCGCCGACTCGCTGCCCTACGTCGTCGTGCCGAGCACCAGCAGCATCTGGAAGTACACGAGTTCGGGAATCAAGGGTGGCGGTGTGGTCGCCGTCGTCTACAACGGCAAGGTCGAGTACGCGGTGGTCGGCGACACCGGACCGACGAAGATCATCGGTGAGGCGTCGTACGCCACGGCGAACGCGCTGGGCATCGACCCCGACCCGGAGACGGGCGGGGCCGATTCGGGCGTGACGTACATCCTGTTCAAGAACTCGCAGGTGTCCCCCATCGAGAGCCACAGCGCGGCCGTGTCACTCGGGGACTCGCTGGCCGAACAGTTCCTCGCGAACAACTGAGCACCTGTCCGGCGGGACGCCCGTCGCCCCGCCGGGCACGGATCAGACGGGCTGGCCGATCGGGCGGACGACGACCGTGTTCACGTCGACGCCCGTCGGCTGTCCGACCGCCCAGACGATCGAGTCGGCGAGCTGGTCCGCCGTCAGCAGGTGCCCCGGCGGGAGGCTGCCGTAGCTGTCCCAGAACGGCGTCTCCACACGGCCGGGCGAGATCAGGGTCACGCCCACGCCGTACTCGGTGACCTGGCGCCTGGTGTTCTCGGCGAGCCCGGTCACCGCCCACTTGGTCGCGCCGTAGATGTTGCCGGGCGTGTTCACATGCCCGGCGACACTGCCGATCAGCACGATGCGGCCACGGGTCTCCTTCAGCGCGTCGATGGACGCCCTGATGAGCAGCGCGGGCCCCAGCACGTTGGTGAGCACCATCTCGGACCAGCCGGCGGGGTCGCCCTCCGCGACCGTGTCATGGGTGGCGAAACCGGCGTTGGCGACGACGGTGTCGAGCCGCCCGAACTCCTTGAGTGTCGCCTCGACCGCCGCTCGCACCTGGTCGTACTCGGCCGCGTGTCCGACGACCGTCAACAGCCCCCCGGGGTTGCCGAGTTCCTCGGCGAATCCACGCAGCCGCTCCGCACCGCGACCGGTGACGGCCACCCGCTGCCCGGCGTCGAGCAGCCGACGGGCGACCGCGGCCCCGATACCGCTCCCGCCTCCGGTGATGAGCGCGACAGGAGAATCGGTCATGGTGTACCCCCAGAGTCGTCCGGCCGGGCGTGGGCCCGACTGTACGGCGGACTACCGGAGTTCATCACTTGGAGCACGCTCGATGTCAAGGCCCGCCTGGCGTCCCCGCGGCCGGGTGACGCTCACCGGGCTATTCCGGCTTGACTCCCACATACACCGTCATCGCCGTCAGGACGAACACGTCCGAGCGGTGGTGCACGCTCGCCTTGTCGTCCGGGTCGAGGAGCCGGTCGAGCGTGGCGAGGTCCTGCGCGTCGAGCCCTTCGGCGAGGCCGTCCCGGCGGCGGGTGAGGACGGTGACGACGAAGGCACGGGCCTCGTCCGAGAGCGGGGCGGGGAGGTCGAGGAGGAAGGTGCGGGTCGCCGTGTGGCGCAGGCCGACGGCGGTGAGCAGAGCGGGCCAGTCCTCCGTCTCCGCCACCGCTCCGGGCAGCTCGGCCCGCATGCGGGTGAACCACTCGTCGTGCACCGCGTCGATGCGGGCCTCCAGGCCGGGCCGGCCGATACCGGTGTCGCGCGGGAGGAAGCGCGTGGGCAGGCCGCCCTCCAGCAGGGCGAGCATGCCACCGGGCGCCAGGCCCCGGACGAAGCCGGTCAGAGCGGCCCGCTGGTCACCCACGTGATGCAACGACCTGCTGGCCCACAGCAGATCCGCGGGGTACTCCAAGTCGCCCACGCCATCGGAGAGTTCGGCCTCGATCGTGCCGAAGCGGTCGGCGACACCGAGCCGCTCGGCGCGGGCGCGGGCCTCCGCGAGCAGGGGCTCGGCGCCGTCCACGGCGACGACCCGGGCACCAGGGAACTTCTCGGCGAACAGACAGGAGATGACCCCGGGGCCACTGCCCGCGTCCACGATCAGTCCCGGCTCGGGCCGCTGCTCCCGCAGCCACTCGGCCGCCTGGACATACGCCGGGGTGAACAGCTCAGCCTCCTGCACCAGCATGGGCAGCATCTGGGAGAAGTCCATGTGGGTGTGATCGTGACCGTGGTCGTGGCTCCGCGCGGGGCCGTGGTGGTGGCCGCGATCCTGCGCCGGGCCTTGCTGGTGCGCCGGGCCGTGGCCGCTGCCGTGGTCGTGGTCCTGTGCCATGCGACAAGCCTCTCTCTCGGGATGAGGACAGCGTGCGCCGCCGCTCCCGGAAACGGCCAGTCGTGTTGCTCGAACGGCAAAAAGAGAGCGCCGCCGGAAAACCGGATGCGCCCGCGAGGACCCGTCATCGAGCATGGCCGCATGGACGACGTCATGCTGGAGCGCTTCCTGGAGGACGGCTTCGTGCGGATCGAGGGCGCCTTCCCGCCGCGGGTCGCCGCGGACTGCGTCCGGCTGCTGTGGGAGGAGACGGGCTGCTCCCCGGACGATCCCGCCACCTGGACCGAGCCCGTGCGCTGGATCTCCGGGATGGCCCAGGGGCCCTTCGCCGCCGCCGTCAACTCACCCGCCCTGCATGACGCGTTCGACCTGCTGCTCGGGGAGGGCCGCTGGGAGCCGCGTTACTCGCTGGGCAGTTTCCCGCTGCGTTTCCCGCACGAGGAGGAACCGGACGACGCGGGCTGGCACATCGAGGGAAGCTATCTGCCCGAGGGCGCGACCTGGTACCACACCAATCTGCGTTCCAGGGATCGCGCGCTGCTGATGCTGTTCCTGTTCACCGAGGTGGGCCCCGAGGACGCGCCGACCCGGATCCGTGTCGGCTCGCACCTGGACGTGCCGCCGCTCCTGGAGCCCTACGGGGAGGACGGTGTCTCGGGGCTGGACATCGCGCCGCGGCTGGTCGAGGCGTCGGCGCACCGGCCGGTCGCGTACGCCACCGGCCGGCCCGGCGACGTATACCTGTGTCATCCGTTCCTGGTGCACGCGGCACAGCCGCACCACGGGAGCCGGCCGCGGTTCATGGCGCAGCCGCCGCTGTCCCCGGCGGTGCCCCTGGAGCTGGAGCGGGCCGACGGGGACTACTCGGCGGTGGAGTTCGCGATCCGCCAGGGGCTGGGGAAGGGGAACTGACCCCTGGCGGACGCGCGCGGTCAGCCGGTCACAGGGCCGGGTACGCGTTCTTCATGAGCTCCTGGAACTGGGCGGAGAACCAGTGCCCGGAGAGCGGGGCGCCTGGCAGCGCGCCGGAGAGGTTGTTCCCGTTGCGGGCGTTGCCCGTGTACGTCGGGTCGCACATCCGGTCGAAGCCCTTGCCCTCGTCGTTCGCGATCGCCGTGCTGGAGCCGTCGGACTCGCCCGGAGGCTTCATCCAGACATAGGCGTCGATGCCGGCCGCCGGTGCCGCCTGCGGCCGCTCGCCGAGGCCCGCGCCCGACTGGTTGCACCAGTTGCCGATGTGGATACGGCGGTCGTAGCGTCCTCCGTCGACGTAGGTGTCGACGCTGGTCGTCGCGCCGGGTCCGGCGGGCCGGGCGGTGCCGCCCCAGCCGTTCCTGGAGGTGTCGATCAGCATGCCGATACCGGAGTTGAAGCCGACCGAGACGAGTTCGGTGCGGAAGGCCTGCGCGAAGGAGAGCTCGTCGACATAGCGGTTCCAGTCCACCCACTTGGACTGGCGCACCGAGGTGCCGTTCACCGTGTCGTTGATGGTGAAGTTGTTCTCCTTCAGGGCGCTGTAGTTCGCCGTGTTGGTGATGAAGCCCTGGACGTCGTCGACCGTCGCGCCCTCGGCCGTCGCCGCCTGCTTGAAGATGTTGGCGGCGGGGGCGAAGTTGTCGTCCCAGCCGAGCCATCCGTGGTGGCCGGCGTCGAGGTAGTTGTAGACGTTCGGGATCGCGCCGAGTTTGGCGAGCGCGTAGCCGACGCCCTTCACGTAGTTGCCGTTGGCGAGCATGGTGTCGCAGTTCGCGGTGGCGGTGGCGCGGCTGCCGGTGTTGGTGACGAGGTTCGGCAGCGAGTCGATCTCGATGGTGGTGACGATGCGCAGCGAGGCGTACTTGCTGTCGGAGAGGATCGCCGCGATCGGATCGATGAACTGCGTCTTGTACTTGTCGATGTCCGTCGCGCCGAGTTCGCCGTTGGAGGCGAGGGCTGCGCAGTCACGTCCGGGCAGGTCGTAGACCACGAGCTGGACGACCTCTTCGCCGGTGCCCTTCTGGGCGAGCGCCGCGTCGAGGTGGGCGCGCAGGCCCATGCTGGTGGACGAGCCGCTGATCGCGGCGATCCGGTCGAGCCAGACGCCGGTGGGCTGGTTGGAGATCCGGCTGCCGCCGGTCTCGGCGGCGGCCTTCGCCGACCACTCCGGGTTCACGTACACCTTGGCGCCGGCGTACGGGTTGTCGACCTTGCCGGAGGGGTCGGTGCCGCCTCCGCCTCCCCCGCCGCCGCCGCTGCCGTCGTCGACGTTGCAGGTCACGCCGTCGAGCGTGAAGGCGGTGGGCAGGGCGTTGGTGCCGCTGTAGGAGCCGTTGAAGCCGAAGCTGACCGAACCGCCCGTGGCCAGCGTGCCGTTGTAGGTCTCGTTGTTCGCGGTGACGGCGGTGCCGCTCTGGGTGAGTTTGGTGTTCCAGTAGCTGGTGACCTTCTGATTGCCGGCGTAGGCCCACTTCACCGACCAACTGGACTTGGCGGCACTGTTGTTGGTGACGGTGACGGCGGCGGTGAAGCCGGTGTCCCACTGGCTCTGCACCTTGTAGTCGACGGTGCAGGGGATGGAGGCGACGGCGTTGGTGCCGACGTCGGCGGGAACGGCCGAGGCGGCGCCCGTTCCCGCGGCGATCAGGGCGAGTGCCCCGAGAAGTGCTGTTCTTGCACGGCTCATGTGCGGTTCCTTATCCGTTGAGGGCGCGCAGGTGGTCGCGCAGCCCGATGCCGTAGGAGGTCGGAGTGCCGTCGTAGTTCGAGATCAGCGACGGGCCGGAGGAACAGTCCCAGGTGTTCCAGGTCCAGCCGAGGTACGAGAGCCCCCGGTCGTCGAACCACTTCATGACGGTGTCGACGAAGGAGTGGGAGCAGGTGTTCTCCCCGATCTCCCCCGCCACGAGCGGTACTTGGGCCGCGACCGGGGCGAGTGTGGAGGTCCAGCAGCTCTCGCTCGCGCAGGTGTTGAAGTTGTAGCCGTGGTACGCGGCGACGAGATTGCCCGTCGGGTCACTCGGTTCGTACGTCAGCCACTGGCTCAGGTCGTTGGAGTAGGCGAGGCCGCCGGCCAGGATCAGGTTCTTGGCGCCGGTGCCGCGTACCGAGTCGACCAGGCTCTGCATTCCGGCGACCTGGTAGGAGATGCCGGGGCAGGTGCCGCCGTCGCGCCAGCAGGTCCACGCCTGGGTGGTCGTGGAGGTCGCGCGGTCCGGGTAGGGCTCGTTGAACAGGTCGAACGCGACGGCCCGGTCGTCCTTGAAGGTGCTCGCCACCGAGGCCCAGAAGGACGGGGTGTACTGCGCGTCGGGCATCGGCTTCTGGCAGGTGGCGTGCACGTCGGAGCAGCCCGCCGAGTTGCCCGTGTACTGGCCGTACGTCCAGTGCAGATCGAGGACCGGGGTCATGCCGTGCGCCTCGACCTTGGCCACCAGATCCTTGACCGCGGCGATGTAGTTGGCGCCGGCGTACTCCGGCTTGATGTTGGACAGGCCCAGCCAGCACTCCTCGTTCAGCGGGATCCGGACCGTGTTGACCTTCCAGTCGGCGATCGCCTTGACGGAGGCGTCGTCGACGGGACCGTCGAAGAAGCCGTAGCCCTGGACGCACATGAACTCGCCGCCGGAGCGGTTGACTCCGAGCATCCTGCGGGTGGCTCCGGCGGAGTCGACCAGCTTGTTGCCCGAGACGTGCAGTTCCGGCGCCTCACCGCCGGTCGGCGGCGGGTCGGTCGGGGTGGGTGTGGGCGTGGGCGTCGGCTGGGCGTCCACATTGCAGGTGGTGCCGTTGAGCCGGAAGGCCGTCGGCACCGCGTTGCTTCCCGACCAGGAGGCGAGGAACCCGGCGCTGACGCTCGCGCCGGTCGCCAACGAGCCGTTCCAGCTCTCGTTGGACGCGGTCACCGTCGTACCGGACTGGGACCACTTGGCGCTCCAGCCCTGGGTGACCTTCTGGCCGCCGGAGAAGTCGAAGCCGAGACTCCAACCGCTCAGCGCGGCCATGTTGTTGGTGATTTTCACGGCGCCCTGGAAGCCGGTGTCCCACTGGCCGGTGACCGAGTACTCCACCGTGCACGCGGGTGTGGCTCCCGAAGCCGTGACGACCGGCGCGACGGCCGTGCCCACGAGGGCGACCGCGGCGCCGATCACTAAAAGTGACAAACGCGGGGGGTGACGCATGAAGCGACTCCTTGCAGCTCTGACGCGCCTTGATCGACACGTCGACTGATGGAACCGCTCCCACTGGTGCCGATGAAGCTAGCGCCAAGTTCCGTTGTTGGACAGAGGAGTCGCACTGTTGATCAATCGAATCATTTCGACTCTTCAAGCACCTTGACCCCTCACACCCCTCTCTCCAATATGGGAGCGCTCCCACTGGTTCAAGGCTTGTTGCTCCTCCCCCCATTCTCCGAGCCGCAAGGAGGAACCAGCACCATGGATCCCAGCCCTCGATGGAGACGTCGTCGCAGCTCGCGGCGCCTGTGGACCGCCGTAGTGGCGGCTCTCGCCCTGCCGCTCGCGACTCTGGCGACCGGTACGACTCCCGCACACGCGGCCTCGGTTCAGTGCAGTGTCGACTACAAGACCAACGACTGGGGCTCCGGCTTCACGGCGGATCTGACGATCACCAACCGGGGCACGGACGCGATCAACGGCTGGACCCTGACGTACGACTACACGGGCAACCAGGCGCTCACCAACGGCTGGAACGGGACCTGGTCCCAGTCCGGCAAGACGGTCACCGTGAGGAACGCGGCGTGGAACGGGACGATCGCCGCCGGGACCGCCGTGACCGCCGGCGCCCAGTTCACGTACAGCGGCACCAACACCGCCCCCGCCTCCTACGCCGTCAACGGCACCACCTGCGCCGGCGCGCACCAGCCACCGGTCGCCGTGCTGACCAGCCCCGCGGCGGGCGCCGTCTACACCCAGGGCGACGCCGTCCCGCTGGCCGCGACCGCGGCGGCGGCCGACGGGGCGACCGTCTCCAAGGTCGAGTTCTACGACGACACGACCCTGCTCGGCACCGACACCAGCTCGCCGTTCACGCTGTCGGCGTCCGGGCTGGCCGTCGGCAGTCACTCCATCCTCGCGAAGGCGTACGACAGCCTGGGCGCGTCGGCGGAGTCCACGCCGGCCGGCATCACGGTCGCCGCGGGACCCGCGATCGTCGCCTCCCCGACCCAACTCGGCGTCCAGCAGAGCAAGTCGGGCACGTTCACGGTGAAGCTCTCGACCCAGCCGAGCGCGAACGTGACGGTGGCGGTGGCCCGCACGGACGGGAACACCGGGCTGTCCGTCACGGGCGGTTCGAGTCTGGTCTTCACCCCGGCCAACTGGAACACGGCCCAGACGGTGACCGTCACCGCCGACGCCTCGGGCACGGGATCCGCGACCTTCACAGCTTCGGCGACCGGTCAGGCCAAGGCCACCGTCACCGTGACGGAACTGGCCGCGACGAAGGCGTACGACGCGCGTTTCCTGGACCTCTACGGCAAGATCACCAACCCGGCGAACGGCTACTTCTCCCCCGAGGGGATTCCCTATCACTCGGTGGAGACGCTGATCGTCGAGGCGCCTGACCAGGGCCACGAGACGACGTCGGAGGCGTACAGCTACCTGATCTGGCTCCAGGCGATGTACGGGAAGGTCACCGGCGACTGGTCGAAGTTCAACGCCGCGTGGACGACCATGGAGACGTACATGATCCCCACGCACGCCGACCAGCCGACGAACTCCTTCTACAACGCGTCCAAGCCGGCCACCTACGCGCCGGAGCTGGACACCCCGAACGAGTACCCGGCCAAGCTCGACACCGGTGTCTCGGTCGGCCCGGACCCGATCGCCGCCGAGCTGAAGAGCGCGTACGGCACGGACGACGTGTACGGCATGCACTGGCTCCAGGACGTGGACAACACCTACGGCTACGGCGATGAGCCCGGCAAGTGCGAGGCGGGTCCGACCGCCACCGGGCCGTCGTACATCAACACCTTCCAGCGCGGTGCGCAGGAGTCGGTGTGGGAGACGGTGCCGCAGCCGACCTGCGACGCCTTCAAGTACGGCGGGAAGAACGGGTACTTGGACCTCTTCACCGGGGACTCCTCGTACGCGAAGCAGTGGAAGTACACGGACGCTCCGGACGCCGACGCGCGTGCGGTGCAGGCCGCGTACTGGGCCGACGTGTGGGCCAAGGCCCAGGGCAAGAGCGCCGATGTCTCCACCACCGTCGGCAAGGCGGCGAAGATGGGCGACTATCTCCGCTACGCCATGTACGACAAGTACTTCAAGAAAATAGGCAATTGCGTCGGCCCGACGACCTGCCCGGCGGGAACCGGCAAGGACGCCTCGGACTATCTGATCTCCTGGTACTACGCCTGGGGCGGCGCGAACGACACCTCGGCGGGCTGGGCCTGGCGCATCGGCTCCAGCCATGTCCACGGCGGCTACCAGAACCCGCTGGCCGCCTACGCGCTCAGCACCAACGCCGACCTCAAGCCCAAGTCGACGACCGGCGCCTCGGACTGGGCCACCTCACTGACCCGGCAGCTGGAGTTCTACCGCTGGCTCCAGTCGAACGAGGGCGCCATCGCGGGCGGCGCGACCAACAGCTGGGCAGGCCGGTACGCGACGCCTCCGGCAGGGACGCCGACCTTCTACGGCATGTACTACGACCAGCAGCCGGTGTACCACGACCCGCCGTCCAACCAGTGGTTCGGCTTCCAGGCGTGGTCCATGGAGCGGGTCGCCGAGTACTACCAGCAGACGGGGAACGCGAGCGCCAAGGCGGTCCTCGACAAGTGGGTCGCGTGGGCGCTGTCCAAGACCACGATCAACCCGGACGGCACCTACCAGATCCCCTCCACCCTCCAGTGGTCCGGCGCCCCGGACACCTGGAACGCGTCGAGTCCCGGCGCCAACAGCGGACTTCACGTCACCGTCGCCGACTACACGAACGACGTCGGGGTGGCCGCCGCGTACGCCAAGACCCTGTCGTACTACGCCGCCAAGTCCGGCAACACCCAGGCGAAGACGACGGCGAAGGCACTCCTGGACGGCATGTGGAACAACTACCAGGACGGTCTGGGCATAGCCGTCCCGGAGACCCGCGCCGACTACAACCGCTTCAACGACAGCGTGTACGTGCCGAGCGGCTGGACCGGAACGATGCCGAACGGCGACGCCGTCAACTCCTCCTCGACCTTCGCCTCGCTGCGGTCCTTCTACAAGAACGACCCGGCCTGGTCGAAGATCCAGAGCTATCTGGCGGGCGGCGCCGCGCCCTCCTTCACGTACCACCGGTTCTGGGCGCAGGCGGACATCGCCCTCGCCATGGGTTCGTACGCGGAGCTTCTCGAATAGTCCCCGCTGTGGCTCCGGGTACGCGGCCCTGTCCCTGACGGCAGGGCCACCGGCCGGGCGGTCCCTCACCGCACTGAGGGCCGCCCGGCCATCATGCTCTCCCTCCCCGACTCCGGCTCATTTCGCCCTCTTTCCCCCCGATCTTTCCCGGAGAGGACCCCACCGTGCGAAGAACCCGCATCCTCACGGCCGTACTCGCCCTCGCCGCCGGGCTGCTGGCCGGCACCCCGCCCGCACTGGCCGCGAGCACCCCCAGGACGACGGTCGCGGCCGACACGTACACCTGGAAGAACGCCCGGATCGACGGCGGCGGCTTCGTCCCGGGCATCGTCTTCAACCGCACCGAGAAGAACCTCGCCTACGCCCGTACGGACATCGGCGGCGCCTACCGCTGGGTCCAGGCGTCGAAGAGCTGGACCCCACTGCTCGACTCGGTCGGCTGGAACGAGTGGGGCCACTCCGGCGTCGTCAGTCTCGCCTCCGACTCCGTCGACCCGGACAAGGTGTACGCGGCGGTCGGCACGTACACCAACGGCTGGGACCCGACCGACGGCGCCGTCCTGCGCTCCGCCGACCGGGGCGCGAGCTGGCAGAAGGCCGACCTGCCCTTCAAGCTGGGCGGCAACATGCTCGGACGCGGCATGGGCGAGCGGCTGGCCGTCGACCCCAACAGGAACAGCGTGCTGTATCTCGGCGCGCCCAGCGGCAACGGCCTGTGGAAGTCCACTGACTCCGGCGCGAGTTGGTCGCAGGTCACCGGCTTCCCCAACGTCGGCGACTACGTACAGGACGCGACCGACACCAGCGGTTACGCCTCCGACAACCAGGGGATCGTCTGGGTCACCTTCGACGAGTCGACCGGCACCTCGGGAAGCGCCACGCAGACGATCTACGTGGGGGTCGCGGACAAGGACAACGCGGTCTACCGCTCGACGGACGGCGGCGCGACCTGGTCCAGGATCGCGGGCCAGCCCACCGGCTACCTCGCCCACAAGGGCGTTCTCGACGCGGTGAACGGCTACCTCTATCTCGCGTACAGCGACACGGGCGGCCCGTACGACGGCGGCAAGGGCCAGTTGTGGCGGTACGCGACCCGGACCGGGACGTGGACGAACATCAGCCCGGTGGCGGAGGCCGACACCTACTACGGCTTCAGCGGGCTGACCGTGGACCGGCAGCACCCCGGCACCGTGATGGCGACGGCGTACAGCTCCTGGTGGCCCGACACCCAGATATTCCGGTCCACGGACAGCGGCGGCACCTGGACGAAGGCGTGGGACTACACGTCGTACCCGAACCGCTCGAACCGCTACACGATGGACGTCTCGTCCGTCCCCTGGCTGACCTTCGGCGCGAATCCCTCACCGCCCGAGCAGACCCCCAAACTCGGCTGGATGACCGAGGGGTTGGAGATCGACCCGTTCGACTCCGCCCGGATGATGTACGGGACGGGCGCGACGATCTACGGCACCGAGAACCTCACCGACTGGGACAGCGGGAGCCAGTTCACCGTCAAGCCCATGGTCCAGGGCCTGGAGGAGACGGCCGTCAACGACCTCGCCTCTCCCCCGTCGGGCGCTCCCCTGCTCAGCGCCCTCGGTGACATCGGCGGCTTCCGGCACACGGATCTCACCAAGGTCCCCTCGATGATGTACACCTCGCCGAACCTCACCACCACGACCAGCCTCGACTACGCCGAGTCCAATCCGAACACGGTGGTCCGCGTCGGCAACCTCGACTCCGGTCCGCACATCGGCTTCTCGACGGACAACGGCGCCAACTGGTTCGCGGGCAGCGACCCTTCGGGGGTCACCGGCGGCGGGACGGTTGCTTCGGCCGCGGACGGCAGCCGCTTCGTGTGGAGCCCGGCCGGCACCGGGGTGCAGTACACCACCGGGTTCGGTACGTCGTGGTCCGCGTCCAGCGGAATCCCCTCCGGCGCGGTCGTCGAGTCGGACCGGGTCGACCCGAAGACCTTCTACGGCTTCAAGTCGGGCAAGTTCTACGTCAGTTCGGACGGCGGTGCGACCTTCACGGCGTCCTCGGCCGGGAACCTGCCCAGCGGGGACAGCGTGCGCTTCAAGGCGCTGCCCGGCACCAAGGGCGATGTGTGGCTCGCGGGCGGCGCGAGCGACGGCGCGTACGGGCTGTGGCACTCGACTGACGGCGGCGCGAACTTCGCCAAGCTGTCGAACGTCGAGCAGGCCGACACCATCGGCTTCGGCAAGGCGGCGCCCGGCGCCTCGTACCAGACGCTCTACACGAGCGCGAAGATCGGGGGCGTCCGCGGGATCTTCCGCTCCACGGACAAGGGCGCGACCTGGACGCGCATCAACGACGATGCCCATCAGTGGGGTTGGACCGGCGCGGCCATCACCGGGGACCCGCGGGTCTACGGGCGGGTGTACGTCGCGACGAACGGGCGCGGGATCGTCTACGGCGACAGCTCGGACACCGGGGACGGGGGCGGGGGCGGCGGTACGGACCCGACGCCTCCGCCGACGGGGGCCTGCACGGTGACGTACAAGATCACGAACCAGTGGCCGGGCGGTTTCCAGGCCGACGTGTCCCTCGCCAACACCGGTTCCGCCCCCTGGACCGGCTGGACACTGGGCTGGACCTTCCCTGACGGCCAGAAGATCACCCAGCTCTGGAACGCCGACTACACCCAGTCGGGCACGACCGTCACGGCGAAGAACCTGACCTGGAACGCGAACGTGGCACCGGGTTCCACAGTGGGCTTCGGCTTCACGGGGAACTGGACGGGAGCGAACACGAAGCCGGTGTCCTTCAAGCTGGGGGACCAGACCTGCGCGGTGAGTTGACCTTCCGCCCTCCACTCTCAGGGGCGCGTGTCCGCCGGGCACGGGCCCCTGAACGAACAATTCGGGGGGCTGGAGACCGTCGCGGCATGTCACGGGAAAGCCGGATCGGAGCGGCTTCGCCCCACCCAGCATGATCACAACTACGTCACCACCTTCACTTTCCGCTCACACTCTCTTCACATCGCCCGATACCGTCACCCCACCACGAACCATCCCTGGGGGGACCATGTCGTACAACCAGCAGCCGCCGTTCGGATACGGGCGGGCACCCGTGCCGCCCGGGCCCGCACCGCAGCCGGCCAGACCCCGTTGGGCGCGCAAGCGCTACGTGCTGCCCACGATCGCCTTCGCGTTCCTCGTCGGCATCGGCGCCGGCGGCAGTGACAGCAGCGGCAAGGACAGCGGCCAGAAGAACAACACCACGAAGGCCGCGGCCGCCACGGTGCGGCCCGCCCCCACCGTCACCATCACGGCGACGGCGACCGCGACCGCGACCGCGAAGCCGAAACCGGCACCGACGGTGACCGCGACGAAGACGGTCAAGGTGAAGGTCACCGTCACCGCGAGAGCCGCCTCCGGCAGCGGCTCCGGTGGCAGCAGCGGCAGCGGCAGCGGAACCAGCGTCAGCACCTGCTCGATCACCTCCAACGCCGGCAACTGCTACTCGGCGGGCCAGTACTGCCGCAACAGCGACCACGGCGCCAGCACGACCACCGCGGGCGGCACCAGGATCACGTGCTCGTACCGGTCCGGCGGCTGGCGCTGGACGTACAGCTGACGTCGACGCCGTCACCTGCGGACAGCCCGCCCGCACTTCCCGCGCCAGGCCCCTGGAGACCCATGGACAGCGGAGTCGAAGCACCGCGAAGACCATGACGGAACCTCATCGACGGCGGCATCCTTGTCGCCGTCCCGGCCGTCCAGTCAGCGACCTGATGTCCGAGAGCGGCACACCTGGCCCGGCGGGCCCCTCGGGGCCGCCGGGTCCGGTGGGGCATCCCGGTCCTCACGGGGCGCCCGGTCCGGCCGGCGTCTTTGGCCGGAGACGAACATGACGAGTATTGAGACATCCATTCCGTTGCGCGAAGCGACATTTCATGACCTGTTCCAGAGGCCGATACGGTCGGATTCATGGAGTGGAATTTTCAGACGGCCGAAGAACTCACGGCTGCCTTACGTGCCGGTGAAGTGACCTCGACAGAACTGACCGACGCCGCGATCGCCCGTATCGAGCGGGACGACAAGGCGATCAACGCGGTCTGCGTGCCGGACTTCGACCGCGCGCGGGCCGCGGCACGCGGTGCCGACCAGGCGCGCGCCCGCGGCGAGGACCGGCCGCTGCTCGGCATACCGGTGACGGTCAAGGAGTCCTACAACATCGCCGGGCTGCCCACGACCTGGGGCATGCCGGTACACCGGGACCACATGCCGGCCGAGGACGCGGTGCAGGTGTCGCGGCTCAAGGCCGCGGGCGCGGTGGTGCTCGGTAAGACCAATGTCCCCTTCGGGCTGCAAGATGTGCAGAGCTTCAACGACATCTACGGCACCACCAACAACCCCTGGGATCACGGTCGAACGCCGGGTGGTTCCTCCGGCGGATCAGCGGCGGCCCTGGCGTCCGGATTCGGGGCGCTGTCCATCGGCTCCGACCTCGCCGGCTCGTTGCGCACCCCCGCACATTTCTGCGGTGTCTACGCACACAAGCCCACACTCGGGCTGGCGGCGGCCCGCGGCATGGTCCCGCCGCCCGGGCCGGCCCTGCCGGTCGAGCACGACCTCGCCGTCGTCGGCCCGATGGCGCGCACTGCCCGCGACCTCGCGCTCCTGCTCGACGTCATGGCCGGACCTGACCCGCTGACGCTCGGCGTGGCGCACGACTTGACGCTGCCGCCCGCGCGCCACGAGCGGCTCGGGGATTTCCGGGTCCTGGTCCTCGTCGAGCATCCGCTCATTCCGACCGGGGCCGCTGTGCGGGCGGGCGTGAACCGGGTGGCCGACGCCCTTGTCGAGGGCGGCGCGCGCGTCGAACGGCACAGTCCGCTGCTGCCCGATCTGACCGAAGCCGCGACGCTCTACACGCAGTTGCTGTTCTCTAGCTCCGTCGCGCGCTTTCCCGTCGAAGCGTACGAGGAACTGCGGGCCCGCGCCGCCGGACTGAGCGCGGACGACCGGAGTCTCGAAGCGGCACGGCTGCGCGGCATGGTGTTCAGCCACCCCGACTGGATCGAGGCGAACAGCCGTCGCGAACTCCACCGCCACGGCTGGCGGCAGCTCTTCGCCGAGTTCGACGCGGTGGTGTGTCCCATCACTCCCACTCCCGCGTTCCCGCACGACCACAACCCCGATCCGAGGGAACGCCGGATCGACATCGACGGCGTCGAGTACCCGTACTTCGACCAGCTCGTCTGGGCCGGTCTGCCCACCATGCCCGGCCTGCCCGCCACCGCCGTGCCGGCGGGCCCCTCCCCCGAGGGTCTGCCGGTGGGAGTTCAGCTCATCGGTCCGATGTTCGAGGACCGCACCCCGCTGCGGCTGGCCGAACTGCTCGAGCAGAGGATCGGCGGCTTCCAGGCACCGAAGTAGGGCGTGTTACCCGGGTGTCCGCGGATCTCCCCAGAGCGGTCGGACCCTGAATTCGGCGGCCGTCCGGACGAGTCGGACGGCCGCCAGGGCCGAGCCGATCGCGCGCCTGCGGTGCTGCCGTCGCGGGTGCCGCACGATGGATACCTCCTGACAGGACAGACTGCTTCTGCCCTGTCAGTTCCCGCCTACCGCAAGGGAGTCGCCGCTCGCGGCACGTGCTCTCTACGCGTATCTGCGGGCCAGTTCGGCGACGGTTCCGGCGATGCGGGCGCGCAGTTCGGGCGGTTCCAGGACTTCGATCGCCGTCCCGAGCCGCAGGAAGTCGTCGTGGGCCTGGTTCTCGGACTCGATGGGAACCGTGGCGAGCGTCCAACCACCCTTTTCCGTGCGCCCGTTGGCCGCCACCGCCTGCGCGGCGGGACCGCTCAGCCGGGTTCCGGGCGCGATCCGCACGACCGCCTCCGCGCGGTGCAGCCGCTCGTGGAAGTCCCGCTGGTACGCGGTCCAGTGCGCCGCCAGATCGAATTCCTCGGGACGGGTGAACTCCTCCCCGGAGGCGGTGAGTTCGAGGATCTGGTCCACCCGGAAGGTGCGCGGCCCCGGGCCGGCGACGACGTACCAGCGACCCGCCTTCAGGACGAGACCGTACGGCTCCAGGCGCCGCTCCACGTCGGTGGGTTCGCGCCAGCGGCGGTAGAGGATGTGCAGGACACGGCCGTTCCACACGGCGTCGGCGACGGCGGAGAGATACGGGGTCTCGTCGGCGTCCGCGTACCAGCCATACGCGTCAAGGTGGAAGCGGCCGCTGACCCGGTCGGCGTGCACGCGCAGTTCGGCCGGGAGGGCGGCGCGCACCTTGAGCTGGGCCGCGGCGAGCACCGAGCCGAGACCGAGTTCGGCGGCGGGTCCGGGCACCCCGGCGAGGAAGAGCGCCTCGGCCTCCTCCGTGGTGAGGCCGGTGAGGCGGGTGCGGTAGCCGTCGAGCAGCCGGTAGCCGCCCGCGTGTCCCGCGTCGCCGTACAGCGGGACGCCCGCCGCGCTCAGTGCCTCGACGTCCCGGTACACGGTCCGGACCGACACCTCCAGTTCCTCGGCGAGTTGGGCCGCGGTCAGTCTGCCGCGGGTCTGGAGCATCAGCAGGATCGAGATGAGACGGCTGGACTTCACTGACATATGGTGTCAGTGAAGCGGGCTTAGCGTCCTGCCATGGCTTCAGCGAACTCCACGACTTCTCCAGCCGCCGGTACGTCTCCGGACGCCGGCACTTCCACTGACGCGGACACTTCTACGACCGTCGGCACTTCCACGGCCTCGACCGGCTTCGCGACCTCCACAGCGGCGGCGGCCTCGGCGCCTTCCGGGACCTCCGCGGCCTCCGTCGGCTTCAGGGAGAAGTTCCTGACCGTGCCGCCGCCCATCGAGGTGGCGGGGCGGCGGATCAAGCGGTACCACGTCACCGCGGACCCGGCCGGGATCGAGCCCGAGGTCGAGCGGGCGGCGTACGCGATGCTGCCGCGACTGCTCCCCGAGCCGGACGGCACCCCGCCCGCCACGTTCGTCGTCCTGCACCGGGGCGGCGACGACGGCGCCTACTTCAACGCGTACAGCTGGGTGTGGGACAACGTCCTGCACTTCCAGTGCGCCGCCGCGGGCCAGCCGGTGCTGGGCTGCCCCGACCGGGACCCGGCCCGCTTCATCATCCCGGACCTCCCGTGGATCGGCTGCGTCTGGGAACTGCCGCCGATCCTGCACGAGCGGGACGCCTGGGTGCGGCACCTTCTCGCCTCCGAAGTACCCGACCTGGAGGCCTACTTGACCGACTCGCTGCCTGAAGGAACCACGGGAGACCGCGCATGAGCAACGGCCGGGCCAAGGCCGCCGCCCTCCGCGACTTCGACTTCCTCCACGGAGACTGGGACGTCGTCAACCGCCGCCGGACCGACTTCCTCGACCCGGAGAGCGACTGGGAGGAGTTCGCGGCTGTCAGCCACTGCTGGAACCTGTTCGGCGGGGCGGCGAACATCGACGAGATCGACGTACCGAGCCAGGGGTGGACCGGGCTGACCCTGCGGCTCTTCGACGTGGAGACCGAGCAGTGGTCACTGAACTGGTCCTCCAGCCGCAGCGGGAAGCTGTTCCCGCCGGTGCTCGGACGGTTCGGGTCGGACGGGCGGGGCGAGTTCCACGGCGACGACACCCATGACGGGAAGGACGTGCGGGTGCGGTTCGTGTGGTCGGGGATCTCGGAGACGACGGCTCGCTGGGAGCAGGCGTTCTCCCTGGACGGGGAGAACGCCTGGCTGACCAACTGGACCATGGAGTTCACGCGAAGGACGGCCGTCTGACCACGGCCCCGGAAACGGGCCTGGGCCGCACCGCTCGCGGCCTGGCCGTGCTCGGCGGCGTACGCCGTGACGCGTTCCGCCCTGTCCGGGCGTGCGCGGTGCGCCACAGAGGTCAGTTCGCCCCGTGCCCCGGCGCGAGTTCCTCCACTCTGCGGGCGAGATCGAAGTCGAGCGCGGTGACGGCGCCGCCGACGCTGTGCGTGTTCACGGTGAGGGCGATCGTGTTGTAGCCGAGGGTGAGGTCGGAGTGGTGGTCGAGCTCCTCCTGCACCTGGGCGATGTGCACGACCATCGCGGTCGCCGCGAAGTGCGAGCCGAGCCGGTAGGTACGGGCGAGCCGGTCACCCTCCAGCGACCAGCCGGGCAACTCCGCCAGCCGTTCCTCGGTCTCCTTCTGCGCCAGCGCTTCGACGGCCATGGACTGTGTCCCTTCGTACGGCGGGTGAGATGTCCGGGGTGGGGCGATGGGCTCGGGGTCAGGCCTTGCCAGCGTGCCACAGCCGCACCCGGCAGGCAGGGCACGAGCGGCGCGGCTCACCGGCGGGCTGCCCGGTTGCCGCGTCGGCGGCCCCGGCCGGGGTGGCCCGGCGGTGGCCCAGGCCGGGGTGCCTCGACGACGGTCCCGGTCCGGGCGACTCGGCGGTGGCCCAGGCCAGGGTGGCCCGGCGGTGGCCCGTCCCTGGGTCGTTCGCCGGCGGCCCAGTCCAGGGCGGATCGGCGACAGCCGAGCCCACGGAGGCTCGTCGGCGACCCGGCCCAGAACAGTTCGCCGACGACCCGGCCCAGGACGGCTCGCCGGCGGCCGAGCCCAGGGTGGCTCGGCGATGAAGGCCCGGGGCGGATCGCCAGCGGTGGCCGGGCGGTGGACGTCCTTCGTCCGGCGGCGGGGCGCCGGGGCGGTCCCCGCCGGCCCGGGGCTCACCGTCGTACGCACTCCGTCGCGAAGTCGTCCGCCAGGAGCGTGATCGTGGCGCGCCCCTCGATCCGCTCCAGCCACTCCTGGGGGAGCCCGTGGTCGCCGTGCCGGGCGCCGAGGAGGTTGCCGCAGATCGCGCCGGTGGAATCGCTGTCGCCGGAGTGGTTCACGGACAGGAGCAGGGCGTCGGTGACGCGGGGCACGGCGAGGGCGCAGTAGACGGCGATGGCCAGGGCCTCCTCGGCGATCCAGCCGGCGCCGAGGGACTCGGCCTTCTCCGCGGTCGGAGCGCCTTCGGAGGCGAGGTCGAGGGCGCGGTTCAGGGCGGCCGTGGTCTCCTCGTGCCCGGGGTGGCGGGCGAGCAGCCGCAGCGCACGCAGGACGGCGCCCTCCAGGGAGTCCCCGGAGACGAGGTGGGCGACGATCGCCGCGAGGGCTCCTGAGGCGTAGTACCCCGTGGGGTGGCCGTGGGTCATCTGGGCACAGCGGGCGGCCATGCCGAACGCGGTGTCGGCCGGGGCGCGGGTGAGCCCGAACGGCGCCGAGCGCATGACCGCGCCGCACCCCTTGGAATCCGGGTTGACGGGCCCGGGCGGGCCGAGCTCGCTCATCGGGTCGGGACAGTGGTCCCGCTGTCTGAGCCCGGAGAGGCAGGCGTTGCCGGGTGCCCGGCGTGCGTACAGCCAGGTCTGCGCGGCGAGTCCGCCGTGGACGTCCGGGCCGGGTGCCGGCTCGGTCTGTGTGTCCAGCCACCGGCCGTACGCCCAGCGCACCAGCCGGGACCAGCCGCCCCCGATGCCCTTGAGCCGCTCGCGGGCGTGCGCCTGCTGAAGACCCTCCACCGTGAACAGCGTCATCTGGGTGTCGTCGCTGATCCGGCCCACCACCCCGTCGGCGTCGGGGACGGGTCCGGTCACCCCGCGCGGTCCGTGCGCGGCGCGGATCCGGTCAAGGGAGTCGAACTCGACGGGGTAGCCGAGGGCGTCGCCGAGCGCGCCGCCCAGCAGACAGCCGCGGACGCGTGCCCGGTAGAGGGCCTCCGCCTCCCAGGACAGGTTCCACAAGTCGTTCACGTGCCACTCCTCGACTACGGTCCTCGTATGCGCATTGTCCCGTCTCGTCCCGCCGCCGTCTCAAGTGCCTCCGCCGAGAAGGGTGTCGGACCGCTGCTGCGCGGCTGGCGGGAGGAGCGGCGGGTGAGTCAGCTGGAACTGGCGCTGCGGGCGGGCTCCTCGGCCCGGCACATCAGTTTCGTCGAGACGGGCCGCGCCCGCCCCAGCGAGGAGATGGTGCTGCGGCTCGCCGAACACCTCGACGTGCCGGTACGCGAGCGCAACGCGCTGCTGCTCGCGGCCGGTTACGCCCCGCACTATCCGGAGACCCCGCTCGACGACCCCTCGATGGACGCGCTGCGCGAGGGCGTGGAGCGGCTGATCCAGGGCTACGAGCCGTATCCGGCGCTGGTCGTCGACGCGACGTACGACGTTCTCGCCGCGAACCGCGGCATCGCCATGCTGCTGGACGGCGTCCCGGAACGGCTCCTCGTTCCGCCGCTGAACGCGATGCGGCTGACCCTCCACCCGGAGGGCCTGGCGCCGCGCATCCGCAATCTGCGCGCGTGGCGGGACCATCTGCTCGCCCAGATGGACCGGCAGATCGCGCTGCGCCGTTCGCGGCCGCTGCGCGCGCTGTACGAGGAGGTGGCGGCCTATCCGGTCCCGGACCGGGACGCGGCCGAGGACGACGAGCCGTTCGGGCCCGCCCCCCGCTTCGCGCTCCCGATGCGGATCGAGCACGACGGCCGGGTGCTGTCGTTCATCTCGTCCATCTCGACGTTCAACACCCCGATGGACGTGACGGTCGCCGAGCTGGCCATCGAGACGTTCCTCCCGGCGGACCCGGCGACGGTCAAGTACCTTCATTCACGGCATTCGTGATGGTCCATCACCGTCCGTGTGCCGATGATCCAGCAGCCGAGTGCGGTACACGTCAGGATCACCGGCCAGTCAAATCGCCCTGGATGCCGATGTGTTGGGGCCAACCTCCGATGGTTCTCCACGGACATGGCACACTGCACGCATACTTCGGCGCGTGGGGAGGCGTGGCGTGAGTGAGCGGCGACCAGCGCCCACAGTCGGGCAGGTGGTTCTGGGGCGACGGCTGCAGGAGCTGCGCGAGGCCGCGGGCCTGAAACGGGAAGAGGCGGCACGCGTACTGCGGGTCGCCCCGGCGACCGTACGGCGCATGGAGATGGCCGAGGTCGCCCTCAAGATCCCGTACGTGCAGGTGCTGTTGACGACGTACGGTGTGGCCGACGACGAGGCGGACGTCTTCGTGGCGCTGGCCGAGGAGGCGAACGAGCCGGGCTGGTGGCAGCGGTACCACGACGTGCTGCCGGACTGGTTCAGCATGCACGTCAGCCTGGAGGGCGCGGCCCAGCTGATCCGCTCGTACGAACCGCACTTCGTGCCGGGGCTGTTGCAGACCGAGGAGTACGCGCGGGCCGTGCTGGAGGCCGGGACGGTCGGGCAGACGGGCCCCGACGCCATCGACCGGCATGTGGCACTGCGTATGAAGCGGCAGGCACTGCTCACCCGCGAGAACCCTCCCCATCTATGGGTGATCATGGACGAGACGGCGTTGCTGCGCCCGGTGAGCATCCGGGGTGAGGTCATGCGCGAGCAGATGGACCGGCTCCTCGAATGGGTCGAGCTCGATCATGTGACGCTCCAGGTCGCGGAGTTCGCGGCCGGCCCGCACCCGGGGACGTACACCTCCTTCGCGCTGTTCCGCTTCGCCGAGCGGGAGCTGCCGGACATCGTCTACAGCGAGTACGTGACCGGCGCCCTGTATCTCGACGCGCGCGAGGAGGTGGCCCTGCACCTGGAGGTGCTGGACCACATGTCGGCCCACTCCGCCTCCGCCCAGCGCACCAAGGAACTCCTGCGGGAGTGCCGCGAGCGCTACTGAGCGGGCCCCGGACCGGGGGCCGGGCAGGTCACCACTCAACACGCCTAGGCGGCGCCGTCCTTGGCGGTACCGTCCCGCTCCTCGTCCACGATCTCCGCGTCCACCACGCCCTCGTCCTCGCCCGGGGCGTGCTCGGTGGGCGGCTGGTCCTCCGGCGACGACTGCTGCTGGACCCGGGCGTACATGGCCTGGCCCATCTGCTGGCTGACGGTGGCCAGTTTCTCGATGGCGCCGCGCAGGGCCGCGGTGTCGGTGGAGGAGTCCTCCAGGAACTGTTTCAGTTCGGCGGCCGCCGAGGCGACCTCGGCCTTCGTGTCGGCGGGGACGCGCTCGTCGTTCTCGCGGACGAACTTCTCCGTCTGGTAGACGAGTTGCTCGCCGTGGTTGCGGGTCTCGGCGGCCTCCCGGCGGCGGCGGTCCTCCTCGGCGTACTGCTCGGCCTCGCGCACCAGGCGGTCGATGTCGTTCCTGGGCAGCGCCGAGCCGCCGGTCACGGTCATCTTCTGCTCGCGTGCGGTGGCCAGGTCCTTCGCCGAGACGTGCATGATCCCGTTGGCGTCGATGTCGAAGGCGACCTCGATCTGCGGGACCCCGCGCGGCGCGGGCGGCAGACCGGTGAGGTCGAAGACTCCGAGCTTCTTGTTGTACTCGGCGATCTCGCGCTCGCCCTGGTAGACCTGGATGCCGACCGAGGGCTGGTTGTCGGCGGCCGTCGTGAAGATCTCCGAACGCCGGGTGGGAATCGTGGTGTTGCGCTCGATCAGCGTGGTCATGATGCCGCCCTTGGTCTCGATGCCGAGGGACAGCGGGGTGACGTCGAGGAGCAGCACGTCCTTCACGTCTCCCCGGATCACCCCGGCCTGGAGTCCGGCGCCGACGGCCACGACCTCGTCCGGGTTCACGCCCTTGTGCGGGTCCTTGCCGGTGAGTTCCTTCACCAGGTCGGTGACGGCGGGCATCCGGGTGGACCCGCCGACCAGGATGACGTGGTCGACGGCGGACAGCTTCACGCCGGCGTCCTTGACGGCCTGGTGGAAGGGGGTCTTGCAGCGGTCGAGCAAGTCGGCCGTCAGTTCCTGGAACTGGGCCCGCGTCAGTTTCTCGTCGAGGTGCAGCGGGCCTTCGGCGGTGGCGGTGATGTAGGGCAGGTTGACGTTGGTCTCGGTGGCGGAGGACAGCTCGATCTTGGCCTTCTCGGCACCCTCGCGCAGCCGTTGCAGCGCCATCTTGTCGCGTCCGAGATCGATGCCGTGCGCGGCCTTGAAGCGCTGCGCGAGGTGTTCGAGGATCCGCTGGTCCCAGTCGTCGCCGCCGAGCCGGGTGTCCCCGTTGGTCGCCTTGACCTCGATGACACCGTCGCCGATCTCCAGGAGCGAGACGTCGAAGGTGCCGCCGCCCAGGTCGAAGACGAGGACGGTCTGCTCCTCCCCGCGGTCGAGCCCGTACGCCAGGGCGGCGGCCGTCGGCTCGTTGATGATCCGTAAGACCTTCAGGCCCGCGATCTCGCCGGCCTCCTTGGTGGCCTGGCGCTGCGCGTCGTCGAAGTAGGCGGGCACGGTGATCACGGCGTCCGTGACGTCCTCGCCGAGATAGGCCTCGGCATCCCGTTTCAGTTTCTGCAGCACTCGCGCGGACAGTTCCTGCGCGCGGTACCGGGTGCCGTCGATGGTGCCTTTCTCGGGAAACCGCCAGGTCACATCGCCCATGTACCGCTTCACGGACCGCGCGGTGCGGTCCACGTTCGTCACGGCCTGCCGTTTGGCGACCTCGCCGACCAGCACCTCGCCGTTCTTGGCGAAGGCCACCACCGAGGGCGTGGTGCGCGCACCCTCGGCATTGGCGACGACCGTGGCCTCACCCCCTTCCAGGACGGCCACCACCGAGTTCGTCGTACCGAGATCGATTCCGACCGCACGTGCCATGTCCGTCCCCTTCCGCCAGGGCTCTGCCCGCCCTCAAGCACAAGACGCGCGTTCCCGCTTGTCAATGGCGCGGACGGCCTGGCGGGGGCGGACACGCCGATGCCGCGCCCCCACGGGAGGACGCGGCATCGGCGTACGGGCGTCAGGCGAGCTTCGCCGACAGGGTGATCGTCGTGCCGGTCAGGGCCTGGCTGACCGGGCAGTTCTTCTTGGCGTCCTCGGCCGCGGCGACGAAGGCGTCGTTGTCGATGCCCGGAACCGTGCCCTCGACGGTGAGGTGGATGCCGGTGATGCCCTCGCCGGGCTGGAAGGTGACATCGGCGTTGGTGAGGAGCTTGGTGGGCGGGGTGCCGGCACCCGCGAGGGCGTGCGACAGCGCCATGGAGAAGCAGCTGGAGTGGGCGGCCGCGATCAGTTCCTCGGGGCTGGTCCTGCCGTTCGCGTCCTGGGCCCGCGACGCCCACGTCACCGGCTGCTGGCCGATGCCGGAGGAGTCGAAGGTGACGACGCCGTTGCCCTCGAGCAGGTTGCCTTCCCACACGGTGTGTGCGGTGCGCGTGGTTGCCACGATGATTCCTTTCGGGTGTGGTCCCGTTGCCGGGGTCCGTGTCTCCCATCCGATCACACCTGGGCCCGGTACACCCCGCGGATCGGGTGGCGACCTGCCGGGGCGTGTCCGGGATTTCCCCGACGAGGTCCGGGAAAGGGTCTGCTGACGTACCGTCGCCGGGGCGCCGGGGGGGGTCAGGTCACGTGGAAGACCGGTCCGCGCGCGGTGAACGGGAGCCGTGCGCTCTTCGGAATCAGATAGGCGTGCTCGCGCCGCACCCGCAGCACGTCACAGTATCCGTCCGTGATCACCAGGACGGGCGCGCCCGGCGGGAAGTCGTCGGCGCGGTGCAGCAGATCGATGCCCGGTTGCAGCACCGTGCCGCCGCGCCCGTGCACCCGCACGCGTCCGGCGATCTCCGTGACGGGCAGATAGCCCGCGTCGTGCGGGGCGGCGTCGCAGAACACCACGCGGGCGGCCGGTACATCGCGGGCCTCGGCGTACGAGGCGATGGCGCCCAGCGCCTTGCCGAGCAGGGTGCGGTCCATGGAGCCGGAGGTGTCGAGCACGACACCGAAGGTGCAGCGGGCGATCTCCTCGGGCGGGAACCAGCGTCCCGCGCGCGGGATGTCGGGGGTGGCCGCCTGCCGACGGGAGGGACGCGCGTACGACCGCAGGGGCTCGGGGCGGGGCACGAACTCGTCGAACCAGCGGGCGAGCCGGGCGTCCCAGGGCAGCGGCGGATGGCTGAGCGCGCGGATCTCCTCGACCAGGCCGCCGGGCAGGAAGCCGCGCTCCTGCTGCTGGTGCAGATCGAGACCCCGGGCCAGACCGCGGCGGTAGAACTCGTCGAGGTCGACATAGTCGCGCGGCGAGCCGAGCGGGCCGCCCAGGATGTCGCCCGCTCCCTTGCCGCGCAGCGTGGCGAGGCGGCGCATCCGGCGCAGATCGCCGGCGATCCGGTCGTAGACCTCCTCGGCCGAGAGGTCCTTCAACTCCGCGTCGTACAGCAGCCCGTCGGGCATCGTGCCGATCTGCATCTCGCGCAGCCAGCCGTTGATCACATAGTCGGCGGCGATGTTGAAGAGGTACCGGTCACGGGTGCCGGTGCGGTCGCCGTGGCGCAGGGCGGCGTGCAGCATCTCGTGGGCGAGGACGAACCGCCATTCCTCGTCGCTGAATTCGCGCAGCGGATTGACGTAGATCTCGGCCGCGTCCGTGTCGACGGCGGCGACGGAGATGCCGTAGGCGCGGGCGATCTCGGCGTCGGCGACGAGGGTGACGCCCGCCGCGACGCCACCGAGCAGCGGGTAGGACGAGACGAACCAGCTCAGCGCCCGCTCCCAGGGCTGGAGCCGGGTCGGCCCTCCGCGCATGGAATCGCGCCGGCCGCCCGCCACGTCCATCGCGTCGGCCATGGTGCGGGTCAGCGCGTGCGCGAAGGCCACCTGCCAGTCGGGCGGGGTACCGCCCATCCAGGTGTTCCAGGGCACCAGCACCTGGTCCGGGTCGCCGCCCGCCGTACCGCAGTGCTCGTACATGGGCGGGATGCCGTCGCGGCGCCAGCGCGCGGCGAGCCGTTCCTCGTCGCCGTCCGGGTAGGAGGCCGGAAGGTTCTCGGGGGTCAGGCCGACCGGGAAGCCGAGCAGGAAGCGGTTCACCACCACGCAGCGGGCCGCGAGGTCGAAACGGTCCGGCTGCTCGCGCGTCCCGGCGCCGGCCGGGACATGGCCGAAGCCCAGATGGATGACGGCGTGGGCCACGGCCCAGGCCCAGGCGGCGGGTTCGGCGCGGAGGGTGTGGTTGGCGTGCACGGTCCCGTCGGAGTCGACGGCCACCAGTCCGTTCCGGGGAGCTGTGGCGCACGTCTCCTGCCGGCAGGTGCTGAAGCCGATGGCGGCCAGCGCGCGGTTGGCCCGCACGAGCCGCATGCCCTCGGCGAACGCCTCGGCGGCGGGATCGGGCCGGTCCTTGGCCTTGGGGTCGGCCTTGCGGGCGCGGCTCACCGCACGGCCCCCGCCGCCTTGGCCGCCCCGACGACCCCAGCCGCTCCGGTCACTCCGGCAGCCCCGGCCACCTCAACGAACGTACGCGGGTACGGAGTTGTACGGGAACTCACTGGCGCGCCTCCACCAGGCGCGGCATGTCCCGGGCCGCCTCCACCAGGAACCAGGCGGGCAGGACGGGATTGCCGTCGGGGTCGGACACGATGACGCTCTGGGCGACCTCGACGGAGATCTCGGCGAGCTGGACGAGCAGGGACTTGGCGCGGTACGCGGTCTGGCGGGCGTTCGCCGAGAGGTGTTCGCGGCTGGCGGGCAGTTCCTTGACGAGCCGGCCGCGGAAGGACTCCGCGAGGTAGTAGAGGAGGTCGCGGTCCTCCACGCGGGAAGGCCAGCGGGCGTCACCCTTCAGGATGGCCTCGATGCCGAACCGGCTGCGCACGATCTTGACGTAGCCGCAGAAGGCGACGGCGTGCGCGGGCGTCAGCGTGCCATGGGCGATCACCTTCAGGGTCCCCTCGTCGACCTCGGGGCCGAAGGAGCCCAGCGCGTCGGACAGCATGTGCCAGGAGCGCGGCGTGGAGAACGGCTCCTCCGTCTTCGGCGGCCTGGACCACAGATGGTCGGGCCGGTCGGTGAGGTGGTCAAGCACCCAGGGGTGGATGTCGTTCGCGGCCGCCCAGACGAGCCAGTCCTTCGGGGAGGCCTCCAGGTGGACGTGCGTGAGGCGGTTGACCAGGGCCGAGGCGATCGGGCGGGCCAGCGCGTTGTCCGTCGAGCGGTTGCCCGCGCCGATCACGATGGAGCCCTTGGGCAGCTCGTAGTCGCCGATGCGGCGGTCCAGGATCAGCGAGTAGAAGGCCTTCTGCACATCGGGCGTCGCCGCGTTCAGCTCGTCCAGGAACAGGCAGTACGGCTCGTCGCGGGCGATCGCCTGCGGCGGGCAGAAGACGGAGCGTCCGTCGCGGATCTGCGGCACGCCGATCAGGTCCTCCGGCGCCAGCTGCGTGCCCAGCAGGCTCACGCACTCCAGCCCGAGCGATTCGGCGAACTCCCGTACCAGGGAGGATTTTCCGATGCCGGGGGCGCCCCAGAGGAAGACCGGCCGCACGGTGGCGAGACCGAGCAGCAGCTCCGGGATGCGGGCGGGAGTGACGGTGACGGCTGCCTGCACAGGCGAGCTCCTTGGGGGCGTTCGAGAGAGGCGCGCAGAGGCGCGGTGTCCGATACGCACAGTGTGGGCACGGAGGTCCACCCACCGCCTCCCATTTTCGAGGCGCGATCCCGTCGCCCGGCCGCCCCATCAGTCCGCCGCTCGGCCACCGGGGCACAGGAGAGCGTCCCGCTCAGGCGGCCTGCTCGTCCGGGCGGGCCGGCAGCGGCACTTGGGGGCCGTCGCACTCGCGCAGCCAGCGCCGCAGGACGTCGTGCACCCGCTCGGCGCCGACGAGTTCGGTGTCCGCGTCGACGAAGTCGGTGGCCGGGCCGGCGAGTTCGGTGGCCGGGCCGACCGGTGTGGACAGGGCGACCGGCGAGAGCAGGAAGGGTCTCCCCTGGGCGCCGCCGAGTCCGCCGTGCGAGCCGATCTGCTCCTCGAAGGCGAGGACTTCGCCCTCGGCGGGGTCGTACGAGGAGTTGACCATGATGTCCGCGGCGTGCGCGAACGAGTGCGTGCGCCGCACGGCGTCGGCGGCGCCGGGGCCGAAGTCGGCCAGCGGGCCCGGGTGTTCGTCGTCGAGGTGGTCCACGGGCACCTCGACTCCGTGCGCGCCGAGCACGAGGCCGCCGTACTCCTCGCTGCGGACCAGGAGGAAGCCGACGCCGGGGTGGTTGGCGAGCGTGGAGAGCAGCGCGGGGTGGCGGCGGTCGATCTCCTCCCGGCTCATCCGGTGCGGAACGTCGGGGAAGGAGACGAGGCCGAGGTTGCCGGAGGCCAGGACGAGGGGCTCGGAGCGGCGCCCCGCCGGTCCGCGGCGCTCCTCTCGCTCCTCGACCGGCCTGCGCAGCGCGGCTCGTACGGCGGTCCGCGCCTCGGCACCGCTGTGGGTCCGCCGGGCCTTGCGGGGCACGGGCAGCCCGCAGCCGGCCCGGACCAGATTGCCGAGGCTGAGGCCGTAGCGGGTCAGGAAGGTCTCCCCCGGGCTCTGGCCGTGGTCGGAGAGCACGACGATCCGGTACGGCCGCGGGGCGTGCTCGGCGACCTTCTCGATCAGCGCGAGCGACCGGTCGAGCCGCTCCAGGATCTTCCCGGCGTCCCGGCTCCGCGGCCCGGAGTGGTGCGCCACTTCGTCGTACGCCACCAGGTCCGCGTAGACCGCGTTGCGCCCGGCGAGCATGTCTCCGATCACCGCGGCGACCACGACGTCCCGCTCGACGACGGTCGCGAAGGCGCGGATGAACGGGTACAGCCCGCCGCGGTCGACGCGGGGCCGTCGCCGCTCGATGCGGGCCCGGGTGGACTGGCCCGTCTCTCTGAGGACTTCGGCGACGAACGACATCGCCGTACGGACGGCGTTGGCCGGGTCGGAGAAGTACGCGAAGTAGCCCGCCCGTGAGCGGTTGTCCCGTCCCCTGCGCGCCGCCACGGACAGCACGAGGGCGAGCTCGTCGGCGCCGCCGCTGAAGAGGTTGCCGCGGCTCGCGCCGCCGACGGTGAGCAGTCCCCCGTCACCGGTGCGCGCGACGGCCCGGCGCTGCAGCTCCGCGGCGCTGGTCGGCCGGTTGCAGACCATGACCTCCTGGGTGTCCTTCTCGTACCACCGGAAGGCCGGGACGTCGTGGTTGGTGCCGTGCAGGATGCCCAGCTGGCTGGCGCCGGTCTGGCTGGACCAGTCGGTGCGCCACGAGGTGAGCCGGTGGGTGGGGCGGGGCCCGCTCAGCCATCGGGCCGCGGTCGGCATCAGCCCTTTGCCGATCGCCTCGCGCAGCACGTCGTGCCCGACCCCGTCGAGCTGGAGGAAGACGACACCGTGCGTCGAGGGACCGGGCCGCCCGGCCAGGCGTCGGCGGCGACGGTCGGCGAGCCGGTAGAGCCGGCGGCGGTACGCGTCGTCGTCCCGCACGGCGAGGGCGCCGCCGGTGGCCGAGGCGACGGCGGACATCACGGCGGCCACGACCACGGCGGTCTCGGGGGCCGCCTCACCGTGCCCGGAGGGGTTGAGCCGCAGGGCGATCAGCAGCAGCGAGCCGTTCAGGAAGAACACGAGCAGGCCGAGCACCAGGGCGGGCACGAGCAGCAGGGCCCGCACGAGCAGCGGCCACACCAGCGACGACAGGAGGCCGAAGACGCCCGCGCCGGCCGCCGCGGTGACGGCGATCCGGGTCGCGCTGTCCCCGCTGTCCGACTGCAGCCGGAAATCGGGCAGCACACCGGCGAGGACGAGCATCGTGACCGTGGACACGGCCCACACCGTGATACTCCGCCCCGCCGCGCCGGCGACGCGCCGCCAACGTCCTCCGTCCACGCCCAGTCCACCTCACGTCCCGCCCGCCCGGTCCACGCGGCCTGCTCCCACCCTGTCACAACGGCCGGAGATCCCCAGAAGTCCCCAAAAGCCGCAAGGAGTCCCCCCGCGCTTCCCTCAGGGCTCCCCGCAGGACTTCCCTCAGGGCTCTGCCACCGGGGAGAGCTCAGCGGCCGTCGTATCCGGCCGTCGGCATCGACAGGCGGCGGTGGACCCGGGCCTTCATCTGGGCGTCGTACGACGGTTCGGCGGTGCCCACGGTCTCGACGCGCACGCCGCGGCGCACGCACTCTGCGGTGAACTCCTCGACCGAGGCGAGCGCGCGCTCCAGCACCCGGCGGCTGGGCGCGACGAACAGATCCACGAGGCCGGCCTCGACGTCCGCCCACAGGCTGCGGTGGTCGGGGCGCAGACCGCGTACGAGGAGTTCCCGGGTGACGACGTAGCCGTGTTCGGCGGCCCAGCGGGCGCACATCGCGTGCTGGCTGCGGGAGTCGACGAGGAAGGGGTCCGCGTCGAGTTCCTCCAGCGGTGTCAGGCTCGCGATGGCCGTGACGCGAAGCGACGGAGGGCGCGACGCGGGGCCGATCCACTCGTGCGAGCGCTTGAGGGCGGGCGTGCCGGAGGCAGCGCGTGCGTCTCTCATGGCGTCCCCCTCACCTCCGGGTTTCGCCGCAGACCCTACTCCTGCCCGTAGGCTCGGGGGGAGTCGTGCGAAGGAGGCAAAGAGGTGCCGGTGGAGATCACCTGGTGGGGGCACGCCACCTGCACGCTGGAGGACTCCGGGACACGCGTGCTCACCGATCCCCTCTTCGCGCGCCGGCTCGCGCACCTGCGGCGCAGGCGCGGGGCGCCGCCCCCTCCCCCCGCGGCGGTCGCCGACGTGGCACTCGTCTCCCATCTGCACGCCGACCATCTGCATCTGCCGTCGCTGGCGCGGCTGGCCCCGGGTACCCGGCTGCTCGTGCCGCGCGGCGCCCCGCGCTCGGTGCCCGGACTGCGCAGGCTGGACCATCTGCGGCTCACCGAGGTCGCGCCCGGTGATCGCACCCGGGTCGGTGACCTGGTCGTCCGCACGGTTTTGGCGCGGCACGACGGACGGCGGCTGCCGATCGGACCGCACCGCTCCCCCGCCGTGGGGTACGTGGTGGAGGGCGAGTCGCGGACGTACTTCGCCGGGGACACGGGGCTGTTCGCGTCGATGGCCGAAGAGGTCGGGGATGTCGACGTGGCGCTGCTGCCGGTGGGCGGCTGGGGTCCGTATCTCGGGGAGGGGCATCTCGACGCGGGGCGGGCCGCCGAGGCGCTCGCCGCGTTGGGGCCGCGCAGCGCTGTGCCGGTGCACTACGGCACGTTGTGGCCCATCGGGATGGATGCCGTGCGCCCCCATGAATTCCATGCGCCGGGTGAGGAGTTCGTGCGCCTGGCCGCCGAACGTGCGCCCCAGGTGGCCGTGCACCTGCTGGGGCATGGCGAGAGCGTGCGTCCGGAGGCCGCTCGGTGATCCCCTGGCCCGCCGCGGGCGCGGTGGTTCCCGCTTTCCTCCAGTCGGCCAAGGGCGCCGCACCGGTGGTGTTCCTGTCCGCCGCGGCCCCGGCCGTGCCGCCGGATTCCACTCAGCAGGCGATCGGATATCCGTCCCTGTTCCTGCTGGTGCTGATCGGCGCGCTGGTGCCGGTGGTGCCGACGGGTGCGCTGGTCAGTTCGGCTGCGGTGGTGGCCTTCCATCGGACGTCGACGTCGCCCTTCGCGCTGTTGACGGTGTTCCTGGTGTCCTCGGTCGCCGCGTTCCTCGGCGACATATCGCTCTACTGGCTCGGCCGGCGCGGCATGGGCTCGAAGAACGGGTCGCGCTGGCTGGAGGCGATCCGGGAGCGTGCCCCCGAGGACCGGCTCGCCCAGGCGCAGCGGAAGCTCGCCGACCACGGCATCGCGGTCCTCGTCCTGTCCCGCCTCGTGCCGGCGGGCCGCATTCCGGTGATGCTGGCCTGTCTGCTGGCGAAGATGCCCCTGCGCGTCTTCGCCCGCGGGGACATCCCGGCCTGTCTCGCGTGGGCGGCCACCTACCAGATCATCGGCATCCTCGGCGGCTCGCTCTTCCCTGAGCCCTGGGAGGGCGTGGTGGCGGCGGTGGCACTGACCCTGGCGATCGGCGCGGCGCCGAGTGTGTGGCGCAGGTTCCGCGGGACGCCGCCCTCGTAGGGACCCGGCCGCTTCTCCAGGAGGGGGCGCAGTCGCTTCCCGTCAAGGCGACGTGGACGCTTCCGTCCGTCGCCCCCGTCCGGACGGTCTGGGGGATATCCCGTGCTTCCGAAGCGCGGTCGCTCCAGTACCCGGGAGCCTCCCACTGCCAGATCCCAGAGGTTCTCCCGGGCCAGGCCCGCCCGTTCCCAGGCGGCCCGCACTCGCCGCAGGGGCTCCAGTACCGGTTCCGCCGAGAGCACGAACGTGCCCCAGTGCATCGGTGCCATCCGCCGGGCGCGCAGGTCGACAGCCGCTCGCACGGCTTCTTCCGGGTCGCAGTGCACATCGCTCAGCCACCAGCGGGGGTCGTAGGCGCCGATGGGCAGAAGGGCGAGCGCCGATGCCGGGGCGGGTGGGGGCGCGGGATCGCCGGTGTCCTGGGTCGTCGTGCTCGTGGCCGACTCGGACTGCTGCGTCATCGAGGAGACTCCCATCGCTGAGCGTCGTCGCGGAGATCGTCGAAGGCCGACCCCAACAGGGTCAACGCGCTGTGCACATGCGGCAGTTCCAGGGGCGACGGGGAGGTGAGGGATTCCTCCCGCTCCTCGTCGGTGGAGCCGAGCAGCGGCCCGGTGCCCAGGCGGACCCGCAGCGCGGCGAGGTCGTCGCCGAAGCGGTGTCCGCCCGGCGCGGGCATGCCGAGCCGGGCGGAGAGGTAGTCCTCCAGGTCCTGCGCGTCGCCGACGCCGTGCGCGCCGAGGGCGGAGCGGAGCGGGCCGAGGTCGACGTACAGGTGCCGGCCGGCCTGCGGGGGGCGCACGACGGCACCCGCGGCGCCCACCGCGCGCTGCGCGGCGTCGGCCACCCGCGCGTGCAGGCGTACGGCGGCGGTGAGCCGTTCGGTGATCGCGGCGGGCTCGCCGAGCGCGTACGCGGCCGCCGCGGCGACCGGTTCGGCGACGCGCGCGCCGAGCACGGTGAGCACGTCGAGGACGCGGGAACGCAGCAGAGCGCCCGCGTCGTTGCCGGGGAAGCGGGCGACGGCGGCGGGCCAGCCCTGCGGCAGGAAGGCGCCCGCGAGGTCGGTGATCACGGTGACGTCGTCGGGGAGCATCTCGGCGGGGCTGAGCAGCACGGTGTCGTGCGGCCGGTGCAGGGTGTCGCGCCAGGTCTCGTCGCTGACGATGTGCAGTCCCTCGCCCGCCGCGACCTCCACGATCTCGTGCACCACCTCGGGCGGTGCGACGGTGGCGGTCGGATCGTCGGCCACGGACAGCAGGAGCAGGCGCGGGTCGCCGCCCTCCGCTCGCACTCTGCGGACGGTCTCCAGGAGGGCGTACGGATCCGGGACTCCGCCGCACTCCGCGGGCGTCGGGACGTGGAACACGGTTCTGCCGAGCAGGCGTGCCTGCGGCGCCCACCACGCGGCGCACGGGCGGGGCGCGAGGACGTCGCCGCCGAGCGCTCCGGTCAGGGCCAGCAGCAGCGTGGGGGCTCCGGGGGCGGCCACCACCCGGTCGGGTGCGGCGGGCAGTCCGCGCCGGTTCCAGTAGCCGCGGGCGGCGTCGAGGAGCGCGGGGCCGCCGCCGAAGAGGCCGGTGTCCGAGCGGTCCGCGGCGGCGGCCAGCACGGCGCGGAGTTCCGGCAGCACGGGCAGGCCCTGATCGGGCAGCGGTGGCCCGTACCGGACCGGTCCGTGGCCTTCCGGGGCCGTCCGCCGCATACCTGCCTCCGCACCGTGGGTGCTGCCGTTCGCTGTTCCGGAGCCTGCCCGTCCGTACGGTTCCGGGTGCCTTCGTCCCCTCGTACAGCCCACTTCACGCGGATCGCCGGCCCATGCCGTGGACCGCTCAGTACGCAGAGGCATGCCGTCCCATGAACGCTCGCGTCCGTGCTCTGGTCCCTGCCCTCGTCCGTACTCTGCGGAACGCTCCTGCCCGTCCTCTTGTGCGTGGCCTTGCGCATGTGCCCGTCACATCGTCACCTGCCGCGCCGTCGGCCGGCACCGTGCCGCCTCCCGGCTACGCCCGTCGGCGGCGCAGCCGGTGCAGCCTGTACCCGGCCGCGCCCAGGGCCCCGGTGATCAGGGCGCTCCCGACGATCAGAGCCGGCACGGAGTCGGTGAACACACCGCCCTCACCGGCCTGTACGCCACGCTGGACGGTGGGCGGACGCCCACCGTCGCCGGTGCCCGTGCCCGCGCCGGAATCGGAGCCGGTCCCGCTGTCGGGGCCGTGCGTCGCCGTGGCACCCCGGCCCACGGAGTACGAGGCTGTCCACTGTCTCCCCTGACCGCCTGGCGGCGCGGGACAGACGCCGTCCACGTTCCACGGCCCGTCGGCACCCCCGGCATCCGGGCCGGTCTTGTCCGGGCCTGCTTTGTCCGGGCCCAAGGTGTCGGGAGCCGCGGTGTCGGGACCCACCGAGTCCGGGCCCACCGTGTCGGGGCCCACCGTGTCCGGACCCACGTCATCCGGGCCCACGGTGTCCGGACCGACCGTCTCCGGACCTACGGCGTCGGGGGTCAGCGGGTCGGGGACCGCGGGGTCGCCTGCGACGGGAGCGGGTGCCAGGGCGTCGGGGGCGACGGTGTCCGAACCCCCGGAGGCCGGGCCCACCGCGTCCGCGCTCGCGGCGCCGGGATTCTTCGCGTCGGAGCCGCCTGACGCGCCGGGGCCCGCCGCGCCGGGGCTCACCCCGTCGGAGCCGCGCCCCGCGTCGGACCCCGGCGTGACGGAGTCCGCCGCCGTGTCGGGAGCCGCGCCGGACCCGCCGGACGAAATGTGGGCCGTGCCGCTGTAGGAGGCGGCGCCGACGGCGCTCGGGTCGGTGCCCTCGACCCGGTGCAACTGGACCTTGCCCTCCTGGAAACCCCGGGAGCTGGCGTCGATGAAGTCGGGCGGGGTCCCCCCGATCGCGTCGCAGGTGACCGTGATGGTGAGGGTGCCGCCGGGTTCGACGGAGCCCGGGCTGACCTCCGCGGCCGGATCCGCGGACGCGCCCGACGCGGCGGCGCCCAGGGCGGCGCCGGCCAGGGCGGTGGCGTACAGGACACGGGCGGTACGGCGCATGAGCGGGGCTCCTTCGGCGGGGCTGCGGTCCGAGGGCCACGGCCGTCGTGTCCCTCGGGCCCATCAGAGCCCGCCGTCCCGCCGGGCGCGAACGGCCGGGCACCATTCGCGGGAAAACAGGGGCCCGAGCGGGTGACACCGCGGTGCTACGGCGACCGGCCCCCGGCGTACGCCGACGCCGCCGTACAGAACCCACCCCAACCGCGACCCGTACGACACTCGCCTCCGCAGGCCGTACGACAGCCGCCCCCGCAGCCGTACGCCACCCACCGCCGCCGTCCGCACACCGGCCGACGCCCGTCCGCCGTCAGCCGGCCCGGGGCACCAGTTCCTTCTTCAGGTCCAGTCCGTGTCCCCGCTTGTCCACGACGGCCGCGGCGACGTCGGACAGTTTGCGGTTGGTGCCCTGGGAGATCCGGCGCAGGACGGCGAAGGCCCGGTCCGCGTCGCAGCCCAGGACGTGCATGAGCATGCCGCAGGCCTGGTCGACGACGGGCCGGGAGCGCAGCGCGGCCCCCAGTTGGTCGAGTTCGGTGAGCGCCGCGCGGTACGAGCGGTCGCGGACCAGGCAGGTCGCGGTGTGGTCGCCGAGCGTGCGGGCGGCTCCGTGCCTGGCGCCTTCGAGGGCGCCGGGCCGGAAGCTGTAGAGGCTGAGGGTGACGGTCAGCCCGGAACGGCGAAAGGGGATGGTCACGCTGGAGCGCACCCCCGCGTCGAGGGCCACGGCCCGGTAGCCGGGCCAGCGCTCCTCGACCAGCAGGTCCGCCGAGTCGACGGGTTCGCCGCGTTCCAGAGCGGCCGGGATCGGCCCGTCGCCGGAGCGCAGCTGTACCGAGACGAGTCCGGCGAGGTCGGGGTGGGTCACCGCGGCGGGCCGTTCCGTGCCTCCCCCGGACACCAGGCTGCTGGCACCGCAGCAGTCCGTGACGCAGCGCGTGGCCTGCTCGGCGAGTTCCGAGAGCCTCCTCCCGGGAAGGGCCGACTCGGGTGATTCCGGCCCCGGACCGCCCAGTTGATCAGTTTCGGGCATGGCTCACTCCTCCTCTCCCCCCGCCTTCCCGCTCGACCGCGGCGAAAACGAGCACTCTCACCCAGGCCGGAACGGAGTGCCCCCACCTGCGCCGGACAAGTCCCGCGGGTTCCAGCCCCGCTCCCCACGGCACGGCTCGGCCGCGTTACGTTGATCGCATGGCGCAGACGGACGAATTCGGTGAAGAACTCGCGGATTTCGTGCGCCGCGTCTCGGAGTTGAAGGCGGCACGGTCCGTGCCCGCCCAGGAACTGCCGACGGTGCTCGACGCGGCGATCTTCGAACTCGACCATGTGGCGGAGCAGTTGTGGCCGGAGTTCCAGCGGCTGTCCGCGGCCGGTCCCGCCGGGATCGGCTCCGTGGACCGCCAGGAGCAGCAGCTCCTGAAGGCGCTGTTCCAGCGGGTGCCGGTGCCGGTCGTGCTGGTGGACCGCGAGAGCGTGGTGCGCCGGATGAATTTCGCGGCGGCCTCGTTCACCGGTGTCCGGGCCGGTTACGCCACCGGCCGGCCGCTGACCGGGTTCCTCGCGCACGCCGACCGGGCCGCGTTCCGCTCGCAGGCGGCGGCGGTGGCCCGCGGCGAGGGCGACCGCGGGCTCACCGTGCGTCTCCAGCGGGAGCCGTCGGTGCCCGTGCGGGTGACGCTGGCCGCGCTGCGGCCCAGCGGGGAGCCGCGGACCGCCGTACTCGTGGTGCTCCAGCCGGTGGACGAGGCGAACCCGTCGCCCTTCCCGGGCACCTCGGGGCGAGGTGCGCCGGAGCGGACGGTGCCGAGCCTGTCCGCGACCACCCGGCACGCGGCGCTGATGGACCTGCTGGACGCCATGACCACGGCGCTGCTCGGCGGTCCGGACGGCGACCGTTCGGCGGTGCTCGACCGGGCGGCCGGAGTGCTGCACGGGCGGTTCGCGGACTGGGTGGTGGCCGACACCGGGGACGGACGGCTGTCCCGTACGGCGGTCCTCGGCCCGTCCGGGTACGACGAGGAGGCGGCGGCCGTGGCCGCGCAGGATCCCGCCGCGTGCCCCCTCGTCGCCGAGGCGGTACGCGGCGGGTCCACGGCTCTGCAGGTGCGCCCCGAGGATCCGGACGCCTTCGGCCTCGACGCCTCGGGCGCCCCGGTCCTCGTCCGCGCCGACGTGACGTCCCTGCTGTGTGTGCCGCTGCCCGGCGCATCCGGTTCCGTACGTGGGGTGTTGACGCTGTTCCGGACCGGCGGCCGGCTCGCGTTCTCGATGGCCGAGGCGCAGGCGATGGACCTGATGTCCCGTCACATCGCCCTGAGGCTGGGATGGTCGGACTGAACCTGACGGTCCCTGGGCCTCCGGCGGACGTCCGCCGGGCCCCCTGCCGGCGACGGCGTCGCGGCTAGGCCGCGTCGCGCATGATCTGGTCGCGCAGCTGGGTACAGCAGCGGCTGATGAGGCGGGAGACGTGCATCTGGGAGATGCCCAGTTCGTCGGCGATCCGGCTCTGGGTCATGTCGCTGAAGAACCTCATGTAGAGGATGGCGCGTTCCCGCTCGGGCAGGGCCTGGAGCCGGGGCTTGACGGCCTCGCGGTCGATGACGGTGTCGAGGGCCGGGTCGGCCGAACCGAGGGCGTCGCTGAGGGAGTAGCCGTCCTCGCTGCCCGGCAGTTCGGCGTCCAGGGAGAGCGCGGTGAAGCTCTCCAGGGCCTCAAGGCCCGCCAGGACGTCCTCCTCGCTCATGTGGGCGTGCTCGGCGATCTCGGCGACGGTGGGCCGGCGGCCCGAGATGGTCTGGGACAGGTCCTGGCTGGCGAACCTGACCCGGTTGCGCAGGTCCTGGACCCGGCGCGGCACGTGCAGGGTCCACATGTGGTCGCGGAAATGGCGTTTGATCTCGCCGGTGATCGTCGGCACCGCGTAGCTCTCGAAGGCGTTGCCGAGCTCGGGGTCGTAGCGGTCGACGGCCTTGACCAGACCGAGCGCCGCGACCTGGCGCAGGTCCTCGTAGTTCTCGCCGCGGCTGCGGAAGCGTCCCGCGAGCCGATCGGCCATCGGCAGCCAGGACTCGACGATCTCCGCGCGGAGCGTGTCGCGCCGCTGCCCCGGGGGGAGCTCGGCGAGCCTGCGGAATGCCTCGGTGGTGTCGGGGGCGTCGTCGTGCGGATGGTGCGTCGCGCTCGCTTGAGTTCGCATGGTGCGTCGCAACTCCCTTGATGGTGCCGTGTGATGGACAGTCATCGTGGGAACGCACCCGTACGCCGGACGGGTACACCCATGGCGCGGATAGCCGCTCCCACGGACGTGCCTCCTGTCCGAAGCACTGCAACAGCGTCTGCCCCGCGCCATGCGGGACAAACACCTTCCTATTGTCTCCCGCGCCGGACCGCGCGTCCTCTCGGGGCCGGGGACGACCGTGACCTCACCACGTGGCGGTCACCGATGATGACCGCGTACGCACAGTGGGTGCGCGGGCGTCGGCGCGTACCCCGCGTCCGAGCGCGCCCCACCCGTCCCGCGCCGATCCGGACGGCACGCGTGGTCAGGGGCGGCGCCCGACCAGGCAGAGCAGTTTCGTCTGGACGTCGGCGCCGGGCGGTGGTTCCTCCGGGCCCGCGAAGAGTCCGCTCCTCTCCAGTTCCGCCGCGTGCGGGGTGACCTCCCTGACCGCGAAGGAGAGCAGTTCCTCGGGAAGTTGTTCGTCGGCGCCGATGACGCGGGACAGGTCCCAGGTGTGGACCGTCAGGTCGGTGACCAGTTGGGCGCAGTAGTCGGCCGCCTGCATGTCCCCGAACGAGAGATGGACCGTGCGGTCGAGCGCGCCGGGCTCGGCGAACACGGCGCGGGAGGTGTCGGCCACGGTGTCCCAGGCGGCGACCGGGTCGGGGCCGAGCAGGTCGCGCTCCAGGCTGTCGCCGACGGAGTCGACGGTGGCGCCGTCCCGGACCAGTGCGGGCACCCACGCCTGCTCGGAGACGAGGTGGCCGACGAGGTCGCGCACGCTCCAGGCGGTGCACGGCGTGGGGTCGTCCCACTGGTCCGCGCGGATCGCGTGGATACGGCGGCCGAAGAGCTCCAGGGCCTCCGCCTGCCGGGTCAGGACCGGGTCCGGGTCGGTCATGCCGGCGGCACCCCCGCGGGTCCGCGCTCCCGGGCGCCGTCCCGGGTACGGCCCGCCGAGACGGGCCGGCGCGGGTGGCGGCGCAGATACTCGCCCTCCAGCTGGGCCATGCGCACGTTGTGGGTGTGCAGCGCGTCGTTCGAACCGTGCAGCAGCGTGTCGTGGCGGGTGCGGTGGATGGCCTCCAGCTCTCTCATCAGCTGCTGGTCGTCCAGCCGGTCCGGGTCGACTCCGGTCATGGTGCTACCCCGCTCGTCGTGGCCGTCGGTGCGGTCCGGGCACCCGCCCCGGGCAGACACCGCCCCGAGCGGCGTCCGGGAGGGAGCCATGGACCGAGACCTACTCACCCCACTCTACGAACATCCGGGGTGCCGGGCCTCCCCGGGACGAGCCCGGCTGCCGGCCCCCCGGCGGGGCTGCCCCGCGAGAACCCGCCGTTCCAGGCCGTCTACCGGGCCCGCTCCACCCGGCGCTCGTCCCACACCGGTTCCTGCGTCTCCCGTACGCGGCCGTCCGAGCCGAAGACCAGGTAGCGGTCGAAGGAGCGGGCGAACCAGCGGTCGTGGGTGACCGACAGGACCGTCCCCTCGTACGCTTCGAGGCCCTCCTGAAGGGCCTCCGCGGACTCCAGGTCGAGGTTGTCGGTCGGCTCGTCCAGGAGCAGGGCCGTCGAGCCCTCCAGTTCCAGGAGCAGGATCTGGAATCGCGCCTGCTGGCCGCCCGACAGCTTCTCGAAGCGCTGCTCTGCCTGCGCGGTCAGCTCGTAGCGGCGCAGCCGGGACATCGCGGCTCCGCGGTCCTGCGAGTGCTCGGACCACAGGATGTCGAGGAGCGTGCGGCCTTCCAGTTCCGGGTGGGCGTGGGTCTGCGCGAAGTGGCCGGCCACCACGCGGGCGCCGAGCTTCCACTCGCCGGTGTGCGCGACGTCGCCGCCCGCGAGCAGCCGCAGGAAGTGCGACTTCCCCGAGCCGTTGGAGCCGAGGACGGCGACGCGCTCGCCGTAGTAGATCTCCAGGTCGAAGGGCTTCATCAGGCCGGTGAGCTCAAGTCCCTTGCAGGTCACGGCCCGTACTCCGGTGCGCCCGCCGTGCAGCCGCATCCTGATGTCCTGCTCGCGCGGCGGCTCCGGAGGCGGTCCGGCCTCCTCGAACTTCCGCAGCCGGGTCTGCGCCGCCGCGTAGCGGGACGCCAACTCATGGCTGATGGAGGCCGCCTGACGGAGATTCAGCACCAGCTTCTTGAGCTGCGCGTGCTTCTCGTCCCAGCGCCTGCGCAGTTCCTCGAAGCGCGCGAACCGCTCCTTCCTGGCCTCGTGATACGTGGCGAAACCGGCGCCGTGCACCCAGGCGTCCGCGCCGGCCGGGCTGGGCTCGACGCTGATGATCTTCTGGGCGGCGCGGGAGAGGAGTTCACGGTCGTGGGAGACGAACAGCACGGTCTTGCGGGTCTCCTTGAGCCGCTCCTCCAGCCAGCGCTTGCCGGGCACGTCGAGATAGTTGTCCGGTTCGTCGAGGAGCAGCACCTCGTCGGTGCCGCGCAGCAGCGCCTCAAGGACCAGCCGCTTCTGCTCGCCCCCTGACAGGGTCCGGACCAGCCGCCACTGCGCCTTCTCGTAGGGGACGCCGAGGGCGGCCGTCGTGCAGATGTCCCAGAGGGTCTCGGACTCGTAGCCGCGGACCTCGGCCCAGTCGGACAGCGCCTGCGCGTAGCGCAGCTGCGCCGCCTCGTCGTCCACGGTCATCATCGCGTGTTCGGCCGCGTCCACGGCCTTCGCCGCCTCGCGGATCCGGGGCGGGGCCACGGAGACGAGCAGCTCCCGCACGGTCGTCTCGTCGCGTACGGAGCCCACGAACTGGCGCATCACGCCGAGCCCGCCGCCCACGTTGACGGTCCCCCCGTGGGGTTTGAGCTCCCCGGAGATCAGCCGCAGCAGGGTCGTCTTCCCGGCGCCGTTGGGCCCCACCAGGGCGACGACGGCCCCCTCCCCCACCCGAAACGACACATCGCCGAGCAGCGCCCTCCCGTCGGGAAGGTAGTACTCAAGGTGTGCGGCTTCGAGATGTCCCATGGGCAGGCATTCTCCGGGGAGCGGGGGTGCGGGGCAAACGCGTATGTGGCCGAGGGCCCGGCGCGGGGGCGGGAACCGCCTGATCCGGGGTAGACGGACCCGCATGACACCGACCCCAGATGTCGACCTCACCGCCCTCGTGCCGGGCCGGCACGCCCTTCGGGACCGCCTCCTGGCCGTGGACTGCCGGATCTTCGAGGCGGTCGCCGCGCGGCACTGGCCGGGCGGCGACCCCGTGCTGCCGCGGCTGAGCCGCGGGGCGAACCATGGTGTCCTGTGGTTCGCGACGGCCGCCGCCGTGGCGGCGAGCCGCACTCCGCGGGCCCGCCGGGCCGCCGCACGGGGTGTCGCCTCGCTCGCCCTCGCCTCCGCCACCATCAACACGATCGGCAAGCGCTCGGTGCGCCGCACCCGCCCCGGCCTGGACCCGGTCCCCGCCGTCCGGCGGTTGAAGCGGCAGCCGATCACCACGTCGTTCCCGTCGGGGCACGCGGCCTCCGCCGCCGCCTTCGCGACCGGGGTGGCGCTGGAGTCCCGCGGCTGGGGCGCGGCCGTCGCGCCCCTCGCCGCGGCGGTCGCGCTGTCCCGCGTCTACACCGGCGTCCACTTCCCGAGCGACGTCCTGGCCGGCGCGGCCCTGGGCGTCGGTGCCGCGTACGCCGTACGCGCGCTGGTGCCCACCCGGGACCAGGTGACCCCGCCCGGCCGGCCGCGCACCGACGCTCCCGCGCTGGCCGAGGGCGAGGGCCTGGTCATGGTGGCCAACACGGGCTCGGGCAGCTCGGAGCGGGTCGGCGCGCTGGCCGACGCGCTGCCGCGCGCGGAGATCGTGGAGTGCGAACCCTCCGACATACGGGAGGAGTTGGAGAAGGCGGCGGCCCGTGCCCGGGTGCTGGGCGTGTGCGGCGGCGACGGCACGGTGAACACCGCGGCCGAGGTCGCCCTGCGCCACGGCATCCCCCTCGCCGTCCTGCCGGGCGGCACGCTCAACCACTTCGCCCACGACCTCGGCGTGGAGGGCGAACGCGACCTGGTCCGCGCCCTCCAGGAGGGCGACGCGATCCAGGTGGACGTGGGCCGGTTCGCGTCCGGCGGCACGGAGGGCATCTTCCTCAACACGTGCAGCCTGGGCATCTATCCGGAGCTGGTGCGTGAGCGGGAGAACTGGTCCAGCGTGATCGGCAGCTGGCCCGCGGGCGTACTGGGGGCGCTGCGCGTGCTGCGCGCCGACCATCACCCGCTGCGGGCCGAACTGGACGGCCGTACCCACCCGTTGTGGCTGCTGTTCGCCGGCAACGGCACCTATCACCGGATGGGCCTGGCACCCGCCCGCCGCTTCGACCTCGCGGACGGCCGCCTCGACGTACGCATCGTGCACGGTGGCAGCCATCCCGCGGTGCGTCTGCTGGCCGCCGCCTTCGCGGGCCCGCTCACCCGCTCCCCCGCCCACGCGGCCGTACGGGTGGGCCGGCTGCGCATCGAGGGCGTCGCGCCCGGCACCCTGCTCGCCTACGACGGTGAAGTCACCGAGGTGAGCGGCGAGGTGACCCTGCGCAAGAGCCCCGGGGCGCTGACCGTCTACCGCCCCCTTCCCGCGCGCTGACGGCCGTCCACGCCCGCATGCGCCGACGCCGTCCACACGCGCGGTCGGACGCCGGCGCCCCGGCTCCACCGACCTCCTGTCCGCACAACACCCCACCCCCGCTGTCCACATGGCAAGATGCGGGTCTCATCATTCGACATGAGCGCGTACGGTGACGGCATCGCCTCGGGGAGTGCGTACACGCCCGGCGAGGCCTCGTACGACGAGAAGGGGAACGGTCATGTCGAAGGCGCGGGAGACCGCCGTCTACACCCACGGCCACCACGAGTCGGTGATGCGCTCGCACACCTGGCGCACCGCCGCCAACTCGGCGGCGTACCTGCTCGACTCGCTGAAGCCGCACATGAGGATCCTCGACATCGGCTGCGGGCCGGGCACCATCACCGCCGACCTGGCGGAACGGGTACCGGACGGGCAGGTCACCGGCGTCGACCACGCGCCCGGCATCCTGGACCAGGCACGCCAGGTGGCGGCCGGACGCGGCCTGCGCAACGTCGAGTTCGCGGTCGCCGACGTCCACGCGCTCGAGTACCCGGACGACACGTTCTGCGTGGTCCACGCCCACCAGGTGCTCCAGCACGTGGGCGATCCGGTGCAGGCGCTGCGCGAGATGTACCGGGTCACCAGGCCGGGCGGGTTCATCGCCGTCCGCGACGCGGACTACTCGTCCATGACCTGGTACCCGTCCGCGCGGGGCATGGACGACTGGCTGGACCTGTACCTGCGGGTCGCCCGCGCCAACGGAGGTGAGCCCGACGCGGGCCGGCGTCTCAAGTCATGGGCACTGGCAGCCGGGATCCGGGACATCACCGCCACGTCGAGCACCTGGACCTTCGCCACCGAGGACGAGCGGGAGTGGTGGAGCGGTCTGTGGGCGGACCGCACGCTGGCCTCGGCGTACGCGGAGCGCGCGACGGAAGGGGGTCACGCGACCCCGGAGCAGCTGCGGGCGGTGTCGGACGCGTGGCGGCAGTGGGGGCGGCAGGAGGACGGCTGGTTCTCCGTACTGCACGGAGAAATTCTCTGCCGAAAGGAAGTCTGATCCCGCGATATCGGGCAACACGGAACGCAGGAGGTCAAAAACTATGGTTCCCATCCTGCTGGTCCTGTTGCTCGCCCTGGTTCTCTTCGGCGCGGGATTCGCGCTGAAGATTCTGTGGTGGATAGCGCTGGTGGTCATCGTCCTCTGGCTGCTCGGATTCCTGATGCGCGGCACGAGTGCTTCTGGAGGCAGGGGTCGCTGGTACAGGTGGTAGGCCTTCCTCTTTCGGGAGGAGAGGCCGTTGGCGGCCCGAGGTCCAGGACGGTTCTGGACCTCGGGCCGCGCTTCGTGCCGCTCACCGGGTGAGGGACACGGTCACGTCGCACCCCTCGTAAAGCCCGTGAGGCCCGTGAACCCGGTGAGTCCCGTGGAACCCGTGAAGGAGTACGCCGCCCACGGCCCCGTCAGCTCCACCCGTACCCCGGGCTCCGCGCGCGTACTTCCGTTCACCCGCTCCACGAATTCCTCCGACTCCGCGCGCGGCACGAGATAGGCGGCGTCGAACACCTCGGTATCCGCCCCCTCGGAAGGCACCGGACCGCGCGGGGTACGCAGCCGCGTTTCGTCGGAACACCGGGAAAGGGTGCCGTGCAATCGGCGCGTGAATTCATCCGCGCGTTCCAGGGTTTCCCCGGAACGCGCGGAAGTCACGGGAACGTGCACCTTCACGTCCCATTCCACCCGCCCGTCGAGCCGGTCGAGGGTCCGCAGGAAGTCCTCCTCGCGTTCCTCCATCATCACGCGTACGCCGCTGTCGTCCCGGAGCACGGTGGCGAGCCGGAGCGGCAGCGGGCTGGTGACGGCGGTGAGCGCGTCGATGACAGCCTGATGGGCGCGAGCCGTCGCCTCCAGCCACTGGACGTCCTCCAGTCGTCGGCGCAGCGGTTCGGCGGCGAATTCCGGCTCCGGAACCGGTCCGACCACCGCGATCAGGTCGCCGTGCCGCAGCAGCTTGGGCGGGACGCCCGCGACCCCGGTCAGCTCGGCCGACAGCGCCGCCTCGAAGGGGCGGCAGATCGCGTAGACATAGCGCAGAACGCTCATGGATCTCCTCCCGCGGTTCCACTCGCCCCGGCTCCGTGAGCCGGTCGGCTGAGCAACCGGCCGGCTGAGCCCGAAGGCCGGGCTCGCCCCGTCCGCCGGGCGGGAACGCCGGCCCGCACGATCGGCGTACCGACCATGGTGCCCTCCGGTCTCCGGTCAGCGCACCACGGCCGTCTCCACCAGCAGCCGGGCCGCCGCCGCGATCGACTCGGCGTCGATGCCCGCGGCGTGCAGCTGCCCGGCCGGGCTCGCGGAGCCCGGCATCCCACGGACGGCGAGGCGCACCAGGCGGGGCACGGGACGGCCGTCGGTGAAGGCGTCGAGCACCGCGTCCCCGATACCGCCCTCCTCCCGGTGGTCCTCGACGGTGACGAGGCGGCCGGTCTCCTCGGCGGCCTCGCGCAGGGTCGCCCGGTCCACGGGCTTCACCGAATGGAGGTGGATCACGCGGACCTGGACGCCCGCGCGGTCGAGTGCCTCCGCGGCGGCCAGGGTCTCGTGAACGGTGACGCCCGCGGCGACGAGCTTCGCGGTCCGGTTGGCGTCGCACGGGTACGACACGGTCGAGCCGTACACGGCCCGGAACATCACCAGGTCCTCCAGACCCATCCGGGAGGGCCCGTCCCGGCCGATGGAGACGCCCGCGTGCGGGCCGACGAGGTTGACGGGGTGCTGAGGGCGTTCGAAGCCGTGGCGCGGATGGTTGGCCGGCGGGACCGCCATCAGATCGGCGGCGGACATCGACGACGTCGGATGCCCGGAGCCCGCGGCATCGGCGGCTCGAACACTGTCTACGCCCAATTGCTGCGCCAGATCGATGAGTTGGCGCGTATTCATGATTCTTCTTCCGAGCGGCTCGCGGTCCCTGAACGGCTCGGGAGTGCGTCGTCCGCGCCCGGCGCGTCGGGTGCATCCGATGCACCCGGCGTGTGCGGTACATCCGGTGCGTCCGTTGCCACACGTGCCGCAGGCACCGCGGGCGCCGCAGACGCTTCGGGAGTTTCAAGGACTTCGGGGGCTTCGGGGGCTTCATGCGCTTCCCCTGCCGCGGGTGCTCCCGGCACCCGCGCCAGCTCGGGCGAGGCGGTGTCGAGTGGCACCGACCACGAGCGGACCAGGCCCAACTGCACGGCCTGGCGCGGCAGTACGGCGTCCAGGAGCCAGTCGGCCGCGACCCGGACCCGGTTGGCGGGCATGGCGGCGAGGTGGTAGCCGCGGGTGACGGCTGCGGCCGGCAGCCCCGACAGGGGGATGCCCAGCGGATTGGCCGCGGCCTTGACTCCTCCGAGGTCGACGGTGAAACCCAGGTCACGGTGGCGGTAGGCGCGGCGCTCGCCGATTCCGAGCGAGGCGGCGACGTTGCGGCCGGCGATCCTCCCCTGCCGCCAGGCGTGCTGGGCCGTCATCGGCGTGTACTGACCGGGCCGCTCCAGGTCGGGCACCGCCGCCGCGTCCCCGCAGGCGAACACCTCAGGATGGCTCGGTACTTGGAGATGGGGATCGACGAGGAGCCGCCCCCTCTCGAGGGGCCGCCCGAGTCCCTCGACCAGCGGATCGGGCCGTACTCCGACACACCACACGAGCGTCCGGGTGTCGACGAACTCCCCGTCGCTGAGCCGGACTCCGTCGGGGGTGGCCTCCTCGACCGAAGTCTTGGCGCGCACGTCGACGCCACGCCGGCGCAGCACACGAGCGGCGGTGCGCGAGAGCCTCTCGTCCAGTTCGGGCAGCACGCGCGGGGCGACGTCGAGCAGCAGCCAGCGCGGTCGGGTTCCTTCACGCAGTGACTGCTTGCGCGCCAGCGCGTCGGTGAACAGCTTTCCCTGGGCGGCGACTTCGGTCCCGGTGTATCCGGCGCCGACGACCACGAAGGTGCGGCGCGCGGCGCGGATCTTGGGGTCGTCCGAGGCGGCGCCGAGCTCGATCTGCCGGGTCACGTGGTCCCGTAGGTACAGCGCTTCGGGCAGCCCTCGGAAGCCGTGCGCGTGCTCGGCGACACCGGGTACGGGAAGCAGTTTGTTCACGCCGCCGACGGCGACGACGAGACGGTCGTACGTCAGTGTGCCGCTGTCGCCCTCCGGGCCGCTGTAGCGCACGGTGTGCGCGTCGAGGTCGATCCCGTCGGACTGTGCCTCTCCGAGCACGAGGCGTACGTGGGGCAGCGTGCCGGAGAGCGAGACGGTGACGCGGCGCGGCTCCAGGACACCGGCGGCGACCTGGGGCAGCAGCGGGAGGTACAGGAAGTAGTCGGTCGGGTTCAGCAGAGTGATGTCGGCCTCGTGCCGGACCAGCCGCGACAGGACGCGGGCCGTCCGGTAGCCGGCGAAGCCGGCACCGACGATCAGAATGCGGGGTCGACTCACGGTGCTCCTCTGGCGGAATCGCTCGTCGTACGGGGCTTTCCGCGTCCCCCCGGGCGAGGTGCCCAAACGTGGGCACCTCAGACTTTTCGCAAGCCTTCGGGGGTCCGGGTCATCGCGCTCGGCGGAGCCACACCTCGGGGTCGTCCGAGAGACCCGAGCCGGCACCCGAGCCCATGCCGGCGCCCGTGCCAGGGACATCGGGCGTCCCGGACTGGATCGGCGGATACAGCAGGCCCATGCCGCCGGGCGGGGAGGCGGGCGGGCCGCCGCCGATGACCCGGCCGGGCGGGGCGAGCTCGTGCGCGTGTGCGGTCGTCGGCCGGGGCACGGACGGCCGGGCCATGCGCCGCAGCACGTGGGCGACGGTTCCGAGCACCCCGGCGGCGATCAGCGCGGCGGCCCAGCCGGGCAGCACCGACGCGAGCGCCAGACCGAGGGCGAGGACGAGAGCGGCGCCCGCGTACAGCGCGGCGCCTCCCGAAGCGGCGTACAGGGCGGCCGTCCGGCGCTGTTTGCGCGTCTGCTCACGCAGTTCGTCCCGGATGGTCTCGCGGGCCACCATGGTGAGTTCGTCGACGAGTTCCTTGTCCAGATGCTCCAGATGTTCCAGGTGCTCGATGCGCTTCATGGTGTTCGGGTACCCGGCCGACCGGACGAGTAACGAACGGAAGCAGCGAACGGATAGGCCCCGGGAACGAGCGCCGGAACCAGCACCGGCGGCGTTCGGCCGAAAGGGCCTCCCGCTCCGGCCACCCCCAACTAGGCTCGTCCTCATGGAGATTCTGGGAGCCACGCTGCGCGTCTGCGTCGACGACCTGGAGGCCGCGATCCCCTTCTACGAACGGCTCGCGGGCGGCAGAGCGCTCCGCTTCGAGCGCGGCGGTGTGTCGGTCGCCGCGATCGGCTGCTTTCTGCTGATGAGCGGGCCCGAGTCCGAACTCGACGTACTGCGCAAGGTCGCGGCGACCATCGCCGTCAAGGACGTCGAGGAGACCGGCCGGGTCCTCACCGGCCTCGGTGCCCGTGTCGTCGCGGGCCCCTTGGAGACACCCGGGGGCCGCAACCTCATCGCCGTGCATCCGGACGGGTCGGTGTACGAGTACGCGGACCGCCGGGGCTGAGACACGGTCGCACCGGACCTGAGACGCGACGGACCTGACGCGACGGACCTGACGCGAAGGGCCTCGGACGCGAAGGGCCTCGGGTGTCCCACTCCACGGTGGGGTGGGACACCCGAGGTCGTGAGCGGGGCAGGCTCAGATCGTGGACGGTGGCCGCATGCGGAAGTCGTAGCGCGCCGGCAGCGGCTCGTCGCTGAGCCGGGACCACAGCCGGTCGATGGTCTCCGCTCCCTCCCGCAGATCGGCGGCCTCGAAGCCCGCGTCGAAGATCGCCCGCGCGTCCTCGCGACGGCCCTCGGCGAGCAGCAGCCCGGCCTCGACGAGGCGGAACCGGCCGCGGTCCCGGGTGGCGGGGCGCAGCCGTTCCCACACGGCCCGCGCGTCCGCCGGGCGGCGGGCCGTCAGCAGCGCCTCGATGGCCTCGCGGCCGAGGGCGGCGGTCGCCGCGGTCCACCGCTCCCCGTCGTCGCGCCGCTCCCGGCACAGGTCGTCGAAGGCCTCGGAGTAACGGTCGGCGGCGCGCTCGTGGTTGCCGGCCTCCTGGTCGGCGACGGCGAGACAGCGCAGCAACGGCCAGAGCGACGGCGCGAGTTCGAGCGCTCGCTCCCAACTCCGCACGGCCTGGGCGACATCACCGGCATGCCACTGGGCGACTCCGAGGTGGTACTCGGCGATCGGTACGGCGGGCGCCGTCTCCAGCATGTCGCGCCAGTGCGACGCCACCAGTGTCTCGCCGGGCGGCCCGACCCGCCGGGGCTCCGGGAACGCGCCGGAGCGCAGCAGTTCCCGCCACGGCGCCTGGTCCTCGCCGAGCGTGCTCTCGTCGAAGGGCGTACCGGGCAACTTGTGGGCGGCGCGCAGCACTTCGAGCGCTCCCCAGCCGGATCCGACGGCGAGGACCTCACCGGGCTCGGTGTCGGCGTGCGGCAGCCAGGCGGCGTACGCGGCGTCGACCGTGTCCCGGGAGAGGGCGCTCTCCAGCCCGTCCTCGACGTCCGCGCGCGCGGCCTCCCAGTCCGCCCCGTGCGCCGTCTCCGCGCTCACGGACAACGGCCCGTAGGCCTCCAGCCAGGAGACGTCGCTCTCGGCTTCGAGCCGCACGTGTTCGAGCTGGGTGCGGGCGAGTCCGGCCTGGATCTCGCAGTACCCGCCCGTCCCCGGCTCGGTGAGCCACTCCTGCCAGCGCCGCCCGCCGGGCCCCGAGCCCCAGACGAACAGCTTGCGCCCGCGCAGGACGTCGGTGGACGTCTGGACCAGCCCCGCGCCCGCGTCGTCGACCGCGGCGATCCAGCGGCGCCGCCCGTCGGGCACCTCGTAGAAGTAGTCGGCGGGGAAGGTGCTGCCCAGCGGGTACGTACGGTCGATCCCGTCGTACGCCGGCACGGGAACCCGGCGGAGCCGGCGCTCGTAGCCGAAGTGATAGGCCTCCTCGGCCGGGGCGAGCACCCGGCGCTCCTCGGGGACCGCGATGTTGGACCACCAGTACAGCGGGGCGGGCTTCTCGTGCGGGTTGCGGACGCGGACGCCGACGTACAGGAAGTCGGAGCCGTCCGGCAGCCACAGGTCGACCTGGAAGGGGAGGTCGCGCAGCCGTTCCCACTCCCACAGCCGCAGCATCTCGCCGCCACCGGGGGCGGGAACGCGGGCGGCGTGGACGGGTGAGCACGACAGGGTGGTGTGCCCGGTGGCCCCGATGTTCCACTCGATGCCGCCGGAGAACCAGGCGCCGTTGAGGGCGAAGCAGGCCGGCTGGAGCACCGGGTTGCTGTAGAGGAGTTCCGTCGCGGAGGGTTTGTGGAAGAGCGAGACGATACGGCCGCCGAAGCCGGGCAGCACGGTGGCGCGCAGCCGGTCGTTCTCGATCACGATCGTGTCGAGTTCGCGGAGCGGCCGTTCTCGCTCGTACCCGTCCCGTATGCGCTCCGGCAGCACGCTGCGCAGCGGCTCGTACCCGATCTGCCGGGCCATGTCGCGCGGCAGGCCGACGCGGTCGCGGTCGTCGATGGTGTGCGTCTCGTCGAGGGGCCGCAGGGGCGGCAGCGGGTTGCTCGGGCCCAACTCCGCCGCCGGGAGGGTCAGTACGTCACGTCGGATCGTCGTCACGATGACCATGGAACATGGTCATCGGCCTGCTGACCAGGGTATCCGCTCGTCAGGTTCGGGTCAGGATTCCGCAAAGGCGCCGACGACCGGGTCCGCGAGGAACGCTCTTTCCCCGGCGGCGCCCACCCGGACCCGCGCGCGAGCGGTCGTCAGCGGGGTGTGACCATCTCCGATGTGATCGCCCACCGCTCGTGGTCCCGCCAGGCACCGTCGATGTGGATGAAGGCCGGCGAGAAGCCTTCGAGCCGGAAGCCGCAGCTCCGGGCGAGTGCGATCGACGCCGCGTTGCCGGGCTGCACGTTGATCTCCAGCCGGTGCAGGCCCATCTCACCGAAGGCGTGGCGCACGACGAGGCCGAGCCCCTCGGTCATCAGCCCCCGCCCCGCGGCGTGCGCGAAGGCGCCGTAGCCGAGGGCACCGCACAGGAAGCCGCCCTCGACGATGTTGTTGATGTTGATGAAACCGGCGATCCCCCCGCCGTCCCGCTCGCAGACGAGGAACCCGGCCTTGGTCGGGTCCTCGATGAGCCGCCCCGCGTAGACGGCGTAGGCGTCGACGCTGCCGGGCGGGAAGAGCCACGGCTGGTGGAGGCTCTTGCTCTCCCTGGCCCGCGCGGTGAACTCCGCACCGTCCGCGAGGGTGAAATGCCGTATGCCCACGCGGGGACCCTCGGCGAGACAACCGGCGTTCTGAGGCATCCCGTCACCTTACGCGAGCAGGTGTTTCAGCGTCTGCGTCGCGCGGCGTACGCACCGCACACCGCGCCGATCAGCCCGGTGGCGAGCAGCGCCACCCACAGCGGCATGATCACCTCGGGGACGAGAAGCCGGATCCTGGTGCTACGGGTGTTCTCGAAGATGAAGATCAGGCCGAGAGCGGCCAGCACCAGGACGGCGACCCTGGCGGGCGTCAGCGGCCCTTCCCGGGTGCCCTGGCCGCCGCTCGTACCGGCCTTCTTGGAGGTCTTCGGGCTCATGCGCCCAGCCTGATCCAGAAGACGCCGGTACGCGCGGCGAGAGCATCCTCCGGGTGACTACGGTGACCCCGCCGACCACGGCGACCGGCGTGAGCGGGGCCACTCACCCCGGCAACCGAAAGCGCCGGGGTGCCGGTGTCCCCCGAGCCACGCCCCGACTACGCCCGCCGCGACCCGCGAACAGCGAGGATCCTGTCCGGGACGCGACCGTGAGCGAGGCACGACCGCGGAGGGAGTGCGCCCTGGACGAGGCACGGCCGCGGACAAGGCGCGACCGCCAACGGGCCGCGCCACTGAGCGGGGCGCGCCCCTTGCGTCAGAGCAGCGCCGGCTCGTCCAGGGTCAGTGTCCCCGCGTCCGCGTCGAGTTCGGCGCGGAGGCCGAACGGCATCGTCAGCGACCCCTCCGCGTGCCCGAACCCGAAGTGCTCGACGACCGGAACACCGAGCGCGCCGAGCCGGTCGGCGAACACCGCGCGCAGTCCGTCGTACGGTCCGCAGTCCACCCAGGAGCCGAGCGCGACCCCGGCCACCCCGTCGAGCCAGCCGGTGCGCAGCAGTTGCGTCAGGATCCGGTCCAGCCGGTAGGCCTCCTCGCCGACGTCCTCGATCAGGAGCAGCCCGCCCCGGGCGGAGACACGGGCGTGCGGTGTACCGAGTTCAGCGGCCAGCAGACTCGCGCAGCCGCCGAGCGTGACCCCGCGGGCTCGGCCGGGCACCAGCGCGACGGCTTCCGGGGAGGCGATGGTCCGCACCGACTCGGGTTCGAGGAGGGTGGCCCGCAGATGCTCCTGCGACCGGGTGTTCTTCAGGAAGTCGACGGCGGCGACCATCGGCCCGTGCAGGGTCGCGAGCCCCACCCGCGTGGCGAACGCCTCGTGCAGTGCGGTGATGTCGCTGAAGCCGAGGAAGACCTTGGGGCCCGCCGCCCGGATGGCGTCCCAGTCGAGCAGGTCGATCATGCGCTGGGCGCCGTAACCACCACGGGCGCACAGCACCGCGGCCACGTCCGGGTCGCACCAGGCCGCCTGGAAGTCGGCGGCCCGGTCCGCGTCCGTCCCCGCCAGGTAGCCGAACTCGGCGTGCCGGTCCAGGACATGAGGGGCCACGACCGGATCGAGGTCCCAGCCGCGCAGGATGTCGAGGCCGGCCTCCAGCCGCTCCTCGGGGACGGGTCCGCTGGGCGCGACGACCGCGATCCTGGCCCCGGCGGCGAGCCGCGCGGGTCGGGTCAGGGCGGTGATCGGTGCGGTCGTTCGGGTCACTCGCGCTGCTCCAGTTCCTGGTGGTCCATCCGGTCGCGGTCGGGTCGCACCGGGTCCCTCGAAGGGCTCCGCCCGGTCCGCTCCCCGACGGCCGGCGGCCTCACTTGGACAGCTCCAGCGTGGGGATGCCGGGCGGGTTCAACGCGAAGACCTGCGCGTACAGGGAGAGTTCGGACTCCAGGGCGCACACCATCGTCTCGACGCGCCGGAAACCGTGGCCCTCCCCCTCGAAGGCGATGTAGGCGTGCGGGACACGGCGGCCCCGCTCCTCGATCCGGGCCAGGAAGCGCTCGCACTGCACGGGCGGGCAGACGGTGTCCTCGAGTCCCTGGAGCAGCAGGAAGGGCGCGGTGATCCGGTCGGCGTGCGTGGACGGCGACCGCTCCGCGTACCGGCCCGGCACCTCGGCGATCGGACCGACCAGCGATTCCAGGTACTGCGACTCGAAGTCGTGGGTCTCGCCCGAGGCCCATTCGGTGAGGCCGATGACGGGATAGAGGATCGTGCCGCAGGCGTAGACGTCGGTGGTGGCCAGCGAGGCGGCGGCGGTCAGGCCGCCCGCGCTGCCGCCCCGGATCGCGAGCCGGCGCGGGTCGGCGGTGCCCTCTTCGGCGAGCGCGAGCGCGACCGCCGCGCAGTCCTCGACGTCGACGACACCCCACTGTTCGCGCAGCAGGGTGCGGTACTCCCGTCCGTGGCCGGTCGATCCACCGTAGTTGACCTCGGCCACACCGATCCCGCGGGAGGTGAAGTAGGCGATCTCCAGGTCGAGGACGAGGGATGACCGGCTGGTGGGGCCGCCGTGGACCCATACGACGTACGGCGGGAGTTCGTCGCCGAGGCCGACATGGTCGGGGTGGTGCGGCGGGTAGACGTGCGCGTGGACCTCGCGTCCGGCGGGGCCGGTGAAGGTGCGGATCTGGGGTTCCGGATAGTACGCGGGGTCGACCGGGTCGTCGTGCGCGGCGCCGATCACCCGGGCCCGCCCGGTGGCGGCGTCCAGTTCGACGACCTCGGGGGCGCTGCGAGGGCTGGCTCCGACGCCCACGATCCTGCTGCCGTGCACGGCGAGCGTCGACGCGAACTCGGTCCAGGGGCCGGCCGTGTCGACGAGCTCGCCGGTCTCCGGGTCCAGTATCCCGAGCGCGGTGGCACCCCGTCCGTGGACGACGGCGACCAGGCCGGTGTCCAGGGGGGCGAACCAGCGTTGTCCGACCTTCCAGAGGGGACCGCCGAACTCCTCCTCGCGCGGACAGACGGCGACCGCCTCGCCGTCCGCGCCGAGCCGGTGGAGGTTCCACCAGCCACTGCGGTCGCTGACGTAGAGCAGGGTGCCGTCGGCCGCCCAGTCGGCCTGTGCGACGGACTCCTCCGGGCCGCCCGCGACGGGCCGCGCGGCGGACAGTGTGCCGTCCTCGGTGACATCGGCGAGGATCACCTCGGTGCCGTCCCACGGCATCCGCGGGTGGTCCCAGGCGAGCCAGGCCGCCTGCCGCCCGTCGGGCGAGAGCCGGGGCCCGGTGACGAACCGGTGCCGCCCGTCGGACAGCTGCCGCACCGCTTCCCGGTCCTGGGCCGCCGAGCCGTCCAGCGGCACCGCGACGACGGCCCGGCGCAGGTCGGTGGGTCCGTCCCCGGTGAACTCCTCCATGACGCACCACACTTCGCCGCGCTCAGCCCGCAGTTGCGGGTCCACCCAGCGAAGTCCGCCGCCCACCGGCGAGAGGGGGGTCAACGGGCGCGGCTCGGCGCCGGGTTCGCAGCGGTAGAGGCGCTGGTCGTCGAAGTTGACGAAGACGACCAGCGGGCCCTCGGGGCGCATGACCCCCGCCCAGGGGGTGCCGCCGTACTCCATGACGCGACTGCGCACGTTCCAGGGGGCCGGGAGCACCTGCTCCTCGGTGCCGTCCGTCTTCCGCCGGACGAGCGTGCGCCGCCCGCCCTCGGTGGGCCGGGGCTCGGTCCACCATGCCTCGTCGCCGACGAAACCGACGGACTCGGGATGCCCGTCGTGCGCGGCGGCGAGCGTCGCGTCGATCGGCGAGGGCCATGAACCGTATGGCGTGGTCTGCATCTCGTCCCCCTAGGCCGTGCGCAGAAAGCGGTCGAGAACGCGGACGCCGAAGTGGAGCGCTTCGACCGGGACGCGCTCGTCGACTCCGTGGAACAGTGCCTGGTAGTCGAAGCCCTCCGGGAGCTTCAGCGGCGCGAAGCCGTAGCCGGTGATGCCGAGGCGGGAGAACTGCTTGGCGTCCGTGCCGCCCGACATGCAGTACGGCACGACATGGCCCTCGGGTGCGAACTCCTCGACCGCAGCGCGCATCCTCGCGTACGTCGGCGAGTCCAGCGGCGCCTGGAGGGCCACCTCGTGGTGATGGAACTCCCACTCGACGTCGGGTCCGGTGAGCCGGTCCATCGTCGTGCGGAACTCGTCCTCGCCGCCGGGCAGATATCTGCCGTCCACGTAGGCGACGGCCTCTCCCGGAATCACGTTGATCTTGTAACCGGCGCTCAGCATGGTCGGGTTGGCGCTGTTGCGGACGGTCGGCTCGACGAGCGCCGCGGCCGGGCCGAGCTTGCGCAGGAGGGCGTCCACGTCGTCCAGCCCGCCGTCCACGCCGTACAGGGCGGCGAGTTCGGTCAGGGCTGCCCGCACGGTCGGGGTGATGCGCAGCGGCCATTCGTGGGCGCCGATGCGGGCGATCGCGGCGGCGAGGCGGGTCACCGCGTTGCTCCGGTTCACCTTGGAGCCGTGGCCCGCGCGTCCCCGCGCGGTGAGCTTGAGCCAGCCGGTGCCGCGCTCGCCCGCCGCGATGGGATACAGCTGCCGGCCGCTGCCGTCGTGGAAGGTGAACGCCCCCGACTCGCTGATGCCCTCGGTGCAGCCCTCGAAGAGTCCGGAGTGCTTGTCGGCGAGGAAGCCCGAGCCGTCCTCGGCGCTCGCCTCCTCGTCGGCGGTGAAGGCGATGACCAGGTCGCGCCGGGGCCGTACGCCCTCGCGGGCCCAGGCCCGGACGACCGCGAGGATCATCGCGTCCATGTTCTTCATGTCGACCGCGCCGCGTCCCCAGACGACGCCGTCGCGGATCTCTCCGGAGAACGGGTGGACGCTCCAGTCCCCGGCCTCGGCGGGCACCACGTCCAGGTGACCGTGGACGAGCAGCGCGTCGGCGGACGGGTCGGTGCCCTCCAGCCGGGCGACGACGTTCGTACGCCCCTTGGCGCGCTCCAGGAGGGTGGGTTCGAGGCCCGCCTCGGCCAGCCGCTCGGCGGCGTACTCGGCGGCCGGGCGCTCCCGGCAGTCCCCGCCGCCCCGGTTGGTCGTGTCGATCCGGATGAGGTCGGAGGTGAACCGGACGACCTCTTCGAGTGCCCGTGCGTCAGCCATACTGCTCCTCCACCGCGGCCGAGACGATCGTGGTGACCGCCTTGAAGGTCCGAATCCCCTCGTACATCGTGTCGCTGGTGTACGCGATCTTCCGCTCGCCGGTCCTGTCGACACCCGGTACGACGGTGGCGGCCATCGCCAGGTGCTCGGCGTCGAACTCAAGGGCGATCGTGAACGGGCCGCCGACGACCGGCTCGTGCCGCACCGCCAGCGCCGCCGCCTCCTTGGCCGCGGCCCGGATGTCCGCGGCGGTCCTGGCCGGTGTGCGGCACACGGCCGCGTACCGCGAGACATGGTCCTTCACGGCGACCTTCAGCGCCTCGGGCGCGTACCCGAGGGCGTCCTCGCACGCCACGTCGTCGCCGGTGACCAGCACGACCGGCACGCCGTACTCGGCGACGACGTGGGCGTTGAGCAGCCCTTCACTGGCCCGTGTGTCGTTGATCCACACGCCCGTGATGGAGTTCGCCAGATAGGTGTGCGCGAGGACGCCCTCCATGCCCGCACCCGCGTGGTAGCCGACGAACGCGATGCCGTCCACGTCACCGTGCTGCACGCCCTCGACCATGGACAGCGACTTGTGCCGCCCGGTGAGCATCTCCGCTCTCTCGTCGAGCCTCTCCAGCAGCAGGTTCCGCATGGTCCAGTGGGCTTCGTTGATCAGCACCTCGTCGGCGCCGCCGTCGAAGAAGCCGAGCACCGCGGCGTTCACGTCCGAGGTGAACAGCGCGCGGCACCGCTCCCACTGGGGAGTCCCCGGCAGCACGTCGGCCGGCCAGGTCACACCCGTGGCGCCTTCCATGTCGGCGCTGATGAGGATCTTCATGCCCGAAACCGTACGCGCTTCGGCCTGGGCCCGGCAGAGCCTGTGGACAACTCTCACCGGTCCAGACCACTGTTGTCACCCGGAGCGTCCGGCCACCAGCCACCGCGACGGAAGTTCGATGGGGGTGCCCTCGGGCGTGTGCTCGGTCGTGACGAGCGGGAGTCCGCCGCTCGCGAGGACCGTGAGGCCGGCGTGCCGCAGGTACTCGGGGACGGCCGCGTCCGCCACCTCGCCGGGGGCGATGCCGTGCCGGAACACCGGGGCCAGTTTGGCCGGAGGACCGTCCTGGCTCTGGGCCAGCCCGCGCAGGAGCGGACCGGCGGCCTCGGCGAGCTCGACGAGGAAGAGCAGGCCCCGCTCCCCCACCAGAGTGGCCAGGCCGTCCGCCAGCGCCTGCCGGTCGTCCGGCTCGGCCTGGTGGAGCACGCCGCGCATATAGACGTTGGCGTCGCCGAGCTCCGCGTGCAGCGCCTCGGCCTCGGTCTTGTCGGCCGCGTCGAGCAGCCGGTACCGGGCCAGGCCCGCCGGGTCCGCGGTGCGCGCGTGGTCGAGCGCGGCGGGGGCGAGGTCGGTGCCGACGACCTGCGGGAACCGGTCGGCGAGGTAGCGGGTCTGGGTGCCGTTGCCGCAGCCGACGTCCACGAGGGGCAGGTCGGGTGCCGTCAAGTGCGGCTCGAAGAGGGCGAGGTGGACCGCGGCCGTGAGCGCGGGCTCGGCGTCCCAGAAGACCCCGCCCTGTTCGCCGGGGGCCTCGCGCCAGAAGCCCTCCCAGGCCCCTCTGTACCGACTGTTCACGCTCATGCCCGCTCCCGGGGTCGTGATCGCGCCCGCCGGGACCCGGCGGGCCTGATCGGTCTATCGCGCCCGGCGTGCGGCGACAAGCGGACGGCGCGTTCCTTCACCGCTCATTCGAACCCCGTACGCCTTCGCACGCCGGCCCTTCTCCTGGCGCGCGGGCGTCACCGGCGCGTGGCCGCATCGCGGGGGCGTGTCCGTGACGCGGGCGCGTGGCCGCATCGCGGGAACGAACCGTCCGCCGGGGGAACATGGCGGCGGGAGGAAGCCAACTCAGCTGCGCGGAAGGGTCAGTTCGAACCACACGGTCTTGCCCGCGCCGGTGCGGCTGGCTCCCCACTCGCGGGACAGTGCGCTGACGAGCCGTAGACCGCGTCCGAACTCGTCGCCGGGGCCGGCGCTGACCAGCATCGGGAGCGTGTGGTCGTCGTCGTCCACCTCGCACAGCAGGGTGTCGCCGCGAACGAGCCGCAGTTCGATCCGGTGGCTGTGCGCATGGCGTATCGCATTGGTGACCAGCTCGCCGACCATCAGCTCGGCGTTGTCGGCGAGAGCGGGCAGGTCCCAGACGTGCAGCTGTTCGCGGACCACGGAGCGCGCCCGGCCGACCTCGACCGGGTCGAGCATCAGACGCCATTCGGCGACGTCCTCGGACTCGATTCCGTTGAGCCGGGCCATCAGCAGGGCGACATCGTCCTTGCGCCCGCCGCGGGTGTTGAGCGCGCGGATGATGGTGTCGCAGGCGTGGTCCATGGAGGCGGCCGGGTGGGCGGCGGACTCGCAGAGGGTGGCGAGGCCGACACCGATGTCCTCGCCGCGCACCTCGACCAGTCCGTCGGTGCACATCACGAGCCGGTCGCCGGGCTCCACGCTCACACGAACCGTTTCGAAGGGCACTCCGCCGACCCCGATGGGCGCCCCGGTCGGCAGATCGAGCAGCTCGCTGCGGCCGTCCCCGGCACGGACCAGGACCGGCGGGATGTGGCCCGCGTTGGCGAGGTGCAGCTTTCCGGCGATCGGGTCGTAGACGGCGTACAGGCAGGTCGCGAGGTAGTTGTCGCCGAGACGCTGGGCGAGGTCGTCGAGGTTGCGCAGCAGCTGCGCGGGTGGCAGGTCGAGCGCGGCCATGGTCTGTACGGCTGTGCGTAACTGGCCCATCATCGCTGCGGAGTTGAGGCCGTGGCCCATGACGTCCCCGACGACCAGGGCGGTGCGCGAACCGGGCAGTTTCACCGAATCGAACCAGTCGCCGCCGACCCGTCCGAGGAGCGTTCCCGGCAGATAGCGGGTGGCGATGTCGCAGCCGGCCATGCGGGGCGCGATGGTCGGCAGCATGCTGTCCTGGAGGGTCTCGGCGACGCTCTCCTGGTACGTGTACATGCGCGCGTTGTCCAGCACCAGGCCCGCGCGGGCGGCCAGTTCGGCGCCGGTGACCCGGTCCATGTCGTTGAACTCGACGCGCTCCGGGTGACGCAGCAGGACCATGAACCCGAGCACCACGTTGCGGGCCTTGAGCGGCACGACCAGCATGGAGCGGTCGGTGATGAGCGGCCTGATGTCGCGCTTCTCGAACTGCGCGGCGATCATGTGCCCCAGCTGCTCGCTGATGCGTGGCACGAGAACGGGCTCACCGGTGGTCATGCACTGGAAGAACGGTGTGTGCGCCGGGAAGGGCATGGCCTCGCCGACGGGTACGACATCGTCCCAGCGGCCCGGCTCGTCCGTGTGCTCCAGGGCGACCCGGTGCCACATGGTGGTCGTGTCGGGCACGCCTTCGGGAAAGCCCTCACCGGCGACGACCTGCTCACGCAGATACGTTCCCGCCACATCCGTGAAGCGCGGCACGACGGCCCGGCTGACCTCCAGAATGGTCCGCGACAGGTCGAGGGAGGTTCCGATCCGGCCGCTGACCTCGTTCAGGAACTCAAGGCGCTCCCGTACGGCGACGTACTCGAGGTCCTCGCCCTCGTCGTCCCGGAGGTCCGGCGTCACGGGCGTGCCGGAGGCCGCCGCCCGTACCGCCCGCTCGCGACGCGCCTTGCGTTCCGCGCGCCTCGGCACTCCCCAGTCGGGGGTGACGGGCACCCGGTCGTTCTGGCTGAACTCCAGTACGGGATAGCCCAGTTCAAGGACCTGCGAAACGATGCGGGCGCTTTCGCCGACGCTCATGCTGGGCAGGATCTCGGGAAGCCGGCGGGCCAGTTCCTCGGAGCCGGGGAAGTCGGTGTGCAGCGCGAAGCCGGGCGCGATCCGCTCGAAGGAGGCGTCGTCGTCCTCGTGCCGCGTCGCGGTCGCGTCGGCGGCGAGCACGAGCAGCCGCTCCTGGCCAGGTCCCACGAGGGGGTAGGCCCACCACAGGACGTCGGTCCGGCCGGGACCCGTCGTGGTGAGCCGGGCGCGTCCGGCGGCCGGGTAGGAGAGCCGCCCGCCCAGGGAGGACTCCAGGCCGGGGCCGAGTCCGTCGTATGTCGCGTAGGCGCCGAAGGGGGCCGCGTCCGCGTCATCGGGGAGCGCGCCGGAGACGGGGAGCAGGTCGACGGCGTGCCGTCCCAGCGCTTCTTCCTTGGGGGCGCCGAACAAGCGCCGCGCGCCGCTGCTCCAGTGGGAGACGAGCCCGTCGCGGTCCACGACGACCACGGCCAGCGGGATGCGGCCGGCGGCGGCGTGCCCCGTCGCACCGTCCCCAGCTCCGCGGCTGGGAGCTGCGCCCACTTCGGTGCCACGGTCCATGGCCCAGGCCCTCTCTCCCCACGGCTCCGCAAGATCTGTGCCGCCTTCACTACCGTACGGCGGCCGTCCGTCGCGATGTGTGGCAATAGGGGAATTGACCTCCGTGGGGGCGGCTCCGGCGCGCGGCGCGCCCCTCGGGACACCGGCTCACCCGGTCAGCCCGGCCCGCACGCCCTGATCGCGAACCCGGCTGCCCGCGTGCCCGGATCGCGCGTGACCCTGTGTCAGTCCTCGTGCCCCAGTTGCAGGTCCCGTTCCGTCCGGCCGCCGCCGGCGACCTGGAGCACGGTGGCCACCGGCGGATAGCCCGCCGCGATGACGGTGTACTCGCCGGACGACAGGTCGATGAACCGGAACGTTCCGTCAGGGCCGGTGGTGAGGGTGTCCACCACATTGCCCGCGGCGTCGAGCAGCGTCACGCGCGCGTCCTCGACGGGCCGTCCGCCGCCCGCCCGGACGGTGCCGCGCAGCACGGCGCCACCGGCGAGTTCGACGTCCTGGCGGGTCTCCCTGGCCGCCTGGACGGTCACCGGGAGCGCGGCCGGACGGAACGCGGGCGCTCCGGCGGCGAGGGTGTACTCGCCGGCCACCAGTTCCGTGATGACGTAGCCGCCCTCGCGTCCGCTGCGGGTGGTGGCCACCACCTCGCCGTGCACGTTGGTGAGGGTGACGGTGGCCTCCCGGACCGGGGTGCCGTCCGCGGTCAGCACGCTGCCGGCGAGGCGCCCCGCGCCGCCGAGCACGACGTCGAGTTCCACCGGCCGTTCGCCGACGGTCACCGAGACGGCCTGCGGCTGGTGGCCCCCGGCCGCGGCGATCAGCACGTACGAGCCCGCGCCGGGCGTGGACAGCGCGTACCGGCCGTCCTCTCCGCTGGCACCCCGTCCGATCTGCTGCCCCCCGATGTCGATGAGGGTGAGCGCGGCGCGCGCCACGGCGGTGCCGTCGGGGTGCTGCACCGTGCCGCAGACGGGGATCCCCGCGGCGTATCCCGAACGGGCCTGCGGAATCCGGTCGTTCATCTGCCCGGCCTCCGGGCCGGCGGTGGATGCGTTGTGGGACACCAGCGGTTTCTCCTTGAGGAAGAAGGCGATGAACAGGCCGAGGACGAGTACCGGTACGAGGTAGAGGAAGATCCGCGGCATGGCGTCCGCGTAGGCGCCGATGTACTGGTCCCGCAGAGCGGCGGGCATCGCGTGGACGAGCTGTGGCGTGATGGACTCGGAGTCCGGGGTCGCCCCGCCCGCGCGCGTGGGGAGGCGGTCGGCGAGCGCGTCGGCCAGCCGGCCGGCGAAGAGCGTGCCGAAGACGGCGGCTCCGACGCTGCCGCCGATCTGCCGGAAGAAGTTGTTGGCGCTGGTCGCGGTGCCGAGGTCGGCCGGACGCACGGAGTTCTGCACCGCGACCACCAGGACCGGCATCACCATGCCGATGCCGATGCCGAGGACCGCCATCCAGATGCTGTAGTGCAGCCGGGAAGTACCGGCGTCGAGGCGGGACAGCAGCCACATGCCGACGGCCGAGAGGGCGCAGCCGAGAACCGGGAAGACCTTGTAGCGGCCGGTGCGGCTGATGAGCTGCCCGGAGACGACGGAGGCGACGACGATCCCGCCCATCATGGGGAGCATCAGGAGCCCGGACTCGGTGGCACCGGCACCGTCGACCATCTGAAGGAAGGTGGGGAGATATCCGGCGGCTCCGAAGAGCGCGGCCCCGACGACCAGACCGACGAGCGCGGTGACGTTGAAGACGGGGTCCCTGAAGAGCCGCAGTGGGATGAGGGGTTCGACCGCGAAGCGCTCGACGACGAGAAAGAGCACCGTCGTGGCGACCGCGCCCGCCGCGAGTCCGAGGACGACGCCCGAGCCCCAGGCGTACTCGGTGCCGCCCCAACTGGTCAGCAGGACCAGGCAGGTCGACGCGGCGGCGAGGAGCAGCACTCCGAGGACGTCGACCCGTCCACGGACGGCGGGCTTCGGCAGTTTCAGTACGACGGTGACGACGGCCAGCGTGACCAGTCCGAAGGGCACGTTGACGTAGAAGCACCACCGCCAGGACAGATGGTCGGTGAAGTAGCCGCCCAGCAGGGGGCCGGCGACCGAGGCGAGCCCGAACGCGGCGCCGATCAGCCCCATGAACCGGCCGCGTCGGCGCGGCGGCACGATGTCCGCGATGATCGCCTGCACGCCGATCATGAGGCCGCCGGCGCCGATGCCCTGGACCGCGCGGAAGGCGATCAGCTGGTCCATGGTCCGCGCCCGTCCGGCGAGCGCCGAGCCGATGACGAAGACGAGGATGGCGAACTGGAAGACGCCCTTGCGGCCGTAGAGGTCGCCGAGCTTTCCGTAGACCGGGAGTCCGACGGTGGAGGTGAGCAGATAGGCGGTGATCGCCCAGGACATCCGGTCGAGGCCGTGCAGCTCTCCGACGATCTTCGGGAGGGCGGTGGCCACGATCATCTGCTCGAGCGCGGCGAGGAGCAGGGCCGGGATCAGCCCGCAGAAGATCAGCCGCACCTGGCGCGGGGCCGGCCGGACGGGCCCGGCGGCCACCGGAGCGGGCTTCGGCGCGGGTGCGACGACCGGTTCGTCCTGCACCAGAGTGATCCCGCCCACGTACCGCTCCCCTCGTCGCGCACCGCACAATTCTCGCTAATCGCGACAACTGCGAGCAAGCGTGACGAGTTACGGCGTACCGTCGCGCGAGAGGGAGTTCCACTCGAACCGGTGAGGGCACAACACGCCCTCGGGAGCGGCCTCTTGGCGGCCGGACCCGCCAAGTCGCCGTCCGGGAGCCGCGTCCCGGCCCCCGGGAGCCGGGTTCTTCCCGGTCGGCGGCGTTACTTCTCGGTCTGTGTCGCGAGGTTGGCGAGCAGGGCGTCGTAGATGCGGCCGAGGCCCTTGGGCGCGAAGGTCCGCTCGAAGAAGCCGCCGATGCCGCCCGCGCCGTTCCAGACGCTGGTGACCACGACGCGCGACTTGCCCTCGCCGGCCGGGGTGACCCGCCAGGTGGTGACCATGGAGGAGTTGCGGTCCTTCTCGACGAGCTCGCCGTCGGTGGGCTCGCTCACCTCGAGCAGGCAGTCACGGACGCGCTTGCTGGTGGCCTGGAGCTTCCAGTGGACGAGGGTGCCCTCGCCGTCGCCGCCCTCGCGCACCTCGTACTCGCTGAAGTGCTCGGGCAGCAGCTTCGGGCGCGTGCCGCTGTAGTCGGCCAGGGCGTCGAACACCGCCTCCGCGTCCGCCGCGATGACCCGCTCCGTCGTCGCCTCGACCTGCGCCATGGCACTTCCTCCAGCACTTGGTTCCTCGGGGGTGTGCGGTCAGCCAACCACCCGGCGCCCCGGCCGCCCAAATCGGGGTGCCCGTGGGGTGCGGGCGGCAGCGGCGGGGCGCCACGGGAAACAGGGTCGCACGATCAAGGGAACATGTGTTCTATTCTCTGTCCAGTGCTATCGAGGAGGCGCCATGCGCTGGGAGAACCTGACCGCGGACCCCGCCGGGGGCCCCGCCCGGGACGCCGCCCTGTTCGGCGCGGACGCGGTGACGACGCGAACGTTCGACACTCCGGAGTTCAGAGGGATCACGTTCCACGAGGTCCGGGCGCGGTCGATCGTGAACCGGGTGCCGGGGGCGTCCCGCATGCCCTTCGAGTGGACGGTCAACCCGTATCGGGGCTGCACGCACGCGTGCGTCTACTGTTTCGCCCGCAAGACGCACAGCCATCTGGACCTCGACACCGGACTCGACTTCGACTCGCAGATCGTGGTGAAGGTCAACGCCCCGGAGCTGCTGCGCCGTCAGCTCGCCTCGCGCCGCTGGCTCGGCGAGCACATCGCGATGGGCACCAACGTCGACTGCTACCAGCGGGCGGAGGGCCGTTACGCGCTGATGCCGGGCATCATCGCGGCCCTGCGCGACCACGCGAACCCCTTCTCGATCCTGACGAAGGGCACGCTCATCCTGCGCGACCTCGCCCTCCTGAGGCAGGCCTCCGAGGTCACCGACGTCGGGATCTCGGTCTCCGTGGGCTTCACCGACACCGAGCTGTGGCGCACCGTGGAACCGGGCACACCGGCCCCGGAGCGCCGTCTGGACGTCGTCCGCACGCTGACGGACCACGGCATCGGCTGCGGCGTCCTGATGGCCCCCGTGATCCCCTTCCTGGGCGACCACCCCGGCCAGCTCCGCGCCACCGTACGGGCCGTCGCGGCCTCGGGAGCGACCTCGGTGACCCCGCTGGTGCTGCATCTGCGGCCCGGCGCCCGCGAGTGGTTCATGGCCTGGCTGGGGCGCCACCACCCCCACCTCGTGCCGCGCTACGAGCGGCTGTACGCGGAGGGCGCCTACGCCCCGAAGTGGTACCAGCGCCGGATCACCCGTCAGGTCCACGAGCTGGCACAGGAGTACGGCATCGGCCCCACGCGCGCGGGAATGCCGCGCCGGATCACCGCCCCCGAACCCGCGGCCACCACGGTGCCGTCGGCACCCGCGGCACCCGAACCCACCCAGCTGACGCTGCTCTGACGACCCACCACGGCGGGCTGTCGCACGCCTCCCCGAAGGCGTCGGATCCCTGGCGGCTCGCCGGGGCCGCTTCTGACGGCATCCGAGCGCATCCCGCGACCCAATCGGGTCGAGTCTTGCCAGAACGCGTTCTTCCAGGACCCCTTTCCGGGACGATACGGCGAAGGCCGTGGCGTGCACGGCTCAAAATCCTCCGTCCTGGGAGGCCTTGTGAAGAAACGCGCAGCTGCTCTGTGCGGGGCGGCCGCCGTGCTGGCCGGGATGATCACCTCGATCCCCGCCGACGCGAGCGCCGGCTCCGCTGCCGCACCGCGCACCACCTCCACCCCGACCGCGAAGCCCGTCTGGAAGAAGTGCGGTACCAGCGACTACCCGACGCTCCAATGCGCGTCCCTGAAGGTGCCGCTGGACCACACGAACCCCTACAGCGAGCGGATCACCCTCGCCCTGTCCCGCGTCCCGCACACCGCGAAGACGTACCAGGGGCCGCTGCTGGTCAACCCGGGCGGTCCCGGCGGCAGCGGGCTCACGCTGGCCGGATTCGTCGCCTCCGCGCTGCCCAAGGCCGTGGCGGCGCAGTACGACGTCATCGGTTTCGACCCGCGCGGTGTCGGCGCGAGCAAGCCCGCGCTGGACTGCGAACCGGGGCGCTTCAAGCCCGTCCGTCCTGACACCGTCCCGAGCACCCGGGCCATCGAGAAGGCCAACCTCAGCCGCGCCAAGGCCTTCGCCGAGGCGTGCGGCACGAAGTACGCGAAGCTGCTGCCGTACATGGACACGGTGAGCGCGGTCCGCGACATGGACTCGATCCGTGGCGCCCTCGGCGCCAAGAAGATCAACTACTTCGGCTACTCGTACGGCACCTACCTGGGAGCCGTGTACGCCAAGCTCTACCCGCAGCGGGTGCGCCGGCTGGTCCTGGACTCCATCGTCGACCCGACCGGTGTCTGGTACGACGACAACCTCGGCCAGGACTACGCCTTCAACGACCGCCACCTGGCGTTCCTGGCGTGGGTCGCCAAGAACAACGCGGTCTACAAGCTCGGCACCGACCCGGCCAAGGTCGAGGCCAAGTGGTACGCGATGCGCGCGGCGCTCGCCAAGAACCCCGCGCAGAAGAAGGTGGGCGCCTCCGAGCTGGAGGACACCTTCATCCCGGGCGGCTACTACAACGGCTACTGGCCCTACCTCGCCGAGGCGTTCGCCTCCTATGTGAACAGCAAGAACTCGGACGCGCTGGTCGAGGCGTACGACAACTTCGGCGCCGTCGACGCCTCCGGCGACAACGGCTACAGCGTCTACACGTCGGTGCAGTGCCGTGACGCGTCCTGGCCGCGCGACTGGCGCCAGTGGCGCGAGGACAACTGGGCCGTGTACGACAAAGCGCCGTTCATGGCCTGGAACAACGCCTGGTACAACGCGCCGTGCGCGTTCTGGCCCACGGACTCGCTCCGGCCGGTGAACATCTCCAACCGCCACCTGCCGCCGACCCTGCTGTTCCAGGCGACCAACGACGCGGCCACTCCCTACGAGGGGGGCGTCACCGTCCATCACCAGCTGAGCGGCTCCAGCCTGGTGGTCGAGCAGGGCGGCGGGAACCACGGCATCACACTGAGCGGCAACGCCTGCCTGGACAAGTACCTGGCGACGTATCTGACCAACGGCAAGGTGCCGCACGGTACCGGCGAGGCCGACGCGGTGTGCAAGACACTGCCCGACCCGAAACCGCTGACCATGAAGGCCGCGTCCGCCCCCTCGCGGGGTTCGACGCTGCACGGACTGCTCGGCTACCGGGGCTGAACCTCCCCCGCAGCGACGCCCGTCGGGGGCGTTGTCGGACCCATGGTCCACGATGGACCCATGAGCAAGCCGGCACGAATCCCCGCCCCCGACGGGCTCGCCCCCGCCGCCCTCGCGGCGGCGGGCCCCGCGAGCGGGGTCCGGGTCCGTGAGATGACCCTCGACGACTGTCCGCGGGTGGCCGAGATCCGGGTGCGTGGCTGGCAGAGCGCGTACAAGGGGCTGATACCGCAGTCGTATCTGGACGGGCTCGGCGTGGCCGAGGACGCGGCGCGCCGCCGACGCAACCTCGAACAGGGCGACGGCGGCATCGTGAACCTGGTCGCGGAGCGGGACGGCGAAGTGGTCGGCTGGGCCTGTCACGGACCGCACCGGGACGGCGAAGTCCGCGCCGGGGACGTCGAGTTGTACGCCATCTACGTGCATCCCGACGTGCTGGGCCAGGGTGTCGGGCGCGCCCTTCTGCGGGAGTCCGCCGGCCGCTGCGCGGCGGCCGGGCACGAGCGCGTGCTGCTGTGGGTCCTCAAGGAGAACACCCCGGCCCGCAGCTTCTACGAACGGGCCGGCTTCCTCCCCGACGGCGCCGAGGAGCCCTTCGAGGCGGGCGGCGTCGCCGTACCCGAGGTGCGCTACGCGCGCGTGCTGACCGGCACGGGACTCGACTGACGGACCGCCGGTTCGAGTCGAGGCCGGGCTCGGCCGAGGGACAGCCGGTCGGGGCTCGCACCGGGCTCCGCCTGTGGACGCGGGGTGCGGTCTGACGGCGGACCGCGTGGCAGGCACCGGTACACGCGCGCTATCGGCCGACGCGAGCCGAGGGACGTACGAGCGGGTGCGCCTAGACCTGTTCCTTGGGCAGCCGGGCCAGCGCGCGTACGGCCGTCTCCGCGAGTGCCGGGTGGGCCAGCGCTTCGTTCAGGACCGGTCTCGCACGGGCGTCGCCCAGGACGCCCAGACCTTCCGTGCACGCGAGGGCGACCTTGCGGTACGGGTCGTGCGGGCGCAGCCGGCGTTCCAGGGTGGTGATGAGCGCGGGCACGGCCTCGGGCGCGCGGAGTTCGACCAGCAGCCGTACCGGCTGGAGCGCGTAGGCGATCCGCAGTTCGTTCGTGGCGAGTGCCGCGGCGGCGCGGGCCGTACGCGGGTCGCCGAGCCGGGCCAGGGCCTGTGCGGCGGACGCGCAGCGCTGCGGGTCACGGTGGTTGAGCAGCAGGACGAGCGCCTCGAAGGCCCGCCGGTCCCCGGCCGTGCCGAGCCGGAAGGCTGCCAACTCCCGCGCCCAGAGCGGCTGTCCGGGCTCGGTCAGCGCGGCGGCCAGCACGTCGGGATCCTCGGTCGCCGCGAGACGTTCGTACGTCGTCGAGTCCCCGGCCCCGGCCTCGGCCCGCAAACGCTCCGTGAGTGATCGCAACGCTTCGTCCATGGGCCGAGCTTAGGCAAGCCTGTGAGGTGCGGGGACGTACATCACAAAGTCGGGGGCTGGCGCGCTCGTTACTGACGGGTTAAGCTCAGACGAGCGAGTTACCCACTCGCGTCGAACCTCACGGTGGCCTGGTGACGCAGCCACCGCGAGAGCAGTCGGTTCGGTACCTCAGGTACCTCAGTACGACATGGCTCCGGGACAGGGCCGGTCGGCTTTCACCGCCCATGGGCGCCCGTTCTTCGGCGCTCGGGGACGGCACCGGGCGTGTGCGCTCGTCAGCCCGGAAACACCCGCAACCTCCGCACGGCGTGCGCCTGTCGGCGTACCCGCGTGCGCTCCTCAGTCGTCACCACTTCCAGGAGTCCCGCGATGGCCACTCCCCTGTCCGACACCCCTCTGTCCCCGCTGCGGACCGTCGCCGTCATCGGCCTCGGCACCATGGGCACCGGCATCGCCGAAGTCCTGGCCCGCGCCGGCCGTGACGTCATCGGCATCGACATCAGCGAAGCCGCGGCCGCCCAGGCCGTGGCCACCCTCGAAGCCTCCACCGCCCGCGCCGTGCGACGCGAGCACATGAGCGACGCGGAGCGCACGGACGCCCTCGCCCGCTTCCGTACCTTCACCGACCTCGCGGCCGCCGCCGACGCCGACCTCGTCATCGAGGTGACCCCGGAGTCGTACGACATCAAGCAGCAGGTCTTCCGGGCTCTCGACACCATCGTGCGCCCCGAGACGATCCTCGCGACGGGCACCAACGCGCTGTCCGTGACGCGTCTGGCCGCGGACTCGGCCCACCCCGAGCGCGTGCTCGGCCTGCACTTCTTCAACCCGGCGCCCGCGATGAAGCTCGTCGAGGTCGTCTCCTCGGTGCTGACCGCTCCGACGGCCGTCGGAGCGGTCACCGACCTGGCGCTCGAACTCGGCAAGGAGCCCGTCGCGGTCGGCGACCGCCCCGGTTTCGTCGCCGACGGACTGCTGTTCGGCTACCTCAACCAGGCGGCCGCGATGTACGAGGCGAAGTACGCCTCCCGCGAGGACATCGACGCGGCGATGAAGCTCGGCTGCGGGCTGCCCATGGGCCCGCTCGCGCTGCTCGACCTGATCGGCGTGGACACCGCGCGGACCGTCCTGGAGGCGATGTACTCCGAGTCGCACGACCGGCTGCACGCCCCCGCGCCCATCCTCAAGCAGCTCAGCGAGGCGGGCCTGACCGGGCGCAAGTCCGGCCGCGGCTTCTACTCGTACGAGGCCGCGGGCAGCGACGCGGTCGTGCGGGACGCGCTGACGCCGCTGGAGGGGGCCGTCCTGGCACCGGGCCGCACGGTCCGCTCGGTCGGCGTCGCGGGCTCCGGCACGATGGCCTCCGGAATCGCGGAGGTCTTCGCGAAGGCCGGGTACGAGGTCGTCCTCGCGGCCCGCACGGAGGAGAAGGCGGGGACCGCGAAGGCCCGTATCGGCAAGTCGCTGGCCCGCTCCGTCGACAAGGGCCGCATGACGGCCGAGGCGGCGGCGCGGACCCTGGAGCTCATCACGCCGACCGGCAGCTACGACGACTTCGCCGAGGTCGATCTGGCGCTGGAGGCGGTCGCCGAGGACCTGGAGGTCAAGCAGCAGCTCTTCGGCGTCTTCGACAAGGTCTGCAAGCCCGGCGCGATCCTCGCCACCACCACCTCCTCGCTGCCCGTCGTCGCCTGCGCCCGCGCCACCTCGCGCCCGCAGGACGTGATCGGCATGCACTTCTTCAACCCGGCCCCGGCGATGAAGCTCGTCGAGGTCGTGCGGACCGTGCTGACCGCGGACGACGTGCACGCCACCGTGCGCGAGGTCTGCGCGAAGATCCGCAAGCACCCGGTGGACTGCGGTGACCGGGCCGGCTTCATCGTGAACGCGCTGCTGTTCCCGTACCTGAACAACGCGATCAAGATGGTGCAGGAGCACTACGCCTCGCTGGACGACATCGACGCGGCGATGAAGCTGGGCGGCGGCTACCCGATGGGGCCCTTCGAACTGCTCGACGTGGTCGGGCTCGATGTCTCGCTGGCCATCGAGAAGGTCCTGCACCGCGAGTTCCGCGACCCGGGCCTGGCCCCCGCGCCGCTCCTGGAGCACCTGGTGGCCGCGGGCTGCCTTGGCCGCAAGACGGGCCGCGGCTTCCGCGAATATGCCCGCCGCTGAGCGTCCGGGCGACCGGCTCGCGGACGACGCCGACTGGGGCGGCCTGCTCGGCCCCGCCGGACACCCCCCGCCCATCCTGGGCGGGGGGATCCCCGGACATGCACGCTCTCCTGCGCGGATGCAGTACGTTCGGGGCATGCCCCAGCCCGCCAAGTCCTCACGTACGCCAGCCACGCCCGACGCGCCGGAGAGCGCCGCGGGCAGCCGCGCGGCGGCCCAACGGCTCAAGATGCGCCGGGAGCTGGCGGCCGCGGCCATGGAGCTGTTCGCGGCCAAGGGGTACGAGGCGACCACCGTCGACGAGATCGCGGCCCAGGCCGGGGTGGCCCGCCGCACCTTCTTCCGCCACTTCCGCTCCAAGGAAGAGGCGATCTTCCCGGATCACGACGACACCCTGATCCGGGCCGAGGCGGTGCTCAACGCGGCGCCCGCGCACGAGCATCCGCTCGACACCGTGTGCCGCGGCATCAAGGAAGTCATGAGGATGTACGCGGCCCAGCCGGAGATCTCCGTCTCGCGCTACAAGCTGACGCGCGAGGTGCCGACGCTGCGTGAGGCCGAGATCGCCTCGGTGGCCCGCTACGAGCGGCTCTTCACCCGCTACCTGCTGGGCCACTTCGACGAGCACGCGCACGACGACGACGCCAACGACGATCCGCTGCTCGCCGAGGTCGCCGCGTCGGCCGTGGTCACGGCCCACAACCACGTCCTGCGGCGCTGGCTGCGGGCGGGCGGCCAGGGCGATGTGGAGACGCAGCTGGACCACGCGTTCGCCATCGTCCGCAAGACCTTCGGCACCGGGATCGGCGCGGGACGGGAGACCGCGCCGCGATCGGCGCCGGCGTCGTCCTTCACCGAGGGGGACGTGCTGGTGACCGTGGCCCGTGTCGACGCTCCGCTGGACCAGGTGATGCGCACGATCGAGCAGGCGCTCAAGGAACGGTCGTAGCGCCTCGCCGTCCAGGGACGGCCCACTTCTCCGACCACCCGCCGGACACGCTCACTTCGAGCGCGTCCGGCGTTTTTTGTGCCCTGGTTTGAGCGCTTTGCGGCCCGATCTGATCGATCATCGCTCACGTGTTACGTAAAGATTTCATCTGAGCGCAACTAATGGCACTCCGTGCCTTGCCACGTGACACGGCGTGCCATACGTTGAAGGAGTCCGGGCGGCCGGCGTGCAGAGACCATTCGTACGCCGGCTGTCCCCGCAAGCCCCATGGCCTGCGCGCCCGGACGCCTGCGTCACAGGCAACCTCCTGCGCCAACCACAGCGCTGCCACAGCACCACCTCCGCCGAACCGACGGCACACCCCTCAGCAGCACCGACGTAACCCTCAGCGTTCCCCCTCAGAACGCGCATCGCCGGAGGCAACACCGTGAAGGAAATCCTGGACGCGATTCAGTCGCGGACCGCCACGTCCGCCGACTTCGCCGCAATTCCGCTCCCCGAGTCCTACCGCGCGATCACCGTGCACAAGGACGAGACGGAGATGTTCGCCGGGCTCAGCAGCCGCGACAAGGACCCCCGCAAGTCGATCCACCTGGACGACGTGCCGGTGCCGGAGCTCGGCCCCGGCGAGGCCCTGGTCGCCGTCATGGCGTCCTCCGTGAACTACAACTCGGTCTGGACGTCGATCTTCGAGCCGGTGTCGACCTTCGGCTTCCTGGAGCGCTACGGGCGCCTCAGCGAGCTCAGCAAGCGCCACGACCTGCCGTACCACATCATCGGCTCGGACCTCGCGGGCGTCGTCCTGCGCACCGGCCCGGGAGTGAACTCCTGGAAGCCCGGCGACGAGGTCGTCGCGCACTGTCTGTCCGTCGAGCTGGAGTCCTCCGACGGGCACAACGACACGATGCTCGACCCCGAGCAGCGCATCTGGGGCTTCGAGACCAACTTCGGCGGCCTCGCCGAGATCGCGCTCGTCAAGTCCAACCAGCTGATGCCCAAGCCGGACCACCTGAGCTGGGAGGAGGCCGCGGCTCCCGGACTGGTGAACTCCACCGCGTACCGGCAGCTGGTCTCCCGCAACGGCGCCGGCATGAAGCAGGGCGACAACGTGCTCATCTGGGGCGCGAGCGGCGGACTCGGCTCCTACGCCACGCAGTTCGCGCTCGCCGGCGGCGCCAACCCCATCTGTGTCGTCTCCAGCGAGCAGAAGGCGGAGATCTGCCGGAAGATGGGCGCCGACGCGATCATCGACCGCAACGCCGAGGACTACAAGTTCTGGAAGGACGAGCACAACCAGGACCCCAAGGAGTGGAAGCGCTTCGGCAAGCGGATCCGCGAGCTGACCGGCGGCGAGGACGTGGACATCGTCTTCGAGCACCCGGGCCGCGAGACCTTCGGCGCGAGCGTCTACGTCACCCGCAAGGGCGGCACCATCGTCACCTGTGCCTCGACCTCGGGCTACAACCACGAGTACGACAACCGCTACCTGTGGATGTCGCTGAAGCGGATCATCGGCTCGCACTTCGCGAACTACCGCGAGGCCTGGGAGGCCAACCGCCTCGTCGCCAAGGGCAAGATCCACCCGACGCTCTCCAAGGTCTACTCCCTGGAGGACACCGGGCAGGCCGCCTACGACGTGCACCGCAACCTCCACCAGGGCAAGGTCGGCGTGCTCGCGCTGGCGCCCCAGGAGGGCCTGGGCGTGCGCGACGAGGAGAAGCGCGCCCAGCACATCGACGCCATCAACCGCTTCCGGAACATCTGAGGTCCATCCATGACAGAGCGTCAGACCGCAGAGGTGCGACGGGAGAAGGACCGGCCGTGGCTCATGCGCACGTACGCCGGCCACTCCACCGCCGAGGCGTCCAACGAGTTGTACCGGCGCAACCTCGCCAAGGGGCAGACGGGGCTCTCCGTGGCCTTCGACCTGCCGACGCAGACCGGCTACGACCCCGACCACATCCTCGCCCGCGGCGAGGTCGGCCGGGTCGGCGTGCCGGTCTCGCACCTCGGTGACATGCGCCGGCTGTTCCAGGACATCCCCCTGGAGCAGATGAACACCTCGATGACCATCAACGCCACCGCCATGTGGCTGCTGGCGCTCTATCAGGTCGTCGCCGAGGAGCAGGGCGCCGACATCACCAAGCTCCAGGGGACGACCCAGAACGACATCGTGAAGGAGTACCTCTCGCGGGGGACACACGTCTTCCCGCCGGTGCCCTCCCTCCGTCTCACGACGGACATGATCACGTACACGGTCAACCACATCCCCAAGTGGAACCCGATCAACATCTGCAGCTACCACCTGCAGGAGGCGGGCGCCACACCGGTCCAGGAGGTCGCGTACGCGATGTCCACCGCGATCGCCGTCCTGGACGCGGTGTTCGCGTCCGGGCAGATCGCCGAGGACCGCAAGGGCGAGGTCGTGGCCCGTATCTCCTTCTTCGTGAACGCGGGCGTCCGCTTCATCGAGGAGATGTGCAAGATGCGGGCGTTCGGGCGGATCTGGGACAAGATCACGCGCGAGCGGTACGGCATCGAGGACCCCAAGCAGCGGCGCTTCCGGTACGGCGTCCAGGTCAACTCCCTCGGCCTGACCGAGGCGCAGCCGGAGAACAACGTCCAGCGGATCGTGCTGGAGATGCTGGCCGTCACCCTCTCCAAGGACGCCCGCGCACGCGCCGTCCAACTGCCCGCCTGGAACGAGGCGTTGGGCCTGCCCCGCCCGTGGGACCAGCAGTGGTCGCTGCGCATCCAGCAGGTGCTGGCGCACGAGAGCGACCTGCTGGAGTACGAGGACATCTTCGAGGGCTCGCACGTCATCGAGGCCAAGGTGGCGTCCCTCGTCGAGGAGTCGCTGGCCGAGATCGACCGCATCGAGGCGATGGGCGGCGCGATGGCCGCCGTCGAGTCCGGCTATCTGAAGTCGCAGCTCGTCTCGTCGCACGCCGAGCGCCGCGGCCGTATCGAGGGCGGCACCGACAAGATCGTCGGCGTCAACATCTTCCAGTCGACCGAGCCGAACCCGCTCACGGCCGACCTGGACGCGGCGATCATGACGGTCGACCCCGCGGTCGAGGCCCGGGTGATCTCCGCGCTGGGAACCTGGCGCGACACGCGCTACCAGCCGCCCTTCAACCACCCGCGCCCGTGCAAGGCGCTGGAGCGGCTGAAGGAGGCCGCGAAGGGCACCGCCAACCTCATGGAAGCCACCCTGGAGTGCGCCCGCGCCGGTGTCACGACCGGCGAGTGGGCCGGGGCCCTGCGCGAGGTGTTCGGCGAGTTCCGCGCCCCGACCGGCGTGTCGTCCGCACCCGTCGCGGTCACCGCCGAGGAGGGCACCGCTCTCGCCCTGGTGCGCCGCAAGGTGGAGCTGACCGCGAAGGACCTGGGCGTCGGCAACCTCCGGTTCCTGGTGGGCAAGCCGGGCCTGGACGGGCACTCCAACGGCGCCGAGCAGATCGCCGTGCGGGCCCGCGACGCCGGGTTCGAGGTGGTCTACCAGGGCATCCGGCTCACCCCTGAGCAGATCGTGGACGCGGCCGTGGCCGAGGACGTGCACGCCGTCGGCCTGTCCATCCTGTCCGGTTCGCACGCCCAGCTGGTGCCGGACGTCCTGGAGAAGATGCGCACGGCCGGCGCGGGCGACATTCCGGTGATCGCGGGCGGGATCATCCCGAACGCGGACGCCGAACAGCTGCGGGCCGCGGGAGTGGCCGCGGTCTTCACACCGAAGGACTTCGACATCACCGGAATCATCGGCCGTATCGTCGACGAGATCCGGAAAGCGAACAAGCTCGACCCCCTGGAGGTCCCCGCATGACCAGCCCCGTTCCCCAGGTCAACCGCCTTCGTCCGCGGCGCTCCTGTCTGGCCGTACCGGGCAGCAACCCGCGCTTCCTGGAGAAGGCCCAGGGGCTCCCCGCGGACCAGGTCTTCCTCGACCTGGAGGACGCGTGCGCGCCGCTGGCCAAGCCCGACGCCCGGCACACCATCGTCAAGTTCCTCAACGAGGGCGACTGGACCGGCAAGACCCGGGTCGTGCGCGTCAACGACTGGACGACCGAGTGGACGTACCGCGATGTCGTCACGGTGGTCGAGGGCGCGGGTCAGAACCTCGACTGCATCATGCTGCCGAAGGTGCAGACGGCCGAGCAGGTCGTAGCCCTCGACCTGCTGCTGACGCAGATCGAGAAGACGATGGGCTTCGAGGTCGGCAAGATCGGCATCGAGGCGCAGATCGAGAACGCCCAGGGCCTGAACAACGTCAACGAGATCGCCACCGCCTCGCAGCGCGTGGAGACGATCATCTTCGGCCCGGCCGACTTCATGGCGTCGATCAACATGAAGTCGCTGGTCGTGGGTGAGCAGCCGCCCGGCTACCCGGCGGACGCCTACCACTACATCCTGATGAAGATCCTGATGGCGGCGCGCGCCAACAACCTCCAGGCGATCGACGGCCCCTACCTCCAGATCCGCAACATCGACGGCTACCGCGCGGTCGCCCAGCGCGCCGCCGCCCTCGGCTTCGACGGCAAGTGGGTGCTGCACCCGGGTCAGGTGGAGGCCTCCAACGAGATCTTCTCCCCCTCGCAGGAGGACTTCGACCACGCCGAGCTGATCCTGGACGCGTACGACTACTACACGTCCGAGGCCGGCGGCAAGAAGGGCTCCGCGATGCTCGGCGACGAGATGATCGACGAGGCCAGCCGCAAGATGGCCCTCGTCATCTCGGGCAAGGGCCGGGCCGCCGGCATGCAGCGCACGACCACGTTCGAAGCCCCGGAGGCCTGAGCACCATGCAGTTCGGACGCACCTACGAAGAGTTCGAGGTCGGGGCGGTCTACAAGCACTGGCCCGGGAAGACGGTCACGGAGTACGACGACCACCTCTTCTGTCTGCTGACCATGAACCACCACCCGCTCCACATGGACAGCAACTATGCGGAGAAGACGACCGATTTCGGCAGGAACGTCGTCGTCGGGAACTACATCTACTCGCTGCTCCTCGGCATGTCCGTGCCGGACGTCTCGGGCAAGGCGATCGCCAACCTGGAGGTCGAGTCACTGAAGCACGTGGCGCCGACCTTCCACGGCGACACGATCTACGGCGAGACCACGGTCCTCGACAAGACCCCCTCCCGGTCCAAGTCGGACCGCGGGATCGTCTACGTGGAGACCAAGGGCTACAAGCAGGACGGCACGCTGGTCTGCGTGTTCCGCCGCAAGGTGATGGTCCCCACCGAGACGTACATCAAGGAGCGCGGCGGCGAGCAGCCCGGCCGGCCCGAACCCACCGCACCCGCGGACAAGAAGACGGAGAAGTAGTCATGGCACGACTCGCCCAGACCGCCGGTCTGACCGACGTCCAGCAGGAGATCCTCTCCACCGTCCGCGATTTCGTGGACAAGGAGATCATCCCGGTCGCGACCGAGCTGGAGCACCGCGACGAGTATCCCCAGGCGATCGTCGACGGCCTGAAGGAGCTGGGCCTCTTCGGGCTGATGATCCCCGAGGAGTACGGCGGCCTGGGCGAGTCCCTCCTGACGTACGCGCTGTGCGTCGAGGAGATCGCCCGTGGCTGGATGTCGGTCTCCGGCATCATCAACACCCACTTCATCGTGGCGTACATGATCAAGCAGCACGGCACGCAGGAGCAGAAGGACCACTTCCTGCCCCGCATGGCGCTCGGCGAGACGCGTGGCGCCTTCTCGATGTCGGAGCCGGCGCTCGGTTCGGATGTGTCGGCGATCACGTCGAAGGCGGTGAAGGACGGCGAGGAGTACGTCCTGAACGGCCAGAAGATGTGGCTGACGAACGGCGGATCCGCGAATCTGGTGGCCGTTCTCGTCCGGAGTGACGAAGGACACCCCGAGGGCACGGCGCCCCACAAGTCGATGACGACCTTCCTGGTGGAGAAGGAGCCCGGCTTCGGAGAGGTCCGCCCCGGCCTCACCATTCCCGGGAAGATCGACAAGATGGGCTACAAGGGGGTCGACACCACCGAACTCATCATGGACGGACTGCGCATTCCGGCCGATCGCGTACTCGGCGGAACCACCGGCCGAGGGTTTTACCAAATGATGGACGGAGTCGAGGTCGGCCGCGTCAATGTCGCGGCCCGTGGCTGCGGTGTCGCGCAGCGCGCGTTCGAGCTCGGCGTCTCATATGCCCAGCAACGTCACACTTTCGGCAAGCCGATCGCCCAGCACCAGGCGATCCAGTTCAAGCTGGCCGAGATGGCTACCAAGGTCGAGGCCGCCCATGCAATGATGGTGAACGCGGCCCGCAAAAAGGACTCCGGGGAACGAAACGACCTCGAAGCAGGGATGGCGAAGTACCTCGCCTCCGAGTACTGCAAAGAGGTGGTGGAAGATGCTTTCCGGATCCACGGCGGCTACGGCTTCTCCAAGGAGTACGAGATCGAGCGCCTCTACCGTGAGGCGCCGATGCTGCTGATCGGCGAAGGTACCGCCGAGATCCAGAAAATGATCATCGGGCGCCGACTGCTCGAAGAGTATCGACTCCAGGGCTAGATGTCCGGGTTCGGGGTGTTTTCTTCGCGAAGAAGATCACACCCCGTCAGCACTCTTCGGCCGTCGACTCCGCATCTTGGCTTGCCCAGTTGCGGTCTGCGACCGGTACGATCGCGTGAAAGCCGCCGTCCCCCGTTCGAGCGCGGCATCATCCGCTACGAAGGTCATCCATGCCCCACAGCCAAACCTCTGCACCTCGCGGCCGGGTCCGCCTCGCGCGCGGAGCATCGCCGTGGCTTCTCCCGACCGTTGCCACCGCAGCACTCAGCCTGGCCCGTTCGCGCCGTTCCGGCGCGGCCAAGGCCGTGGCCGTACCCGTCACCGCGCTCGCGGCCGGGATGCTGTGGTTCTTCCGCGACCCCGAGCGTGAGATCACGCAGGGCCGTGTGATCTCGCCCGCCGACGGTGTGGTGCAGAGCATCATGCCGTGGAAGGACGGACGCACCCGTGTCGCGATCTTCATGAGCCCGCTCAACGTCCACGTCAACCGCGCGCCTCTCTCCGGCACGGTGACGTCGGTCGAGCACATCCCCGGTGGGTTCGTCCCGGCGTTCAACAAGGAGAGCGAGAACAACGAGCGCGTCGTCTGGCACTTCGACACCGAGCTCGGTGACATCGAGATGATCCAGATCGCCGGCGCGGTCGCCCGTCGCATCGTGCCCTACATCCCTCAGGGCACGAAGGTCGAGCAGGGTGACCGGATCGGTCTGATCCGCTTCGGCTCGCGCGTGGACATCTACCTCCCCGAGGGTGTCGAGGTCGACGTGGAGGTCGGTCAGAAGACCGTGGCTGGGGTGACTCGAATTGACCGTGATTGATCCCGAGACACAGGCCGGCTGGGTGCCGGAGGCCGATGAGCTGGACGACGAGGAGGAGATGCCCCTCTCTCTCCGCCTCTCGATAGCGGACACGCTCACCCTCGGCAACGCCACCTGCGGCTTCATGGCGGTGTACTTCACCACCACCGGCATCCTGATCCCGCACCTCACGGGCAGCGACGAGTCGGGCATGGCCCGTCACTCCGCCGCCACGGCCGTGATCCTGATGCTCTGCGCCGCGATCTTCGACCTGTTCGACGGTCTGGTGGCCCGCAAGCTGCGCTCCTCCCCCATGGGCGCCGAGCTGGACAACCTGTCGGACCTGATCAGCTTCGGTCTCGCACCGGCGTACTTCGTGCTGGTGTACGGCATGGTCGCGGACGACGCGTACCAGAAGGTGGCCGCGGTCGGAGCGATCGTGGTGCTCCTGGCCGTGGTGCTGAGGCTCGCGAGATTCTCCTGCGTCACGGTGAAGGACGGCACGTTCCAGGGCATGCCGAGTCCCTTCGGCGCCCTGACGGTGGTCTCCATCATCCTGCTCGAGCTGCCCTTCGTCGCCACGCTCATGGCGATCATGGGCACCGCCTGGCTGATGGTGAGCCGGGTCGAGTACCCGAAGCCGCGCGGTCGCCTCGCGGTCGCGATGCTGTCCTGGATCGTGCTCTCGATGGGTCTCCTGGCGGCGTGGGCGTTCGACGCCCCCGGCGGCCAGCTGCTCCTCCAGACCGGCTGCGCGCTGCAGCTGGTGATGGGCGCGGTGATCCCGCTGTTCGCCACGGCCCGCCGGGTGAACAACTTCCGGGGCAACCGCCGTGAGGCACGAGCCGCACAGCTCCCGTAACACCCCGTACGTCACGAAGGGCCCCGAACCACACGGTTCGGGGCCCTTGTGCGTGGGCGGAGCCATCGGCGCCGTCGGGCGCGCCCTTCGCGCCCCGCGCGGGAGCGAGGGGGTCAGGCGGCGGGCGTGTATCCCTGGGCGACGGACGAGGCCTCGGCCTCACGGACGACCTTCATCCCGCCCACGGCGTTCTTGTCGGGCTGCAGGATGACACTCTCCTTCGACGAGGCGGACTTCGGGTCGGTGAAGTTCTGCGGGACGCCGAACCCCGGGTCGAACGCGCCGATGGTCAGCAGGGCCTTGTCGACACCCTCGCGGGTGAGGTCCTTGGCCGCGCAGGCCTTCTTCAGCGCCTCTCCGAACGCCGACGCGGCCGTCCAGCCGGCCACCACGCCGTTGTCCAGGGAGTCCTTCGGGTAGGCGGCCCGGTAGTCCGCGACCAGCTTCTTCGCCTTCGGGGTGTCCGCGCCGATCGGCAGCGAGGGGTTGGCCACGTAGTAGTTCGCCTCCAGGGCCGGGGCCGCCGCGGTGGCGAGGAGCTGCGGGGCGAACGCCGAGTTGTTGCCGATGACCGGCACATCGAACTTGAGGGCCGCCGCGACCCCGACGAGCGAGGCCGCCTGCCGGGGGCCCGCGCTGATCACGACGGCCTTCACCCCGGCCTTCTTCAGGGCGACGACCTGGGCGGTCATGTCGTTGTCCGTCGGCTTGATCTTCTGCTCGACGACCTTGAGCCCCGACTGCTTCGCCATGTACCGGGAGCCGGTCAGCGCGTTCTCGCCGTAGTCCCCCTCGAAGTACACATGGCCGATGCTGTCGCCCTTCTTGAGACCCTTCTCCTTCATCAGGAAGTCGATCGCGTTGATCGTCTCGATGTCGTACGTGGAGCCGATGGGCCGGATGTACGAGCTGCCCAGCAGGGTGGCCGACCAGGCCTGCGGCAGGACCAGGCCCTTGTCCTGGCCGTCGATGCGCTGCTTGACGGCCGCGACGAAGGGCGAGCCGATGAACTGGGTGAAGCCCAGTACCTTCGGCGCCAGCTCCGTGTAGCCGGAGACGGCCTTCTGCGGGTCGTATCCGTGGTCGCGGACCGTCAGCGCCAGCTTGTAGCCACAGACCCCGCCGGCGGCGTTGATCTGCTTCACGTAGAGCTGCTGGGCCTGGGTGACGCTCTTGCCCAGGGTCGCGTAGACACCGCTCATGTCGGTGAGCGCTCCGAGGGTGATCGTCTTCCCGGAGATCCCCTCGCCGGTCTTCACCCCGCCGGCCACCCGCTTGTCGGCGTTGTCGTCCTTGGCCTTGGAGCTGCATCCGGCCAGTACGAGCAGGGCGGCCAGCGCCCCGGCGGCCAGCCGCGCGGTGTGTGTCGTTCTCATCGTTCCTCCCCTGGAGTGGCCCCGGGACGGGGCTTGACGCGACGCCGGGCGGTCACCCTGACCAGGCCGCCCGGAAGAAAGAGCACCACCGCCACGATGGCGGCGCCGTACAGGTACCTGGCCGCCTCGCCGGGCGCGATCCCGCCCGTGCCCGGGTCGGAGACCAGGGGCAGGGTGTCGCTGTAGCGGGTCAGCAACTGCGGCAGCAGCGAGACGAAGGCCGCCCCGACGACCGCCCCGGCGACCGAGCCGAGCCCGCCGATGACGATCATGGCGAGGTAGTCGAGCGAGAGCGTGATCCCGAAGTAGTCGGGCACCGTCCGCTGGAAGACCAGGGCGAGCAGCACCCCGGCAAGACCCGCGTACATCGAGGACAGGACGAAGACGGCGGCGCGGTACCGGGCGACGGGCACGCCGATCACCCCGGCCGCGATCCGGTGGTCGCGGATCGCGTTCATCGCCCGGCCGGGGCGGCCGCGCAGCACCCCGCGGGCGAACAGCCCGCAGCCGAGGAGCAGCACCAGACCGACGTACCAGAGCTTCTCGGCCGAGCCGAACGGCACGTCGGCGACGACCAGCTCACGGTCGTCGAAGGTGAGACCGAACAGGCTGAGGGGCGGTACGTCGCGGCCGTTGAAGCCGCCCGTCAGATCCCGGGCGTTGAACAGGACGTGCTGTCCGATGAAGATCAGGGCGAGTGTCGCGATGCCGAGGTAGGCGCCGCGCAGCCGTCCCGCGATCGGGCTGAACAGGCCGCCGGCGATCCCGGAGACGGCCACGGCGAGCACGGCCGCGAGCCAGGTGGGCAGTCCCAGACCGGTCAGTCCGTCGCCCCCGTGGGCGGCGAACACGCAGTAGCCGTACGCACCGACGGCGAGGAAGAAGGCGTGTCCCATGGAGAGCTGCCCGGTCGCGCCGGTGAGGAGGTTGAGGCCGATCGCGCCGATCGCGGCGGCCATCGCGAAGAGACCGGCCTCCAGCCAGAAGCGGTCGACGTAGAAGGGCAGCGCGAGCAGCAGGACGGCGCCGGCGGTCCCGATCGCGGTCCGGGCGCCGGGCAGCCGGATCACGCGGTGGCGGACGGGCCGGGGTGGGCTGCCCGCCTCGTCGCGGGTGAGGACCTCAGACACGGGCGAGCTCCTTCGTGCCGAACAGCCCGGCGGGCCGGATGAGCAGGATCGCGACCATGACCACGTACGGCGCGAGATCGCCGAGGCCGCGCCCGAGGAAGGTGAGGTCGCTCTGGTAGCCGGTGGCCATGGATTCGGTGACACCGACGAGGAGACCGCCGACCAGCGCGCCGGTGGTCGAGTCGAGGCCGCCGAGGATCGCCGCGGGGAACGCCTTGAGCGCGGCCAGCGAGGTGGCGCGTTCGAGGCCGGGGGTCGGGAAGACGGTCAGGAACAGCGCGGCGACGGCAGCGAGACCGCCCGCCACGGCCCAGGCCCCCAGCGACACCCGGCCGAGCCGGACTCCCATCAGGGCGGCGGTCTCCGGGCTCTCGGCGGCGGCGCGCATCGCCACGCCCCAGGACGTGTAGCGGAAGGCCAGCAGGAAGACGGTGATGAGCAGGGACGCCGTGACGAACGCCGCGATGCGGGTGTGGGCGACGGAGACCGGCCCGACGGTGAGGACGGCGTTGCCCCAGGGGTCGCCCATCACCAGGACGTCCGTGCCGATCCGGCGGGTCAGCTCGGTGGTGAGCAGGATGTCGACGCCGATGGTGACGATGGCGAGGACGCTCTGGTCGGTACCCCGGTAACGGCGGATGACCAGGAACTCCACGGCGGCCCCCACGAGCGCGGCGCCCGCGACCCCGGCGAGCAGCGCGGGCCAGAAGCCGATGTCGTCGTGGAGGGTCGCGGTGACATAGCCGCCCGCGAGCAGCAGGGAGGCGTGCGCGAAGTTGACGACCTCGGTGGCCCGGAAGATGACGACGAAGCCGAGCGCGATGAGGGCGTAGACGGAGCCCAACGACAGCCCGTTGAGCAGGAGTTCGGCGAAGGTGCTCATGAAGCGGTCTCCTCTGGGTCGGCGCTCCCGCCCAGATAGGCGCGTACCACCGCCGGGTCGTTCTGTACGTCCGCGGGGGCGCCGTCGGCGATACGGCGCCCGAAGTCCAGTACGGTCACGGCGTCCGCGAGCCGCATCACCACCCCCATGTCGTGTTCCACCAGCACGATCGAGATGCCGAGGCTGTCGCGGACTCCCGCGACGACCGCGGCGGTACGGCGGCGTTCGTCGGCGGTCATGCCCGCGACGGGTTCGTCCAGGAGCAGGACCCGCGGTTCCATGCACAGGGCCCGGGCGAGCTCGGCGAGCTTCTGCTGTCCGTACGGGAGCGAACCGGCGGGCCGGTCGAGCTGTCCCTCCAGGCCCACGAACTCGGCGATCTCCCGGACGCGTTCGCGGTGCCGCCGGTCCTCGCGGGCCGCCGAGGGCAGCCGCAGCCCGGCGGCGAGGAATCCGGCGCGGGTCAGCCGGTGCCGGCCGAGCAGCAGGCAGTCCTCGACGGTGGCGTGCGGGGGCAGGGCGAGGTTCTGGAAGATGCGGGCCACGCCCAGCCCGGCGATGCGGTGGGGCGGCAGGCCGGTGAGTTCGTGCTCCCCGAGGCGGACGCTTCCGGCGGCGGGCCGGCAGACACCGGACAGCACGTTGAAGCAGGTTGACTTTCCCGCCCCGTTGGGGCCGATGAGGGCGTGCACGGTGCCCGGTCGCACGGTGAAGCTCACCGCGTCGAGCGCGGTCAGCCCCGCGAAGCGGACCGTCACGTCCCTGATGTCGAGCGAGGGAATGTCCGAGGGCGCGGTCGCCAGGCCGGTCACCGACGCCTTGCCCGGCGCGGGAGTCGCCGCGCTGTCGCGTTCCGTCATGGTGGGCTCATCCCTTCCAGCGGGACAGGGACGGGAGGGCGCCGCGCGCGGGAGCCCCGTCGGCGGCGGCGTCCTCGTCGACCACGCCGAGATAGCGGCGGCGCACCTCGTCGGAGGCGGCGAGTTCGTCCGCGGGGCCGGACAGGGTCACTTCGCCGACCTCCAGGACGTAGGCGCTGGAGGCGAGTCGCAGGGCGAGGGCGGCGTTCTGTTCGACGAGCAGGACGGAGGTGCCCTGTTCGTTGATCTCCCGCACGGTGTCGGCGATGCGCGCGGCCATCAACGGGGCGAGTCCCAGCGAGGGTTCGTCGAGCAGCAGCACCCTGGGGGCGCCCATGAGCGCCCGGCCGACCGCGAGCATCTGCTGCTCCCCGCCGGACAACAGCCCCGCCCGCTGCTGGGCACGGTCGGCGAGGACGGGGAACAGTTCGTGCACGCGCCGCAGGGCACGCGCCCGGTCGACGCGGCCGCCGGTGGAGCCGAGTGCTCCGGCGCGCAGATTGTCCGCGACCGTCATCCGGCTGAACACCCGGCGTCCTTCCGGGACTTGGGACACCCCGGCGGCGACCACCCGGTCCGGTGGCAGCCGGTCCAGCGGTCGGCCGCCCAGCGTGACCGTGCCGCCGGTGACCGCTCCCCCGTGGAAGGAGAGAGTCCGGCACACCGCCCGCAGCAGCGTCGACTTGCCCGCGCCGTTGCCGCCGAGAACCGTCACCACGGTTCCCTCCGGTACCTCCAACGACACGTGACGCAGTGCGCGTACGGGCCCGTATCCGACCGACAGTTCCCGCACGAGCAGAGCGGAACCGCCCATGGCATCTCCCTTGTCCTCGCTCGGTGTGGCGCTCACCTCAGCACCGGCGGACACCTCCGTCCACGGGCTGCGGCCGATACGCGGCGGGAGCCCACCGGTGGTACCCGCCCGTTGTGCATGTGCACAACACCGCGTGTCAGGGGCCTGTGCGACCCCGTGTCCGGGTGGGATCCTCCGGCCATGGGAGGGCGCAGACCGCGGACCGGTCATGACTGGAAGCTGCTCGCGGAGTCGTGTACGGCTCTGCTGGAACGGCTGCCCGAGCTCGTCGACGAGCACGTCAGGCAGCTCACCGAGTACTCCCCCGTCTACGGACAGGTGCTGCCGTACGACCAGCAGTGGCGGGAGGCGGAGACCGCTATGCGCATCGGCATCAAGGCGATCTCCGCGCCCCGGGACTCACCGCGCCGCGATCTGGAGCACGCGGAGGAGGCGGGCCGGCGGCGGGCCCAGCAGGGCCTGCCGCTCGAACTCCTCGTGCACGCCTACCGTGCCGCGGGCTATCTGGTGTGGGACGCGCTGATGGAGAGCGCGGCGGGCCGGGAGCCCGAACGGCTCGCGGTGCTCATGCGGTGCGCCACGATGGTGTGGTCGGCCGTGGACGCGCAGGCCGCGACCGCGTCGGAGTCCTACCTCGCCACGGAACGGGAGCTGCGGCGGCGCACCGACGAGCAGTTGCAGGCCCTGCTCGACGCCCTGCTGGAGGGCCAGGAGGCACCGGGGCTCGCGGCGCGGGCGGCGGCCGGGCTCGATCTGCCCGAGCACGGCCCGTACGCCGTCGTCGTGCTGCGGACGGAGCGCCACGACGGACGGGACGTCTGCGTCCGGCCGATGGTGGGGGCGGGGCTGCGGTTCATCTGGCGGATGCGGGCCGACTGCGAGATCGCGGTGGTGGCGCTGGACGCCGGACAGGGCCTCGACGGAGTGGCCCGGCTGCTGGACGGGCGGCGCTCGGGCCCGGGCGGTATCAGCCCCGTGGTCTCGGGTCTGGGCGAGCTGGGGCGGGCCCGGCGGTGGGCGGAACTGGCGCTGCGCACCTGTCCGCCGGACGCGACCGGTGTCGTACGCCTCGATCAGCGGATGCCGACGGCGCTCGTCGTGAGCCAGCCGGAGCTGGCGGGCCGGCTGGTGTCGGACGTGTTCGGGACGTTGCTGGAACTCGAACCGGGCGACCGGGCCGTGCTGATCGAGACGCTGGACATGTGGCTGGCCTGCGAGGGCTCCGCGGGACGGGCGGCCGGACGCCTGTACTGCCACCGGAACACGGTCTTCAACCGTCTGCGCCGGCTGGAACAGCTGACATCGCGCTCACTGGCCCGCCCGCGCGACCTGATCGAGATGACCTTGGCCCTGGACGCCTACCGGTTGGCGGGCGCGGCGGCGGCCTCGGGAACGGGACGGTGAGACGACAGCGGCCTTACGACGGAGAGGGCGGCGGACCTCCCTCGCGCCGGGGGAACGACGGACGGCCCTCGGACCGAGGAAGCGATCCCCCGGGCCTCAGCCCTCAGCCCTCAGTCCTCAGACCAGGAAGTCCCGCCCGATGTTCTCCGCCACCCGTTCCAGGATCGGACCGGCGTCGGAGACGCACTTCGCGATGTCGGGCTCGACCTCGGTGAGGGGGTACGCCCGCCGGATGCCGGCCCTGCCGAGCGCCTCGGGCCGGAGCGCGAGGCGGCCGCAGACCGCGACGACCTCCTTGCCCGCGGCTCGGGCGGCCGCCGCGACCCCCGCGGGCGCCTTGCCGTGCAGGGTCTGTTCGTCGAGTGACCCCTCACCGGTGATCACCAGCGTGGCGCGCTCCAGCGCGGGCGCGAAGCCGAGCACGTCGAGCATCACCTCGATGCCGGGCCGGAAGCGGGCGCCAAGGACCAGAGCCCCGTAACCGACCCCGCCCGCGGCGCCCGCGCCGGGCGCGGCGGCGTACCCGGCGGCCTTCGGCCCGATCTCCTTCTCCAGGACGCCGGCGAAGTGGGCGAGGGCGATGTCCAGCACCGCCACGTCGTCGGGACCCGCGCCCTTCTGGGGCCCGTACACGGCGGGCGCGCCCTTGGGGCCCGTCAACGGGTTGTCCACGTCGCTGGCGAGGACGAGGTCGACCGCGGCGAGCCGGTCGTCCAGGCCGGACAGATCGGCGCTCGCCACGTCCGACAGCGCGCCGCCGCCGGGAGCCACCGGTTCACCGTCCGCGTCGAGGAAGCGCGCGCCGAGCGCGGACAGCATGCCCGCGCCGCCGTCCGTCGTCGCGCTGCCGCCCACGCCGAAGACGATGATGCGCGCACCGGCGTCCAGCGCGGCGCGCAGCAGTTCCCCGGAGCCGTACGTCGAGGACGAGAGCGGTGCGAAGACGCCCCTGGGCAGCCGCTGCAACCCGCTCGCCTCGGCCATCTCCACGACGGCGGTGTCCCCGCGCAGCGCGAACGCGGCGGTCACCTCGTCGCCCAGCGGTCCGGCGACGCGCACCTCGCGGCGCTCGAAACCGGCCGCGACCGCCGCGTCGACGGTGCCGTCGCCGCCGTCGGCCACGGGCAGCGACTCGACCACCACCTGCGGCGCGACCCGGCGCAGTCCGGCCGTCACCCGCTCGGCGACCTGTACGGCCGTCAGCGACCCCTTGAACTTGTCCGCGGCGATGAGCACACGCGGGGTCCGATCCACTACAGCGTCCGCCACCTTGCATTCCCCTTGCTTTCCGGGCCTTGCACACGTCAAGGCAGTCGCGCCGTTGCGACCTTAACCGGAGGGAGCCCCCGTCGTCATGCCCCTGCCCAGCCTGCGGGACGGGCCCCGGGACCGGCCCGGGGACCGGTCGCCGCGGGGGTGCCCAGCACCGAGCAGCGACGGCACCGGCGGCCTCGGGGGCTCCCGGAACACCCGATTCCGTACCGCCCCGGCGCGCGTGCGCGCGCGGAATTGGGTAGACCGGAGCCATGACCCCTGTGGGCACCGACCTCACCGACCGCGTCCTCGGGGGCTGGCTCGGCCGGATCGCGGGCAACATGCTCGGCAAGCCGGTCGAGCAGGGCGACCACTGGACGCGGGACCGGATCGACCGCTATCTGCGGCAGGCCGCCGCCCTGCCCCTGACCGACTACCTTCCCGGACCCGCCGACGACGGCGCCGGGGGCGAGTTCGAGCTGCGGCCCGAGTGGCGCAGCTGCGTGCGCGGCCGTATCCACGGCAGCTGCCGCGACGACGACGTGGACTACGCGATCCTCGGACTCGACCTCCTGGAGACGCACGGCTTCTCGTTCAGCACCGAGCAGGTCGGTGACCTGTGGCTGCTGCGCCTTCCGTATCTCCAGACGTTCACGGCGGAGCGGGCCGCGTACCGCAACCTCGCCCAGGGTCTGAAGCCTCCGGTGACGGCGACGTACGAGAACCCGTACCAGGAGTGGATCGGCGCGCTGATCCGCGCCGATGTCTACGGCTGGACGTCCCCGGGGCTGCCGCGGCGGGCCGCCTCCCTGGCCCGCCGGGACGCCGTCCTCTCGCATACGGGCAACGGCGTCTACGGCGCGATGTGGGCGGCGGCGCTGATCTCCGCGGCCTTCACCGCGCCGTCCGTCCGGGACGCGCTGGACACGGCGCTCACCGTGATCCCCGCGAGCAGCCGGCTCGCCCGCGCCGTGCGCCGGGTGCTCACGCTCCACGAGACCCGGATGACCTGGGAGGACACGCTCACCACGGTGTCCGAGGAGACCGCCGGGATGGGCTGGATCCACACGGTCCCGAACGCGGCGGTACTGACCGCCGGGCTGCTGTACGGCGACGGCGACTTCACCCGCACCATCGCGCTGACCGTCCGCGGCGGTCTGGACACCGACTCGAACGGCGCGACCGCGGGTTCCGTCGCGGGCGTCCTGTGCGGGGCGGAGGCGATTCCCCCGCAGTGGAAGGACCCGCTGGAGGACACCGTGCGCAGCGCGGTGTTCGGCTTCGACGGGGTACGGATCAGCGAGCTCGCGTCACGCACGGTCGCGCTGGTCGAGGCCTGAGCCGGAGCCGGTGAACGCCCGGTCCCGCTCGTTACCCTTCCTGAGTGACCACTTCGGACTTCGCCGCATACATCGCCGGCCTGCCCCGTGTCCTCGTCGGGGCCGCCGCCCTCTTCCGCGACGCCGAGGGGCGGGTGCTGCTCGTCGAGCCGAACTACCGCGAGGGCTGGACGCTGCCGGGCGGAACGGTGGAGTCGGACGACGGGGAGAGCCCACGGCAGGGCGCGCGCCGCGAGACGGCCGAGGAGATCGGCCTCGACGTGGAACTCGGACGGCTGCTGGCCGTCGACTGGGTGCAGGGCTCGACGCGCCCGCCGCTGGTGGCGTATCTGTACGACGGCGGGGTCCTCGGCGAGCGGGACCTCAAGGCGATCCGGCTACAGGAGGAGGAGCTGCTGTCCTGGCGGCTGGTGCCGCGCGAGGAACTGGCCGCGCTTCTGCCGGGTGCCTCGGGCCGGCGCGTCCTCGCCGCACTCGACGTCCTGGCGGAGAACTCGGGAACGGCGGAACTGGAGAACGGCCACCGGGTCGGCTGACCCCGGGTTCCGTTCACACCCCGGCGGCCGAGGACTGATCCCTCGGCCGCCGGGCCTGTCTTCTCGTCGTGGTCTCGTCGAGGGTTTCTCGTCGAGGGGTCGTGCGCGGGTCAGCCGAGGATCCTGCGCTTCTGTTCGTCGAACTCGGCTTCGGTGAGCACGCCCTGGGCCTTGAGGTCCCCCAGTTGCTTCAGTTGGTCGATCTTGCTGGTCATGTCGTCGGCCGGCGCGGCGGGCGCCGGCGCGGGCGCGGCGGCGGGCGGAGGCTCCTGGTACTGCTGCGGGGCTTCCTGCTGGGCCCAACGCCCCTGTTGACGACGTGACACACGGTTCGAGACGGCGGTGGCCGTACCGGCCACAACGGCGGTGCGGGCGACCCCGCGGAGGAGACCTGGCACGGTGGTTTCCTTTCCGGCACGAGGCAAAAGAATGAGCCCGAAAGGGATTCGACCCCTTGTACGCGCCGAATTCGTTCTCAGCGCACCGGGCAGGTCCATTGGAGCACCGAACGGAATCGTCCGCACATCGAGCTCGGCCTCACCAGGCGTGATTTCCGACGATCTGCCGGACCGTCATTCCCATGGCAAGCTGAAATGTGGGCCACCGACCGTCGCCCGGTCGGTGGCGAGGCCTACGCAGGAGGAGCTCGCAATGGCTACGACGGGTATGCACCGGCAGGGAACCGCCGGAAGTACGGGAGCGTGGGTGTCCGGTTGGACCGCCTTCGCCGCGGTCATGATGATCTTCGGCGGTGCGATGGCGATATTCCAGGGCATCGCCGCCATCGCCAAGGACAGCGTGTTCGTCACGACCAGCAACTACGTCTACAGCTTCAACCTCACCAGCTGGGGATGGATCCACCTCACCCTCGGCGTCCTGGTCGTCCTCGCCGGCATCGCCGTGTTCCGCGGCATGCTGTGGGCCCGCGTCGTCGGCATCACCCTCGCGGGGCTGGCCATGGTCGCCAACTTCATGTGGCTGCCGTACTCCCCCGTGTGGTCCAGTGTGCTGATCGCCATCGACGCCTTCGTCATCTGGGCGCTGTGCGTCGGGTCCGGCCGGGACGCCCGTACCGAGTAGCCGGCCCCGCCCTCCGAGGGTTCTCCGAACCGGCTATCCGGCATCCGTGTCTTCGAGGGCGGCGAGCACGGCCGGTACCGGGATGCGCCCGGAGGCGACCATCTGGGCACCGCCGCGGCGCAGGGCGGTGGCGAAGGGCGCCGCCCACACGTTCTCGTAGACCAGGATCCCGGCGGAGTTGCCGGGCTCCAGGGCCCTCCCGGCTTCCTCGATGTCGTCCTCGCCCAGCAGACCGGAGGACGCGCCCTGGAAGACGGCGAGGTCGAGCGCCCCGTCTCCGTCGAAGTCCGCGATCTCCATGCCGGCCACGGATCCGTCCTTGTCCTTTCTCACGAACAGAAGGTCGAGGATCCGAATGACGCCGCGGTCCACCAGATCCACCAGGATCGGAAATCCCTCGCCGGTCATTCGGTTACCGGGAAACTCCACGACCACATAGTCGATCGGTCCCATCTCGACGAATTCGTCTTCGCTCACGGCTTCACCCCTGCTTGGTCATGGTGGTCCCCCTGCCCCTCGGTCAATGTCATTGCAGCACCGGACGGAAGCCGCCGCACTTCGGTACGACGGCTCCCCGTACCCCGTGAACAAATGGAGCCGGTGGGACCGTTCGGGTGTTCACGCGGTCAGCTGGTAGATGCTCTTGCCCACCAGCCACAGCCCCAGGAACAGCACCAGCGACACCAGCGCCTGGTCCTGGTGCCCCTCCAGCCACCCACGCAGCCTCTCCAGCCGGACGCGCGCCGATCGCGGCGCGAACGTCGCGTAGAGCTCCAACGTGAGGATGCTGGACGTGGCCAGCAGGACGTAGCCCATCAGCGCCGCGTACGACGCGGCGTGCGAGAGGTCGGCGTCCACGACGGTGGCGGCTCCGGCCGCGACCATCCCCCACGGCTGGAGCAGCAGCGCCAGCCCGGCCGCCGACCAGGGCGAGATCCGTTCGATCCGCGACATGAAGCCGGCGGACTTCGGCCGCTTGTCGATGTTGCGGCGGGTGCGCTCCGCGTAGAGGACGAGTCCGACGCCGATGGCCAGTTTGGCGGCCAGCGCGGCCGTGGACGGCGCGGATTTCGCGGGCGGTGGCTGGCCGCCCGTCATGAGCAGGACCGCGGCGATGATGCCGACGAAGGTGGCAAGCCAGGTGAGGATGAAGGCGAGGCCCTTCCAGATCCCGTTCCGCGACGACAGCACCAGCACGAATCCGGTGACCGGCAGCGGGTCCAGGGCGATCACCAGACCGATGAGCAGCAGGTCAAGGACCATCGCCGCCCCCGCGTGGTCTCGCGCGGCTCGCAGCCGCGGCATCGCGCATGCCTTCATCGTCACCTCCCCCGCCCACGTCCACAAATCCGCGCTTCCGCCATGCTCATCACGGCTCGCGGCCCACCCCCGTACGGCCCAACGGCGCTCGCGCCGCACGCCGGGCGACCGCGCCGGACTGCACCCTGGTGGCTCGGTCACCCCCGACGGGGTGCGCGGCCAAGACCCGACGCGGGGAGCGGAATGCGCGCAGGCGAAGGACCCGGCCCGGACACCGGCGGCGGCCGGAGCCGCCTGCGCGAGCGGTCGGCGGCGCTGCGGGCCCGGCTGCTGGGGCTGCGGGCCGGCGCCGAGAGACGGTTCCCGGTGATCACCCGCCTCTCCTCCCATCTCATCGCGGTGAACCTGCTGGACTCCGCGACCCGGCTCGCCGCCCAGGCCTTCCTGACCGCCGTCCCGCTGCTCTTCGTGGTCGCCTCCTTCGCCCCTCAGTCGGTACGCAAGGAGATCGTCGACTCGGTGCACGACATCCTCGGCATCACCGGCTCCGCCGACCAGCAGCTGAAGAAGGTCTACGGGGCCGACTCGGCGGGCCTGCGGCAGAGCACCGGGGCGGTCAGCCTTGTGATGGTGCTGCTGTCCGCCACCGCGTGCAGCCGGGCGATGCAGCGGCTCTGCCAGCGCGCCTGGCTGCTGCCGGCCGCGAGGGCGCGGATCGCCGTCTGGCGCTGGTTCGTGTGGATCGTGACCCTGCTGGTCGTCATCGCCCTGCAGGGACCGCTGCGGACCGGCTTCGGCGTGGGGTCCTGGCTCGGCCTCCCGCTGCTCCTGGTGACCGAGGTCGGTGTGTGGTGGTGGACCCAGCACCTGCTGCTCGCGGGGCGCGTCCCGTGGCTGCCTCTGCTGCCCGGCGCGATCGTGACCGGGGTGGCCCTGACCGTGCTGTCGGTGATCGCCAAGGTGTACGTGCCCAACGCCCTCAACCACAGTCTGGAGCGCTACGGGTCGCTGGGCGCCGTCTTCACCGTGCTGTCCTGGCTGATCGGACTGTGCGTCGTCATCTCCGTGGGCATCACCGCCGGTGCCGTCATCGCGCGGGAACCCGCCGTGGTCCGCCGCCTGGGCTCGCCCGATTAGCTCAACTCGCCGGACATATCGCCCAGAGCTACCTTGGTGATTGATCGGGCCGGATGCCCCCTCTACCGGCAGGCCAGGACGACGATCCAAGGACGGTGGCCGGCATGACCGACTCACGTCACTACGACGTCATCGCCATCGGAACCGGCGACGACCGGGCCGGACCGTGCACACCGGCGCCTGCGGCACGAACGGCAGGGCGTGTTCGGCCACTTGGGGATGCGCGAACACCATCTCCTGTCGCACGGCATCCATCTGCACAAGGGCATGCCCATCGGCGCGACGGCACACCGGGCGGGGACGGTCCGCTTCGGGCCCGACCCCGCCGCTTCGGCTCTCGCCATCAACTGCGAGGCCCATGACCTCGACAGCCTCCACGTCGTCGACACGAGCTTCTTCCCGAGCATCGGCGCGGTGAACCCCTCGCTGACCGCCATCGCCGGCGCACTCCGCGTCGGCGACCAGATCGCGGAGCGTCTGCAATGACCCCCAAGCACCCGGCCGACAGCCACCCCCCGCACCACACCCCGGCGGAGCGCGCCGCGCTCGGCAAGGCCGCCCGGTCCGCCGTACCCCGCTCCAGCCACGCCGACTTCGCCCCCTCACCGAAGCGGAACGACCCGGTGGACGTCGTGGAGGGGCAGTCGGCGAGCCGGGTGCCCGAACTCGTGCCGATCCGCTACGGCAGGATGACCGAGTCGCCCTTCCGCTTCTACCGCGGGGCCGCCGCCATCATGGCCGGGGACCTCGCCGACACCCCCCGGTCCGGTATCAGGGTCCAACTGTGCGGCGACGCCCACCTGTTGAACTTCCGGCTGCTGGCCTCGCCCGAGCGCCGCATGATGTTCGACATCAACGACTTCGACGAGACGCTGCCCGGACCCTGGGAGTGGGACGTCAAGCGGCTGTCCGCCAGCTTCGTCATCGCGGGCCGGGCGAACGGCTTCGACAGCAAGGAGCGCGCCGACATCGTCCGTGCGACGGTGCGGTCGTACCGCGAGTGGATGAGACGCTTCGCCGGTCTGGGCAATCTCCCCGTGTGGTACACGCATTTCGACGAGGAGTGGGTACGGACCCATATCGCCGGGGAGCTGAGCTCGCGGGCCCGCGAGCGCTGGTCCAGGACGACGGCCAAGGCCCGTACCCGGGACAGCCTCCAGGCCTTCGCGAAGCTCACCCACATGGTCGACGGCAAGGCCCGCATCGCCCCGGATCCGCCGCTCATCACGCCGTTGCAGGATCTGCTTCCGGATGTCGAACGCGGCGCGCTGGAGAAGCAGATCCGCAGGCTGGTCGAACGCTACGGCCGCAGTCTGAACTCGGACCGACGGTTCCTCCTGGAGCAGTACCGAATGGCCGACGTGGCCCGCAAGGTGGTCGGTGTCGGCAGTGTGGGCACCCGCTGCTGGATCATCCTCCTGCTCGGCCGGGACGACACGGATCCGCTGCTCCTGCAGGCCAAGGAGGCCGACGAGTCGGTGCTGGCACCGTTCGCCGGCGCCAGCGAGTACCGGACGCAGGGCGAGCGCGTGGTCGCCGGCCAGCGGCTCATGCAGGCCACCAGCGACATCTTCCTGGGCTGGGAGCGGGCCGACGGCATCGACGGCCGCCGACGGGACTTCTACGTACGGCAGTTGCGGGACTGGAAGGGCATCGCCGAACCCGAGGTCATGGTGCCGTCCGGTATGCGGGCCTTCGGTGAACTGTGCGGTGCCACGCTGGCCCGCGCGCACGCGAGGTCGGGCGACCGGATCGCCATCGCCTCCTACCTGGGCGGGGGTGACGTCTTCGACCGGGCGCTCGTCCCGTTCGCCGAGAGCTACGCCGACCAGAACGAGAAGGACCACCGGGCACTCGTCGACGCCGTCCGCTCGGGACGCGTCAAGGCCGAAGCGGCCTGACAAGCCCGACAAGGAGGCCAGCATGGACCGCTATCCGCCCATCGCCGACCACGGCCTGGTCGGGGACCTGCAGACCGCTGCCCTGGTGTCGTCCCAGGGCGTCGTCAACTGGTTCCCGGCACCACGCTTCGACTCCCCCAGCGTGTTCGCCTCGCTGCTGGACCACGACGGCGGCGGCTACTTCCGCCTCGCGCCCGATCACCCCGAGGGAACGTGGAGGCAGCTCTACTACCCGGACACGGCCGTCGTGGTGACCCGCTTCATGTCCCCGGACGGCGTGGGCGAGATCATCGACTACATGCCGGTCCTGCCGGGCCCCACGCCGACCGACCGGCACAGTCTGGTGCGCGTCGTCCGCTCGGTACGCGGCACCGTGCACTTCGCTCTGGAGTGCCGGCCGCGGTTCGACTACGCGCGGGCCACCCACGAACTCGAACTGACCCCCGGCGCAGCGGCGTTCCGGTCCCCGGCCGCGACCGCCTACCTCCAGGGCAACATCCCCTTCGAACGCGACGGACAGGACGTCCGGGGCGGCATCACCCTGGACAACGGCGAGCAGGCGGCCGTGGTGTTCACGGTGTGCGGGCCCGACGGCGAAGCGCCGCCGCCCCCCACGATCGACGGGGTCACCGAGGACCTGTGGAGCAACGTCGACTTCTGGCAGAAGTGGGTGCGCACCTCGAACTACCGGGGCCGCTGGACGGAGATGGTGCACCGCTCCGCGATCACCCTCAAGCTCCTCACCTACGCCCCGACCGGCGCGCCGGTCGCCGCCCCCACCATGGGACTGCCCGAGCAGGTGGGCGGTGAGCGCAACTGGGACTACCGGTACACGTGGGTGCGGGACGGCTCGCTGTCCGTGCGGGCGCTGCTCGACCTCGGCTTCGAGGAGGAGGCGCACCAGTTCACCCGCTGGATCGGCGACCGCCTCCAGGCACGCGAGGGACCGGACGACGAAGTCCTCCAGATCATGTACCGGGTCGACGGTGATCCGCATCTGACGGAGGAGATCCTGGAGCACTTCGAGGGCTACCGCGGCTCGTCCCCGGTGCGCGTCGGCAACGCGGCCTCCGACCAGTTGCAGCTCGACATCTACGGCGAGGCCCTCTACGCCCTGGCCGAGGGCCGCTCGGTCGGTGAGCGGGCCGGATACCACGGCTGGAAGGGGCTGGCCGGCATCCTCGACTGGCTCGCGGACAACTGGGACCGGCCCGACGAGGGCATCTGGGAGACCCGCGGCGGGCGCAAGGACTTCACCTACAGCCGGGTGATGTGCTGGGCCGCCTTCGACCGGGGACTGAAGCTGGCCGCCGAGTTCAGCAGACCGGCCGACACCGCCCGCTGGACCGAGGCCCGGGACGCGATCCTCGAACAGGTGATGGCGCGCGGCTGGAGCGACAAGCAACAGGCGATGGTCCAGCACTACGACGGCGACGTCCTGGACGCCTCCCTGCTGCTGGCTCCCCGTGTCGGCTTCGTCTCCCCGCGGAGCCCCGGCTGGCTGAGCACCCTGGACGCCATGGAGCGCGTCCTCGTCTCGGACAGCCTGGTCTACCGCTACGACCCGCAGGCCTCGCCGGACGGACTGCGCGGCTCCGAAGGGACGTTCAGTCTCTGCACCTTCCTGTACGTCGACGCGCTCGCCCGGGCGGGACGGCTCCCCCAGGCCCGCTACACCTTCGAGAAGATGCAGACGTACGCCAACCATGTCGGCCTGTTCGCCGAGGAGATCGGACCGAGCGGCGAGCAACTGGGCAACTTCCCGCAGGCCTTCACCCATCTCTCCCTCATCATGGCCGCGACGACACTGGACGAGGCGCTCGACCGGCAGCGTCCCTGAACGGCGGGATGTCCGGTCCCTGCGGCAGCGGTTCGACGGTCACGAAGGACACCACGGCGGATCACCAATCCGCGTTCACAGACTTGGACGTCATCTCATTCGGCGAGTCGGCTGCGGCAATGAGGGCGCAGGTGACGAAGTGTCCAGTTGTGACGCCTGATCAGATATCGTGCGCAGCCATGGGTGAACTGATACTGGTCAGGCACGGTCAGACCGGATGGAGCCTGTCGGGCCGGCACGCCGGCCGCACCGACGTTCCGCTCACTGACGCGGGCGAGGCCGCGGCCAGGTCGCTCGCTCCGAGGCTTGCCCGACGCCATCTGACCGCCGTGTTCAGCAGCCCGCTGAGCCGCGCCGTGCGGACAGCCGAGTTGGCGGGCCTTACCGGCGTCAAGCCCGATCCCGACCTGGTGGAGTGGGACTACGGCGGCTATGAGGGCCTTACCGCGGCGCAGATCCAGGAGACGAGGCCGGGCTGGGACCTGTGGCGGGACGGTGTCGTTCCCGGCGACGCGGCCCATCCTGGCGAGCAGCTCCAGCAGGTGGCCGCGCGCACGGACGCGGTGCTGGACCGGATCCGGCCGCTGTTGGACGACGGCGACGTCGCCGTCGTCGCCCACGGTCATCTGGCACGCGTGCTCACCGTGCGCTGGCTCGGCCTGGACGCGTCCGCCGGCCGACTGCTCGGCCACCCGCATCCAGGCACTCTCGGCTTCCTGGCCACCGAGGACGAGCAGCCCTTCATCGCCGCCTGGAACGTCCCGTAGCGGCAGCCCGCCGCTTCACGCCTGCCGTGGAAAGCGCCGGAGGCGAATGAGCGCCGCGGCGATCCCGGCGAAGGCCGGGAAGTATTCCAACTGTCGCTCGTGAGGCTCGTAAGGGCGGTGCAGGCAGCGGCGCCCGACCAGCACGGGCCGCACCCTGATATCCGCTCGCTCCCAGCAGGCAGGCGTCCTACTCTCGCCCCATGACCAAGCCCCTCGTCGCGCTTCTCAGTGGCGCGGGCATCTCGACCGATTCCGGAATCCCCGATTACCGCGGCCCCAACGGCCTGTGGCGGAGGGATCCCGAGGCCGAGAAGCTCGTGACGTACGAGTACTACATGGGCGACCCCGAGATCAGGCGCAGGGCGTGGCGGATGCGGCGCGAGAACCGGACGCTCCAGGCCGAGCCGAACGCCGCGCACCGGGCCGTGGCCGAGCTGGAGCGCTCCGGGGTGCCCGTGCGGGTCCTCACCCAGAACGTCGACGGACTGCACCAGCTCGCCGGCACGCCCGCCCGCAAGGTCCTCGAACTGCACGGCACCGCAAGGAGTTTCGTGTGCACCGGGTGTCATGCGCGCGGGCTCATGGAGGACGCCCTCGCCCGGGTCGACGCCGGTGAGGACGACCCGGGCTGTCTCACGTGCGGCGCGATCCTCAAGCCCGCGACCGTGATGTTCGGCGAACGCCTCGACCCCGTCGTCCTCGGCCAGGCCGCCGCCATCACCAAGGCCTGCCAGGTCTTCATCGCCGTCGGCAGCACCCTCCAGGTCCAGCCCGCCGCCGGCCTCGCGGGTGTCGCCGCCGACCACGGGGCCCGGCTCGTCGTCGTCAACGCCGAACCGACCCCGTACGACGAACTCGCCGACGAGGTCATCCGCGAACCGATCGGCACCGCGCTGCCGGCACTACTGCGCGGGCTGAGCACCGAAGGGAACTAGGGTCCGTCTTCAAAGATCATCAGATTGGTGGTTCATGGTGAGGTGATACGTCGCCATGAACCAACCGATCAGGAAGGGGAGTTGCTCGCTCCACTCATATCGCGGGCCGCGACAGGCCGTCCGCGCGTGGAGGACCGGCAGGTCGTCAACGGGATGGTCTAGAAGATCCGGACCGGGGTCTCGTGGTGTGACCTGCCGGAATGCCACGGACCGTGGAAGACGGTCCGTACCCGCTTCCGCCGCTACGCGCTGGACGGCATGTCCACCCGGGCTCTCCAGCGGATCCAGGCCCACGCGGACGCGGACGGCGACATCGACTGGCTCGTGCGGATCGACTCCACCATCGCGCGTGCTCACCAGCACGCCGCCGCCACCGGCAGAAAAAGGGGATCCACACGGGGCACGCGGTGGTGGCGCGACTACGAGGCGGCGGCCACCGTCAGTTCGACGGTCAGTGTCGCCCCGCCGGTGGTGGTGACACGGAGCAGGAAGGTGCCGGTGGCGTCGTCGGCGTACAGCTTCGGCAGCTTGAGCGGGCCGTCCGCGTCGGTGGCCAGGGTCGTGAGGGCGCGTACGGTCCTGCCGTCCGCGTCCTTGAAGCAGGGGCCCTTGTCGTGGCGGTCGGCACGGCGTTCGGGATCACTTCGACGCCGGCCCGCCGCAGCGGCCGGTACGCCTTGCGTTCGCGCTCCTGAGTACCCATCGGTCACTGTTTCCAGCAGGGCCTACGCGCCGAGGGGCCCCGGCCACATCCGGCGCGGAGCTTTCCCTCCGGCCCGCCCGGGTTGCGGACGGGCCGGAGGGGGTCCCGAGGGCCGGTGTCCGACAGTGCGCTGGTGGGGTCCGAAAGGCCCTGTCAGCGCGGGTGGTTGAACGTCGTTGGCGGGTTGGCGTTGCGGGCGAGGGTGTGGGCGAAGTCCGGCCACCAGGCGCCGGCCGGCGGGTCCTCCACGCCGCCGTACTCGGGGTCGCCCGGCCCGGCCGTGCCGCGGTGGCAGGTGCCGTCGGACTCGCCGATGGTCTTCACATAGAGGTAGGCGTCGGCCAAGGGGGCGCCGGTGTCGGTCGTGGGGCGGTCACCGACTCCGCGGCCGGGGGCGTTGCACCAGTGCTCGTCGTCGGTGTACTTGCCGGGCGGCGCTGTCCACGCGCCGAGTCCGTTGCGGCCGGTGTCGAGGACGTAGTGGGTGAGCCGGTCGGTGGGGGGTGTGCCCACGTTGCTGTCGTACCAGGCGTCCGTCCAGTGCCAGGTCGAGGGATCGGCGAACTCGACCGCGTCGCCCGGGATTCCGTCGTTGGGTGCGGCGGAGGAGTAGTACTGGCTGGCGCATCGGCTGGCCGGTCCGGCCGCGTCGGCTGAACTCGTGGCGAACCAGACGCACTTGGACACCCACGTGGCGTACCGGTTGAGCTGGTCGGTGGGCTGGTAGTTCGAGACGTTGAGGGCGAAGCCCTGGGCCTGTCGCAGGCCGGCGTCGAGGAGCCGGCCTGCGATCTCGCCGACGGGCTGCCAGTTGCTGGTGCCGGCGTCCAGGTAGACGGAGGTGGCGGGGTCGGCCCCCAGGGTGCCTACCGCCGATCTCACCTCGGCGATCCGGGCGGTGGTGAGCGAGCCTGTCGGGTCGGTGGTGGGTCCGCAGTCCTTGGGGAGCAGCGCGAGCGAGTCCGGTTCGACGATGGCGACGGCCTTGCTCGCGCCGATGGCGCCGGCCACCGCCTTCACCCACGCGTCGTAGGCGGCCGAGTCCGCCGCGCCGCCGGCCGAGTACGAACCGCAGTCGCGACCGGGGATGTCGTACAGGACCAGCAGCGGGACGGAGCGGGTCGCCCTCGCGTCCCGGACCAAGTCCTGCACCCGTGTGCCGACTTGCCGGGGTGTTCCGTCGGTCAGCCAGGTCGCTTCCGGCCAGGTGGCGAGTTCGGCCATGTTCCGCGCGTCGGTGATGTGGCCGGCCCGCAGGTCGGTAAGGGCCTGGTGGGCGGCCTCGCTGTGCGGATCGACGTAGAAGCGGGTGGAGCTGTCCAGTGTGCGGCTCGGTGTCGCCCTGGGGGCGGCCTGGGCGGCGGGGGACAGGCCCGTCACCATGACAGCCGCCGCACAGGCCACGAGGGCCAGTCGGCGGAGCGGTCTGCCCTTGATCATGGGGCGGAGTCTCCTTGTCGTGGGTGGGGGGTGTGCCGGGCGGCTGCGCGGACGGCGGCAACCGGGGATCGCGGATCGCGTGACGGACCGTCAGCGGAGCACGACCCGGGGGTGATCGACGCTTGGGAGCGCTTCCAGTTTTCAGTGATGATTGAGCGCCCAAGGAACGGTGTCAAGGCTCACGACGCCGATGTGTACAAAGAGCTGACGGGGAGTCGTGTCCGCCGAGCGGTCGGCGGCCGGCCGGGCGAGAAGGACCGTACGACGCCACTTCGCCTTCAGGTGTCGAACTCGCAGCGCATCTCTCATCTCGCTTGATGCGGTGGGAACTTCATTCGAGCTCGCCCGGTGAAGTGATCGACCTCCATCAGTTCAACAGTTGAAGTCGAACCCATTGACAGCGTGTTACGGCGCTGCCATGTTCACCGTCAAAGGCGTGACTCCGTGCCGGTCCGGCACCGGCGCCCATGCCGCACCTGTCGAAGGGAAGCGTCTCCTCGACCTTGGAAGCGCTTCCAAAAATCCCCCACGACCCGAGCAATGGAGCTCACCATGCCACTTACCCTCTTCAAGTCGGTCCGGAGCGCGGTCACGCTGCTGGCGGCGTGCCTGCTGCTTCCGCTCGCGGCTCATCCGGCACACGCCAGCTCCTGGGGAAGCCCCCAGGCCGTCAACTCGTGGAACACCATCAACGGGAGGTGGACCCCCAACAACGAGCTGGAGACGTACACGCCGAACTGCGTCTGGTACGACGGCGGCACACTGATGATCAAGACCTACAAGGCCGCCGACGGCACGTACTACTCGGGCCGCGTGGAGTCGAAGGCGCTCTACGGCTACGGCACCTACAGCTTCACCGCGAACATGCCAAGCGGGCAGGGGCTGCTCCCGGCGGTGTGGGCGGCCTACCTGAACCCGTGGCTGCCGGAGTTCGACGCCGCCGAGATCGTCGGGCAGAACCCGAACACCGTGTTCCAGACGCTCCACGACCAGAACAACGCGCAGACCCAGTACTCGAAGAACAACTCCTCGGGCTGGACCAACGCGTTCCACACGTACTCGTTCACGTGGTGGCCCGATCACGTCGACTTCGCCGTGGACGGCACCATCACGGGCTCGAAGCCGTACACCACCCCGGCCGGCACCGGGATGCACTTCATCGTCGACACGGCGGTGGGAGGCGACTGGCCGGGCAGTCCGAACGCCTCGACCTGGGCGACAGCGGACGGCGCCCGCTACCTGAAGGTCTCCTCGATCACGTACACGCCGTACTACCCGTGACCTGACCTGACCTGACCCGGCGGCCGTCCTCCTGGGTGGCCGCCACCTTGTTGTGGCCCCCATCTAGTGCGGGGCGCCGTGAAGGCGGGCCGTCCGGGTCAGGCGCTGGCGCGCACCACCAGATGCGAGGGAAGCAGCAGCGGACTCGGATCGCCGCCCTCGATGACGCCGACCAGCATGCGGGCCATCTCCCGTCCCAGGTCCCGGATCGGCTGGTGCACCGTCGTCAGCGCGGGGTCGGTGATCCGCGCCACCGGCAGATCGTCGAAGCCCACGACGGCGACGTCGTGCGGAACGGAGCGGCCGGCCTCGCGCAGCGCCCGCAGCGCTCCCGCGGCCATGTTGTCGTTGGCCGCGAACACGCCGTCCACGTGCGGGTGTTGCGCCAGCAGCCTGGCCATGGCGGCAGCCCCGCTGGGCTCGTTGAAGTCGCCGATCTCGAAAGCGTGCGGTGTCCGCCCGGCGAGCAGCAGCGCTTCCCGGTGACCCTGGTGGCGGGCGCGCCCCACCTCCGTGTCCAACGGGCCGCAGATGGTGACGATGTTCTTCCGCCCGCTCGCGAGGAGATGTTCGGTCGCGCGGCGCGCACCTGCGGCATTGTCGATGTCGACGTACCAGCGCGGGTCCGAGCCTCCCGGCCGTCCGCCGAAGACGACCGGCAGAGTCGTCTCCGTCGCTATGTGCGCCAACGGGTCGTCGCCGTGGAGCGCCATCATCATGACGCCGTCCACACCGCGGGACCGCAGCAGGTCGCCCACCCGCTTGCGAGCACGGTCGGAGGCGGCCAGGCACAGCATGAGATGCAGGTCGGCCTCCTCCAAGGCGCTGGAGACCCCGGCGATGACCTGCCCGAAGAAGGGGTCGGCGAGCACCGAGGGGTCGTGCTGCGAGATGACGAGGGCCGCCGCCCCCGCCTGCCGGGTGGCCAGCGCCCGGGCCTTCGGGTTCGGGACGTATCCCAGGTCCCGTACCGCCCGCTCGACCGCTTCGCGTTTGGCGCGGCTGACATGAGGGGCGTTGTTGAGCACGCGGGACGCGACGGAGCGGGAGACCCCGGCGAGTACGGCCACCTCGTCGAGCGTCGGCCGTCCCGGCGGCGAGACCTCTCTCATCATCTGCCCCTTCTTGTCACCGCTGTTGTCACCGCATCCTTTGAAGCGATTGGAAGCCCTTCCATTCTCGTCTGTTCCGACCCGGGCCGTCTGCTTTCCCGGTCCGCAGGCAGCACACGCCGACGATGGTTCCGGGACCGCCGACCGCGAGGCCCGTTCATCCCACCGCGCCCCGCTCGCAGCACACTGCCTCAACCCCGTCCACGATCCGGGTCGTTGGAGCCCGCACAGCACGGGGCGACGACAGTGACACTCCGACCGGTGCAGCCAAAGGGAGGAGGAGCTCGGGTCCCCGGAGGAATACTTCCAGCCGCCATCTATTGCTGTGGCTGGTTTTAGGTGCAAGGTGTGTGTGAGCCCATCCTGTGTCCCCCTCAGGTCGGGATCACCCCTCGGGTCCCGCCTGAGCCGCGCTCTTGGCGCGGGGCCCGCCGCTCCTCCCGGCTCCCCACGGGAGGCTCTGCGGCTGCCCTCAGCCCGGGGCGCGGTTGCCGGACGGGCCGTCATCAGTTCAGCCAGGGCACCCTCAGTGAACGGCAGGTGCCGCTGCGGGTGTTGGTGGGACAAGCCGGGTTCCGGCGGTGGGCTGGGCGCCAAGGCCGGTGTCGACGTTCAAGCGGCCGACGGCGGGTGTGGTCCGGCCTGCCAGGTGGCGGTTCGACCGGCAGATCTACCGCCGGCGCAACGTCGTCGAACGCTGCTTCAACCGGCTCAAAGGCTTCCGCGGCATCGCCACCAGATACGACAAGACCGCCACCTCCTACGAAGCAGCGGTCAGTCTCGCGTCATTCCCGCACTGGGCAAGATCAGTTCGAAGACGGACCCTGGAACCCGGGCCCGGTCGGCCGACGTCACCGAATGGGAGGCACCGCCCAGAGCAGCCAGACGCGCCTCGACTCCTGACGGCCGAGCCGGGTCAGAAGAGTGCTGATCCGCTCTCGAAGTCCAGGAGTTGACGCTTGCGGTCCAGGCCGCCGCCGTAGCCGGTGAGGCTGCCGCTCGCGCCGATCACGCGGTGGCAGGGCACGATGAGGCCGATCGGGTTCTTGCCGTTGGCGAGGCCGACCGCTCGGGAGGCGCCCATGTTGCCGAGGGCTTCCGCGAGTTCGCCGTACGAGCGGGTCTCGCCGTAGGGGATCTGCCGCAGCTGGTCCCACACGCTGCGCTGGAAGGGCGTTCCGATCATGCGCAGTTCGACGGTGAACTCCTTCAACTCACCCTCGAAGTAGGCGTGCAGCTGCTCCGTCACCTCGTCGAAGAGCGTGTCGTCGCGCTCGCCGAAGCTCTCCTCCGGCGGGCGGTGACGCTGCCCGACCATGTGCAGGCCGCACAGGACACCGTCGTCGGCGACGAGGGTGAGGGGGTCGTAGGGGCTGTCGATGACCGTGTGCCGTTTCACTGGGCGTCCTTGATGCGTGAAGTCCGTGGGGTGTGTGAAGTGCGGGGAGTGCGCGTGCGGGGAGTCGGAGTGCGTGGTGCGGGCTTCGTGGCGTGTTCGGGGTGCGGGGTGCCGGCTTGTGACGGGAGGAAGTTGATCGGGTGGGTGTCCGTCGCCCACAGGTACTGGACCGCGTAGGCCCTCCAGGGGCGCCAGGCCGCGGCGCGGGCCGTCAGGGCGGCGGGTGTGGACGGGAGCCCCAGCTCCTGGGCCGCGCGCCGGATTCCGAGGTCGGTGGGGAGGAAGGCGTCCGGGTCTCCGAGGGCGCGCATCGCGATCACGTCGGCGGTCCAGGGTCCGAAGCCGGGGAGCGCGAGAAGCCTGGCCCGGGCCTGCGCCCAGTCGTTCTCCACTCCCAAGTGAAGTGTTCCTTCGGCGAGTTGGCTCACCAGTGTGGTGAAGGTGGTGCGTCGGGTGCGGGGCATCGCGAGCGACTCGGGGTCGAGCGCGGAGAGCGCCTCCGGTGAGGGGAAGAGGTGGGTGAGGCCGCCTTCCGGATCGTCCACCGGCTCGCCGTGCGCGATGACCAGGCGAGCGGCGTGGGTACGCGCGGCGGCCGTGGAGACCTGCTGCCCCAGCACGGCCCGTACGGCGAACTCGGCCTCGTCGACCGTGCGCGGTACGCGGCGGCCGGGGGCCTTGTCGACCAGGGGCGCCAGCAGCGGATCCGTACGCAGCTGGTCGTCGACCGCCACCGGATCGGCGTCCAGGTCGAGCAGGCGGCGGCACCGGCTGATCGCGACGGACAGGTCGCGCAGATCGCTGAGGGTCAGGCGGCACGCGATGTGGTCCGGCATCGGTGTCAGTCCGGCGATCCCGTGTCCGTACGGCAGCCGCAGGGTCCGCCGGTACGCCCCGTCGCGCCACTCCTCCACCCCGGGTACGGCGGTCGCCGCGAGGTGCCCGAAGAGGTTGTCGGGGTTGAGCGGGGCACGGAAGGGGAGCCGGAGGTTCAGTACGCCGGGCGTGCCCGGGGTTCCCGAAGTGGCTCCGGCCCGGTTCTTGGGCAGGCGGGCGCGCAGCTCGCTCGGGGACAGTGCGAAGACCTCGCGGACGGTGTCGTTGAAGGTGCGGATGGAGGAGAAGCCGGCGGCGAAGGCGATCTCTGCCATCGGGAGCGGTGTCGTCTCGATGAGCAGCCGGGCCGTCTGGGCCCGCTGGGCACGGGCCAGCGCCAGGGGTCCCGCGCCCAGCTCGGCCAGGAGCTGCCGCTCGATCTGGCGGGTGCTGTATCCGAGCCGGGTGGCCAGGCCCGGTACGCCGTCGCGGTCGACGACACCGTCGCCGATCAGCCGCATCGCGCGGGCCACCAGGTCGGCGCGGTGGTTCCATTCGGGTGAGCCGGGGCTGGTGTCCGGGCGGCACCGCTTGCAGGCCCGGAATCCGGCCTGCTGACAGGCGGCGGCGCTCGGGTAGAAGGTCATGTTCTGCGGCTTCGGCGGCACGACCGGGCAGCTGGGCCGACAGTAGATCCTCGTCGTCGTCACCGCGGTGAAGAACCATCCGTCGAAGCGCGCGTCCTTCGACCGGACGGCACGCACGCAGCGCTCCGTGTCCGTGTGCATCGCGTTCTGCATGCCTCAAGCATCGGGCACCTCAGAGGGCGGGGCTGGCGAGAATCCGACATCTACCTTGCCCGGCCTGCGACCGACCCGCACCCCTCCCCTTCCTGCTCCTTCCCTTCCTGTCCTTCCCTGTCCCCTCGCGCTCCCCGAGCCGCCGACCCGGCTCGAAGCTCGCGGGAGTGGTGCCGGGCAACCGGCGCCAGAGCTCTACCGCGGCCGGGGCCACCGCCCCGCGTCTGCCCAAGCGCCCGCCGAACCGACACACGTACTGCCGGGAACCGTCAGCGAGCCTCCTCGCCCTGCGCGACCTCCACGTCGTGGTGGAAGGCGACGACACCCGCCCCCGACGCACCGGCCGAGACGGCGGCGCAGGCGGCGAGGAGGAGGGCGATCCAGGCGGCGGCGCGGGGCCGGTGCCGCGGGGTGGAGAGAAGGGCCGCGACCCGCTGCGGAACGGGACCCGTCGTGGCCGCGGGGGCGAAGTCGGGACGGTCGGAGCGGGCGTCGCCGACGGCCAGGGCGGCGCGGGCGATGGCCCGTGCGGTCAGCCTGCGGTCCCCCACGACGACGGCGGCGGCTTCGTCAGCGGCGCGCTCCGCCGCGAGCGCGACGGTCGCGCGAGCCGCGCGCAGGCCCGGGTGGCAGTGGGCCGCGAGTTCGGCCACGACGAGGAAGCGGTGATGGCCGCCGGCGTTGTGGGCCCGCTCGTGGGCGAACAGGGCCTCGCGCTCGTCGGCTCCGAGGCTGCGCAGCATCGCCGTGGTGACGACGATGCGGTGCGGCCGGCCCGGGAGCGCGTAGGCGTCGGGGTGCGGCGATTCGATGACGCACAGGTCGCCCGCGGCGGGCCGGCGGTCGGCCTGGCTGCGCGCGGAGCGGAAGGCGCTCAGCTGGCGCAGGGCCGAGCGGGCGACGGTCCAGGCGCCGAGGGTGAGCGCGCCGGTCGCGGCGGCGGCCGCGGGCAGGACGACGAGGTCCGAGGCCGTGTGCAGGGGGTGGACGAGGTCGCCGAGGCCCGCGAGCAGGGGAAGCTTGAGCAGCCCCGTCAGGACCAGCGCGCCCAGCGAGGCCACGGAGGCGCAGGCCAGCACGACGAGCGCGAGGGTCACCGACCACAGCGCGGCCACCGGGGTGAGCCGGTCGGGGCAGCGGCGGGCCAGCGGGCCCAGCGCGAAGGGGACCAGCAGGGGGACCAGCAGCAGAAGGATCATCCCTCACCCGGTTCCGGACGTGCGTCGAGACCCGGTTCCAGCAGATCCCGCAGGAGCCGCTCGTCGTCCGGGTTGAGCTGCGCGACGAACCGCGCCAGCGCGGTCTCCCGGTCGTCGTCCCGGTCGAGCTCGCTGTGCATGCGGCGTGCGGTGAGGCCGTGCGGGTCCTGGACGGGGAAGTACGCGTAGCCCCGGCCCAGCCGCTCGCGGCCGACGATGCCCTTCTCGTGCAGCCGGGACAGGATCGTCGTCACGGTCGTGCGGGCCAGACCGGAGTCCAGCTCGCTCTGCACGCGTCCGGGCGTCAGCGGCACGCCGGCGGCCCAGAGAGCCGCCATCACGCTGGCCTCCAGCTCACCCGCCGGTCGGCGTTCGTCCTTGTCACTGCTCATGGGAACGATCCTCACCCCGCCATCGTCTACAGTTCAGTAGACCGTCTACAGAATTGTAGTCAGTCGGGTACGAGTATCGACCGTGCCCGCCCGTCCCAGTATGAGAGGGCCCGCGACGATGGCCGCATCATTGTTCACAGCGTCACACCTCGCCGTGAATATTCTCAGCGCCCAGTCCCTGCTCGCCGCCTTCGGCGTACTGGGGGTGGGCGTGGTGATGTTCGCGGAGACCGGCCTGCTGATCGGCTTCTTCCTGCCCGGGGACTCACTGCTGTTCACGGCGGGCCTGCTCTGCACGGGATCGGGGCACAACGGCCTGAAACTGTCACTCCCCCCGCTGCTGATCGCCGCGGCCGTGGGCGCGCTGCTCGGCGCGCAGACCGGCTATCTGATCGGGCGGAAGGCGGGCGGCGCCCTCCTGTCCCGCGATTCCGCCCCACGGCTCCAAGCGGGCGCGCACCGCGCCGAGGAGCTGCTGGAGAGGTACGGCCACGCCAAGGCGATCGTGCTGGCCCGCTTCGTCCCCGTCGTGCGTACGGTGCTGAACCCGATGGCGGGCGCCCTGGGCGTGCCCGTGCGCACCTTCACCGTGTGGCAGGTGGTCGGCGGCCTCGTCTGGAGCATCGGCCTCACGCTCGGCGGGTACGCGCTGGGTTCCTCCATCCCGAACGTCGACCACTATCTGCTCCCGGTCATCGCGGTCATCGTCCTCGTTTCCCTGGCCCCGCTCGCCGCTGGGCTGTACCGCTCCCGCCGAGAGGCCGCGGCGAGCAAGGGGGTCCAGGGATGATCCTGGCTTTCGACGGCTCCTCGATCGACGGCTCCGCCTACCGGTACGTCGCCGATCTCGCTCAGGACTCCCCCTCATGGCTCGACGGCCTGGTGTCGGTGTGGTCGACGTACGGGCTCGGACTGTTCGCCGTGCTGATGGTGCTCGGCTGGTGGCGGGCGCGGCGCGAGAGCCCGCGGGTCGCGGTGGCCGCGCTCGCTGTGCCGGTCGTCGTGCTCGTGGCCTACGGGGTGGACCTCGGCGTGAAGCTGCTGGTGCGCGAGGACCGGCCCTGTCAGAGCCTGCGGGTGGCGACGCTTGAGGCGTGCCCGGCGCCGGGCGACTGGTCGTTCCCCAGCAATCACGCGGCGATCGCGGCCGCCGCCGCCGTCGCGCTGTTCTTCGTCTCGCGGAGCCTCGGCGGCATCGCCGTCGTGGCCGCGGGCGCCATGGCCGCTTCCCGCGTCTGGGTCGGGGTGCACTATCCGCACGACGTCGCGGCCGGTGTGCTCGTCGGCACGCTGGTCGCGATGGCGATGACGGCCGCCCTCCGCAGGCTGCCCGACGTGTCGGAGCACCGGCTGGCCGCTTCGCGGCTCGGAGCCCTGCTCGTCGCGCCCCGGCTCGCGAAGAGCGGGTGAGCGGGGAGTATGCGCCGGCGGATCCTGGTCGTCGAGGACGACCACGCGCTGCGTGACGTCCTGCGGCGCGGGCTGCGGGACGAGGGCTTCGACACCGTGCCGGCCCAGGACGGCGCGACCGCGCTGCGGCTCGCCGGGGACGACATCGACGCGGCCGTCCTCGACGTCGGCCTGCCCGACGCCGACGGACGGGACGTGTGCCAGGCGATCCGGGCCAACGGCTTCCTGTCCCCCGTGATCTTCCTGACGGCCCACCACCACCTCACCGACCGGCTGGCCGGCTTCTCGGCCGGCGGCGACGACTATCTGCCCAAGCCGTTCCATCTGACGGAGCTGGCGGCCCGGCTGCGGGCGGCCCTCAAGCGCGCCGGACCGGGTCCGGCCGGCACGGCCGGTGACCTGGTCCTGGACCCGGTCGCGCACAGCCTGACCGTGCGGGGCCGTCGCGTCGGCCTCACTCCGACGGAGTTCCGCCTGCTGGCGGCGCTGATGGCGGCGTCCGGGGGAATCGTCAGCCGGCGGGAGCTGACCCGGGCCGGCTGGCCGGAGGGCGCCCAGGTCAGTGACAACACGCTCGACCAGTATCTGACCCGGCTGCGCCGCAAGCTGCGGGACGGCGGCAGCGAGCAGACGGTCACGACCGCGCGAGGCATCGGGCACCGCCTGTCATGAAACGCGGTCCTTCACACACCCGGCCGGCCGCCACCGCGGGTTTCCCGACCGGAGGCGTGCGCCCATGAGAACGTTCGCCTCCCGTTGGCGGCCAACGCTCGTCTCCCGTTGGCGGCCGCAGACCCTGCGCGGCCGGCTCTCCCTGGTCGCGCTGACCACCGCCACCCTCCTGATGGTGATCCTCACGGTGGCGTTCAACACGGTCGTACGACAGCACCTCCAGCACCAGGCGGACGACGAGCTGCGCACCCGGGGCACCGCCGTCGCCGCGACCGTCGACACCAGCGGCGCGCGCGTGCGTGTCCTGGAGACGCCGGGCGAGGAACTGCTCGACGCGAACGTGTGGATCTACGCGGGCGACCGGCTCCTGGAGAAGCCGCCCACGGCCACCGCCTCCGGCCCGCTCACCCGGGCGGCCGGAGCGCTCGCCGCGCGGGGCGGGACGCACTGCGTCACCGCCCGTGCCCACGGCCCGGTCCGGCTGTGCGCGCGACCGGTGCCGGGCGACAGCACCGGCGCGACCGTCGTCACCGCCCTCGACCTGGCCCCGTACCGCAGTTCGGCCGACACCCTGCTCTTCGCGTCGCTCGCCCTCGACGCCGCCATGCTCGCCTGCACGTACGCGCTGACGCGCCTCGCGGTGGGGCGCGCCCTGCGTCCCGTGCGCACGATGACCGACCAGGCCACCCGGTGGAGCGCCGTGGCCTCCGAGGAGCGCTTCGGCAGCATCGCCCGGCCCGTCGAACTCGCCCGGCTGGGAGGGTCGCTGGACGCGCTCCTTGACCGCATCCGGGCCCTGCTCCGCCATGAGCGGCAGCTCACCCAGGAGCTGTCGCACGAGCTGCGCAATCCGCTCGCCCGGATCGTCGCCGAGCTCGACTGGTGGCAGTCCCGGCCGCGCTCCGCCGAGGAGACCCGGGCCACGCAGGAGGCCATAGCGGACGCCGCCCGGTCCATGCGCACGATCTGCGACACGCTGCTCGACGACGCCCGTGACGGCGCGTCCGCCGCACCGGGCACCAGTGAGGTCGGGCCCGTACTGCGCCGGCTCGCGGACCGTGCCGTCACGGCGCGGCCGGAGGTGGAGATCGTCGTCACCGGCCCGCAGACGGGCCTGGTGGCCGGGGTGCCGGACGCCCTGCTGGAGCGCATCGTCAGCCCCCTGCTCGACAACGCGCTGCGGCACGCCTCCGCCCGGGTCGAGCTGCGGGCCGGGGGGCGGCCCGGCGGCGTCCGGGTGGAGGTCACGGACGACGGGCCCGGCGTACCCGCGTCGTTCGCGCCGCAGCTCTTCCAGCCGGGGCGGCGCGCCGATCCCGGGGACGGACACGGCGGAGGGGGCCTCGGTCTGCCGCTGGCGCGGCGCCTGGCCCGCTCCGCCGGCGGCGAGGTGCTCCACGAGGAGGCACGCGCCACCGGCGCGACGTTCGTGGTCGGCCTTCCGTCGGGCTGAAGAGTCCGCAGGCGGGTCCGCCCGTGGCCTGGGCACTGCGGTGGCCCGACGGCCTGCGGGACGACCGGCCGGGATGCGGCACTCCTCCCACGTGGCCCCTCGGGGGCCTGACCACCTCTCCGGTGAGCCCGTCGCACACCAGTCCTTCCCCGGCGTGAGAACGGCCGGAGGCGGGCCGCCTCCGGAAGGAATCTCCGGAAGCCGGCCCGCCTCGCGCGTGGACCGATCGCGGTCAACTCGCCTGAAGGGTCGGCCTGTCGGCGGTCGCGACGTCGCGGCGGGTGATCGAGAGGTAGACGACCAGGCCGAGGATGACCGCCAGGAACAGCACGCTGGTGATGACGGTGCCGAAGCCGAGGCCGCCGTCGCCGGTCGGCTGCGAGAGGTAGTCGCCGATCGACGCGCCCAGCGGGCGGGTCAGGATGTACGCGATCCAGAAGCTCAGCACCGCGTTCAGGCCGAGCGCGAAGTGCGCGACGGCGACCGCGGCGATCGCGAGACCGAACAGCACGGCGGAGACCCAGTACCCGAGGGCCATGCGCTCGGCGACCAGGTCACCGGCCGCGGTTCCGAGCGCGAAGGTGAACAGCACCGCCAGCCAGTAGTAGGCCTCGCGGGAGAGCGTGTCGACACTGTGGATGGACAGCGTGCCCTCGCGGCGGTACCAGACGAAGAAGGTGATGGCGAGGGCGACCGCGAACACCGCGGTGCTGGTCTCCAGCGGCACGCCCAGGTTGTCGGTGAGGTTGTCGCTGATCAGCGTCCCCACGACGCTGATCAGGGCCACGGCGAGCCAGTACACGCCCGCCTGGTAGGTCCTCGTACGGAACTGGACCACCAGGACGACCGCCAGCAGCCCGCTCATCAGCAGCGAGACACCGGTCAGACCCATGCCCAGCTTCTCGTTCAGGAGGTCGGCGGCGGTCTCGCCGACCGTCGTGCACAGCACCTTGATGATCCAGAAGTACGCGGTGACTTCGGGAACCTTGTTCCAGCGCAGGCCCGGCCCGGCCGCGTGCGGGGCGCCGGTGCGGCCGTACGCCTCAGGAGTCCCGGAGGTCTCTGTTGTCTCATAGGTCATGAGGCCCGAGGGTGTCAGCGGGAGTCTGAACGCATCCTGACTGCCGTACGCCCCCGGTGCGCCCCCCGTTCACAGCACCCGGCGGCGGATCAGCGTGCCCAGCGCCACCAGCCCCGGGAGCAGCGGGAGCCATACGGTGAGCAGCCGGTAGCCGAGGACCGTCGACGCCGCCGCGCCGCCGGGCGCCCCGGCGAGGGTGAGGGCCAGCGCGAGGGCGGCGTCCAGGGAGCCGAGGCCGCCCGGGGTGGGCAGCAGGACGGCGGCGCTGCTCGCGACGAGGTAGGCGAGCGCCACCCGCGACGGGGGCAGCGGCAGGTCGATGGCCTGCGCGACGGCGATCACCACGGTGGCGTGCAGGGCGGCGAAGGCGAGCGAGCCGCCCCACAGCGCGGCGGCCCGCGCGGGGAGTTCGTGTACGGCCCGGACGTCCAGCAGTACGGAGCGCAGCGCGCGCCGCAGCGGTCGGGCCAGCAGAACCGCGGCGACGGCGGCCACCACGACGGCCGTCGTCCAGGCGGTCACGGTCCAGGCGTTCGCCGTCAGCCGCGGAAGACGAAGGGCGCCGGGGCAGGCCAGGGCGAGGCCGCCGATCAGACAGCCGCGCACGACGGTTCCGGCGCAGGCCTTGACCGCGAGCGCGGTCGCGGACCGGGCGACGGGCAGTCCGCACCGGGTCAGGAAGCGCAGGTTGACGGCGCCCGCGCCGAGTCCCGAGGGCAGGACGTGGTTGGCGGAGGAGGCCGCGAACTGCACCGCCACCAGTCGACCGGCGGGCAGCGGCTCCGTCACCGCGCCCTGTTGGGCGAGGGCCGAGCACACCCAGGTCGCCAGGGTGGCGGCGGTCGCCACCAGGAGCCAGCCCCGGTCGGCGTGGGTGAGCCGGCCGGCTCCCGCCTCGATCACCGGCCAGTGCCGGTGGGCGAGGAATCCGGCGCACAGCAGCACGAGCAGCGAAAGCCCGGCGTGCCACCCCATCCGCCCGTCCCGCACGGCCAGCCGCCGGCCGACGGTCGTCCACCTGCCGTCGGCCGTCACGGCAGACGACGGGCCGCCCGGTCCGGACACGGGCTCGGGCGGCGGCGTCCCCTGGCCGTCGGTCGTCGGCCCGGCGACCGGGCCGGAGTCGGCGGAGTCGGCGACGGACACCGGGGTGCGGCCGGACAGCCCGCTCCCGGCCGGTCCTCGCGTCGCAGCGCCCACCGGTTCGCCGCCGGGAGACCGGCCGAGGCCGACCGCTGGACCGCCCCGGGCCGCGGGCCCGCTGTGCGCCGGCGAAGGCGTCTCCGGCGGAAGGGTCACGGCGTACGGCTCCCCGCTCCCGGAGATACGTAGACGTCCAGGTCACCGGCGCGATGGGGTGCCCAGGTGCGGGCGTACGCGGGCGGCTCGCCCCCCGGAACGGTGACGACGGCGACCGGCGTGCGCCGGGCGGAACGCGTGATGCTCTCCGCGGTGGCGTTGGCGTTGTGGCCGCCGATCGCCAGGGAGGAACAGCCGGCGTAGAAGGCGATGGGGACGGACTGAGTGCCGGTCAGCGCGCAGGGCGGGCGGACACCGAGCCGGTGCAGTTCCGCCGCCGTCACCGCCCAGCCGTGATGACTGTCGGTGGTGCGCCCCACCGCGGCCTGCAGGACCGCGAACTGCACGGCCAGATGTCCGGCCAGACCGACGGCCACCAGTGTCACGATCAGCGGACGCCGGCGCGGGCGGGGGTCGGTGACCAGGTGGACGAGGGCGTCGGCGACCGGGATCGCGACGAGGGCGTAGAGAGGCAGCAGGAAGCGCGGGGCCGCGTATCCGATCATGAAGAGGTACGGGATTCCGGCTGTCGTCGCGCAGGCCAGGAGCAGGAGGGTGGGGGCCGTGCGACGGGCCCTGACGGCGATCACCAGGCCGAGGACGGCGATCAGCGGCAGGACGAACCACCAGGCCATCACCACGGGGTTCGGCATCCCCCCGGTGCACGGCCGGCACAGCACGCGTCCGCCGAGGCTGCGCATCTGGTCGCCGACGGCGATGTTCCAGCCGAGGCCGCCCTGGATGCGCGAACCGTCGGAGAGCCGTTGCCCCAGGCCGCCGTAACCGACGTACGCCTCGATGATCCACTCGGCCGCCCCGGCCAGCAGGCCCCCGACGAGCGCGAGGAGCGGCCGGACTCGCCGCCACCGGGGGACGGCCACGGCGAGGACGAGAAGCGGCAGGGTCACCCAGACCGCGTCGGGGGGCCGCATCCACGCCATCAGCGCGGCACCCAGCCCGATCCCCCACAGCGCCGCCCGGTCACGCCCGCCTGCGTGGGCCCGCAGAAAACACCCGACGCAGACCAGGGCGCCGATCGCGACCCAGTAGTTGGGCATGGCCTGCGGGCCGTAGAAGAGGGTCACCCACAGGGTCGCGAACAGGGCGCCGGCCAGGGCGAGGACCCGCACCGGGAAGAGCCCGCGCCAGACGCGCAGGGCCACGAACAGGCCGAGTCCGGACAGCAGGGCGAGGTAGACCCGCAGCAGGACGGTGGACGACGACCAGGAGGCTATCGGCGCGACGAGCAGCGGGACGCCACGGGCCCGTGGCGCGCTGAAGAAGGCCGCGGGGGCATGCGGGGAGACCTGGCTGACGTACACCGTCTCGTCCCAGCCGAGACCCATCCCGGGGTGCACGATGATCAGTTGGGCGAGCGTGAAGGCGCCCGCGACCAGGGCGAGCAGGCCCAGGTCAGCAGGAAGCCGGGACACGCGGGCCGACCCGTCCGGCGGTTTGGGCCGCCGGGCGCCGATGAACGGGACGTTCAGGGTCTTGACCATCGTCCACCCTTCAGCCCTACACGCTGTAGGGTTTTTTTCACCCTACAAGACGTAGGGTGAAGGCGGGATCCGGGGAATCATGGACAAACTACCGCTCACCGAATGAAGGTGCCGAACGGGAGGGGCGTTCGAGGAAGTACCCGGGGGCGGTATGCGGCCCCTCGCGCCCGGGGCGTGCGCCCCGCATCGGCACCCTTTTCGGCTCCCCTACACGCTGTAAGGTGACGGGCATGGCTGGCACAGGTCCCCACGGGCGGGTGGAACGGCGCAGCGCGGGCGAGCTGGAGAGCGAGGTCCTCGCCGCCCTGTGGGCCACCGACGACGCGCTGACGCCCGCCGAGATCCAGGCCGAGATCGGCGGTGGACTCGCCTACAACACGGTGCACACCATCCTCAAACGTCTGTACGACAAGGGCCTCGTGCTCCGTGACGTTGACGGCCGGCGCGGCGCGTACCGGCCCGCCAAGAACGCGGCACAGCTGACGGCCGAGGCCATGCACGAGGCGCTCGACCGCGGGCCCGACCCGATCGCGGCCCTCCAGCAGTTCGTCACCGGGCTCAGCCGCCAGGAGGAGGAAGCCCTGCGCGACCTCCTCGGAGGGAACGGCCCATGAGGATCGACGTCTACGTTCCGCTCGTACTCGCGCTGTTCCTCACCGGAATCGCCCCGCAGGTCGGCAGGCGGGTGTCGCCGGCTCTGGCGGCCCGGGTCCTCGCGGCGGCGGCCGTGCTGACCGCGGCCGCCTCGACCTGGGCGCTGCTGCTGCTCGGGGCGACGCTGATCGACCAGGCGCCGTCGGTGATCGCCGAGGCCGGTGAGGAGGGCCGGGCGCTGCCCGAGCCCGTCCCGGAGGCCGTCGCCGTCCTGGCGGTGGCCGCCCTCGGCGTGATCGCCCACCGGCTCCTTCGTGTCGTACGGGCGCGCGCCGCGACCCGCCGGGTCCTGCTCAGGCTCTGCGAGGGACACCCGCCGGACAGCGAACTCGTCGTCGCCGCCTCGCCGACCCCGCACGCCTTCGCCATCCCCGGCAGGCCGGGCCGGATCCTGGTCACGGCCGCGATGCTCGGTGCGCTGGAACCCGCCGAACGGCGTGTCCTGCTCGCGCACGAGCGCGCTCATCTCACCCACCGGCACGCGGCGCTGTCGACCGCCGTCGCTCTGGCCGCGGCGGCGAACCCCCTGCTCGTGCCCGTCCGCGACACCGTCGCCTTCCTGCTGGAGCGCTGGGCCGACGAGGAGGCCGCGAGCACCGTCGGGGACCGGCACACGACGGCCCGCGCCCTGGCGCGTGCCGCCCTCGTCTCCCAGCGCGCCCGCCCGGAATGCGCCCTGCACTTCTCCGAACACGCCGTCACCCGCCGGATCGCGGCCCTGCAGACCGCTCCGCCGCCCGTCATGCGGTCCGTCGGTGCGGCCGTGCTCGCGCTCGGCGCCCTGCCCGCGCTGGGCGCGGCCGACGCCACGGGCGATCTGCTGCGGCTGCTGGGCGAAACGCTGCCCTGGGTATAGGAAACCGGGCCACCGCTCGCGGCTCCCGCTGGGTACGGTCGCGCTCATGACACCTTCCGAGACGGCTCACCCCGCCCCCTCGCGCTCCGGGCGGGTGCGGTTCGCGACGTTCAACGTGCTGCACGGCCGGCCGATGGCGGACGGCAGGCCCGTTTCCGTCCCGGCCGCGAGCGGCCCCGAGGCGCCGTTCGTCCGGGCCGTCGCGTCACTGGACGCCGACGTGCTGGCGCTTCAGGAGCTGGACCGGTTGCAGGAACGTTCTGGCGGGGTGGACCAGGCGTCGGCCGCCGCCGCGGGGTCCGGCGCGCGGTACTGGCGCTACGCGTCCGCGTTCCACGGCGTCGCGCAGACGGGCGGCGGCTGGATCCCGGCGGCATCCGAACCGGGGCTGCGGGTGTACGGCCCGCGCGCGACCGACGCGGGCGACGGTGTCCCCTCGCACGGCGTCGCCCTGCTGTCCCGGCTGCCCGTACGGCACTGGAGAGCCCGGCGGCTGGCCCCGGCGCCGGTCCCCATGCCGCTGCGGACGCCCGGACACCGTGGACTCACCGTCTCCAGGGACCAGCCGCGGGCGGCGCTGGCCGCCGTCCTGGAAGGGAGTCGCGGGCCGTTCACCGTGGTGGCACTGCATCTGTCGTTCGTGCCCGGCTGGAACATCCGCCAGTTGCTCACCGTCCGCGCCTGGATCGCCGATCTGCCCCGGCCCCAGGTGCTTCTCGGCGACTTCAACCTGCCCGGCGCGCTTCCGCGGGCGGTCCTCGTCGCGCCCGGGGGGTTCGACGGCAGCGGGCTCCGGTGGAATCGGCCGACGAGCACCCCGCCGGCGCCGCTCGGCTGGCGGGATCTGGCCCGCACACCCACGTATCCGGCGCACCGGCCGCTCGTCCAGCTGGACCACGTACTGGCCACCGGAATCGAGGCGGGCGCGGCCCGTGCCGCGCACGCGCCGAGCACCGCGATCTCGGATCACCGGCCACTGGTGGTCGAACTGCCCCGGTAACCGGCCCGACGGCCAGCAAGGCCGCTCGGCCGACCCGGCCACCCGGCCCACCGTGCGCCCCTGAGCCTCGACGATTCCCGGCCGCCCGGTCCGCTCAATACGCTGGGCCCGGCGTCCGGACCGTCAGCGCAGCTGCCCGGCGAACGCGTCGTACGCCCTTTCGTCGAAGAGCACGAAGCGGACCTCCTCGACGTCGGTCTTCGCGGCCCTGACGGTCTCCACCGCGATGCGCGCCGCGTCGTCCATCGGCCAGCCGTAGATGCCCGCGGAGACGGCGGGCAAGGCGACGGTACGGGCGCCGAGTTCGTCGGCGACCCGCAGCGACTGCCGGTAGCAGGACGCCAGCAGCTCCGACCGGTCCTCCCCAGGGGCATAGCGAGGCCCGACGGTGTGGATCACCCAGCGGGCGTCGAGGTCACCCGCGGTCGTGGCGACCGCCTGGCCGGTCGGCAGTCCCTTGCCGTAGTGGCCGGCGCGCAGCTTGCGGCAGTCGGCGAGGACGGCCGGGCCGCCGCGGCGGTGAATGGCCCCGTCGACGCCTCCGCCGCCGAGCAGCGAGGAGTTCGCCGCGTTGACGACGGCGTCGACGCTCTGCCGGGTGATGTCGCCCTGCACCAGCGTGATCGTGGTCATGACTCTCTCAGCCTTCGCCAGACGGCCTTCGCCGCGTTGTGCCCCGACATGCCGTGCACTCCGGGACCGGGCGGGGTGGCCGAGGAGCACAGGAAGACGGCGGGATGCGGGGTGCTGTACGGGAACGCGGACAGCTTGGGGCGGAACATGAGCTGGAGCCCGGAGGCGGCACCGCAGGCGATGTCGCCGCCCACGTAGTTGGCGTTACGGGCCGCGAGTTCGGGCGGTCCGGCGGTCGCACGGGCCAGTACCCGGTCCCGGAAGCCCGGCGCGAACCGCTCCAGCTGGCGCTCGATCGCGTCGGTGAGATCGCCGGTCCAGCCGTTCGGGACATGGCCGTACGCCCAGAAGACCTGCTTGCCCTCGGGTGCCCGGGACGGGTCCATGACGCTCGGCTGCACGGTGATCAGGAACGGCGCGTGGGGTGCCCGGCCCTCGCGCGAGGCCGCCCGCAGCGCGGTGCCGATCTCCGCTCTGCTCGCCCCGACCTGCACCGTCCCGGCGACACGGGCCTTCTCGGCGGTCCAGGGCACGGGTCCGTCCAGCGCGTAGTCGATCTTGAAGGCGCCCGCCCCGTACCGGTAGCCCTCGTAGTACCGCCCGAACCCCGCGATGCGGGCCAGCGCCTTGGGCGAGGTGTCGAAGACGTACGCGCGCGCGGGCGGCAGATCGTCGAGGCGCTTGACCTCGTAGTCGGTGTGGACGGTGCCGCCGAGGTCCAAGAGGTACGCGGTGAGCGCGTCCGAGATGGACTGGGAGCCGCCGCGCGCCACGGGCCAGCCCCGGGCGTGCGCGGCCAGCGCGAAGACCAGGCCGACGGCGCCCGTGCCGACGCCCTCCAGCGGCGCGATGACGTGCGCCACCAGACCGGCGAACAGGGCCTTGGCCCGCTCGTCACGGAAGCGGCGCATCAGCCAGGTCGACGGCGGCAGCCCGGCGAGACCGAAACGGGCGAGGGTGACGGGGTCCCGGGGCAGCGCGGTCAGGGGCAGCGACATGAAGTCGTGCGCCAGAGTGTCCCACTTGCTCAGGAACGGCGCGACGAGCCTGCGGTACGCGCCCGCGTCGCGCGGCCCGAAAGAAGCCGCCGTCTCGGCCACCGACCGCGAGAGCACCGCCGCCGAGCCGTCCAGGAACGGGTGCGCCATGGGGAGCTCGGCGTGCAGCCACTCCAGGCCGAACCGCTCCAGGGGCATCGCCCGGAAGGCGGGCGAGTTGACGCCCAGCGGATGCGCCGCCGCACACGGGTCGTGCCGGAAACCGGGCAGGGTCAGCTCTTCGGTGCGCGCTCCCCCGCCCACCGTGTCCCGGGCCTCGAACACGGCCACGGAGAAGCCCCGGCGGGCCAGCTCCACGGCAGCCGTCAGTCCGTTCGGCCCCGCACCCACCACGACGGTATCGAGCATCGACGGCACCTTCGGACTCCTTTGTCAGCCGACGGCCACTGAGGATCAGGATATGCCGGAGGACTGACAGCCTTGACGGCACGGGGCGTTGACAGGAAGCGCCCCGGAATCCCGGGCCGGCCGTCGGACCGGAACCGTGTGCCGGCCGCCGGACCCGGAACCCTGGCGGGCCACGGTCGCCGGACGGGAGCCGGAGCCCCCGCGGGCCGCGGAGTTCCCGCTCAGGCCCCGGCCGCCACCTGTTCGGGCTGTGCCGCCAGCAGGCCCGTCACCCGGCGGGCCGTGGCCGCGTCCCGGGCCGCCGTGAACGGCAGCGCGTTGCCCCCTGTCACACGGAACGGCCCGCCGCCGAGCGTCAGGTGAGCGCCGCCCGCCTCCTCGACCAGCAGGAGTCCCGCCGCGTGATCCCAGGCCGCCTCCCAACTGAATGCTGTGGCATCCAACTCGCCGCGGGCGACGGCCAGATATTCAAGCCCGGCCGAGCCGCACGGGCGCGGGACGACGCCCTCGACCCGCAGGCCGAGGAGGGCGCGCTTCTGCTCGTCCGTGGTGTAGTCCGGGTGGGAGGTCGCGATGTCGAGGTCACGGCCGGGCTCGGGCGAACCGGAGCGCAGCGGCACGCCGTCGAGCACGGCGCCCCGGCCCCGGATCGCGGTGGCGAACTCGTCTCGGGCGGGCGCGTACGTCCACGAGGCGTGCACCACGCCGTCCAGCACGAGCGCGACCAGTGTGCAGAACCCGGAGTCGCCGTGCACGAACTGCCGGGTGCCGTCGACGGGGTCGACTATCCAGACGGGCGCCGTGCCGCGGATCGCCTCGTAGCTCGCCGGGTCGGCGTGCACCGCCTCCTCGCCCACCACGACCGAGCCGGGCAGCAGCGCGGTGAGGGCCTCGGTGAGGTACGCCTCGGCCAGCCGGTCGGCGTCCGTCACGAGGTCGTGCGGGCCGGACTTCTGGTCGATCTCGTGCGCGGCGAGCTGCCGGAACCGGGGCATGATCTCGGCGGCGGCCGCCGCGCGGATGGTCTCTTCCACGTCGGACGCGCGGTGTGCGAGAAACTCGTCGATGGTTTCGATGTCTTCGATCATGGCTCCATGACAGCACGCGCCACTGACAATCCCCACCCCTCCGGGGTACTCAGGGTGGAATCACCATGAATTCCCGGAGCGGGACGATCACTGGCGCGGGCCCGCGATCACTGACGCCGGCCCGCAGCCACCAGCGTCGGCCCGCTCCTCACCGTCCGACCGCGTAACCCTGCATCCCGCGCGGATTGGCCCCCGCCGACAGGACGCCCGTCGCGGGATCCCGGGCCACCGCGCACAGCCGCCCCTCGGACCAGGACTCGGCGACCGTGACGTCATGGCCCCGGCGGCGCAGTTCCTCGACGACCCCCTCGTCCGTGCGGGACTCGACGGTGAGGCTGCCCGGGCGCATGCCGCGCGGGTAGAAGGAGCCGGGGAAACTGTCGTTGTGCCAGTTCGGGGCGTCGATCGCGCCCTGGAGGTCGAGTCCGCCGCGCACCTGCGGGCGCAGCGCCACGGACAGGAAGAAGTGCGTCTGCCACTGGTCCTGCTGGTCGCCGCCGGGGGTGCCGAACGCCATGACCGGCACGCCGTCGCGCAGCGCCAGGGAGGGCGTCAGCGTGGTGCGCGGCCGGCGGCCCGGAGTCAGGGAGTTGGGCAGTCCCTCCTCCAGCCAGGCCATCTGGAGCCGGGTGCCGAGCGGGAAGCCCAGTTCGGGGACGACCGGGTTGGACTGGAGCCAGCCGCCGCTGGGGGTGGCGGCGACCATGTTGCCCCAACGGTCGACGACGTCCAGGTGGCAGGTGTCGCCCCGGGTGCCGCCGTCCGGTGCCACCTCGGGTTCCGCGGCCGCGCGGGCCATGGTGGGCTCACCGGCGCCCGGCACCGCGAGCGCGTCGAAGCCGGGCTCCCCGGCGGCCACCACGCGCGCGTGCCCGCTCAACCGCGGATCACGGCCGCCCGGACTGCCGGGACGCAGCTCGTACGACGCCTTGTCCCCGACGAGCGCCCGCCGGGCGGCGTTGTAGGACTCGGAGAGCAGTTCGCCGAGCGGTACCTCGGCCGCGTCGCCGTACCAGGCCTCCCGGTCGGCCATGGCGAGCTTGCAGCCCTCGACGAGCAGGTGGACGTACTCGGCGGAACCGTAGCGGGGCAGTTCGGTCGGGAGCAGCGCCAGTTGCTGGAGGAGGACCGGACCCTGGCTCCAGGGGCCCGCCTTGCACAGGGTCCAGCCCCGCCAGTCGTACGTCGCCGGGGCCTCGTAGGCCGCGGACCAGCCGGCCAGGTCGGTGGCCGTGAGGGTGCCGGTGCGGCGCTCGCCGCTGGTGTCCATGGTGGGCCGGCGGGCCTGCCTGACCAGGGCCTCGGCGATGAAGCCGGAGCGCCATACCTCCCGTGCCGCGTCGATCTCGGCCACCCGGTCCCCCGCGCCGGAGACCTCGTCGAGCAGCCGTCGCCAGGTCGCGGCGAGGGCCGGATTGCGGAACAGCTCGCCGGAGCGCGGTGACCTGCCGTCGGGCAGATACACCTGGGCCGACGAGGTCCACTCCGTCTCGAACATCTCGCGGACCGCTTCCACGGTCTCGCCGACGCGCTCCACGGGCGCGTGCCCGTCCTCGGCGTAGCCGATGGCGTACTTCAGGACGGCGGCGAGCGGCTTGGTGCCGTGGTCGCGGAGCAGCAGCATCCAGGCGTCGAACGCGCCCGGCACGGCGGCGGCGAGCGGGCCGGTGCCGGGTACGAGATCCAGACCGAGTCCCCTGTAGTGGGCGATCGTCGCTCCGGCGGGTGCGACGCCCTGTCCGCACAGCACCCGCACGGCACCGTCCGCGGGGGCGAGGATGATCGGGACCTCGCCCGCGGGTCCGTTGAGGTGGGGTTCGACGACGTGCAGGACGAAACCGGCCGCGACGGCGGCGTCGTAGGCGTTGCCGCCGTCCTCCAGGACGGCCATCGCGGACTGCGAGGCGAGCCAGTGCGTGGAGGACACCATGCCGAAGGTGCCCTGGAGGGTGGGTCGGGTCGTGAACATGCCTGCCACCTCACGGTACGGAGCGATCAGACTCGGTCCCGACTATGGCATTCACCCGGGCCCGGACGGCAGGGCGGGTGGGCGTGGTCCGGGGAGGTCCGGAAGGCAGGCGGTACCGGGGAGGGGCGGGATCGGGCAAGGGTGCGCGTGCCCGGGTGGACCGATGTTCAGGACGCGGGCGCCCAGGCCGTGGTCCCCAGTGTGTTCTCCGGGCCGATGTCGAGGGGGTCCGGCAGCCGCAGGACGACGGCGTCCCGTCCCTTCTGGGGCGCGACGCGCAGATACACGCCGTCCTGGGCCGCCATCCGCCAGTAGAGGACGGCCCGCGCGCTGTCGCCGGGGTGGAGCGTGAAGGGCTCCGGGCCGGGGTCGGCGGGTGCCATGGGCACCTTGTCCGTCCCCGTCACGCTGTGCACGCCCGTGATCGGGGCGCCCTCCCGGTCGAGGACGTCGATGACGGCCGGGTGGCCGTTCACCTGGTACGGCCGCTTGCCGCAGTCGGTGAGGGTGAGCGTCATGCCGCGCAGGCCCATGGCCGCGTCGACCGGTCCCGTGTCGAGGCGCAGGCCGGACGGCGGGCAGCCACGGCCTTGTTGCAGCGGCAGGGGTTTCGACGACCCGGGCACCACGATGACGAGAGGATCGCCGGCGGCGGTCCCGGCCGCGTGCGGGGCGTGAGCGGCGTCGGTCCCGACGACGCTCGGGACCGTGGCCGGAGCGGAGGTGCGTTCGGGGTCGCGCTCACGGTCGATCTCGGCGGACAGGCCGCACCCGCTGGCGACTGTGGCGACCAGGCAGGCGAGGACGAGCGCGCGGATCCACTTCGCACGGAGACCGACGGCGGGGCGCCCGCGACCACTGCTCGGCGGTACGGCAGGGCGCGTACGACCACCGCGCGGAGGTACGGCGACGGTAGGGGCATCGGACCGCCTCGGAAGCTCGGCGGCGGCTGCCGTGCCGGCCCGTGCCGGGCTTGTCGCGATCACGGGCCGATCATGGCACGGTCGCTTGACGGAGGGCGTCACTCCGCCTGCCCTCGTGCCGTCACCAGGCCCGACTCGTAGGCGAAGACGACGAGTTGAGCCCGGTCGCGGGCGGCCAGCTTCGTCATCGCGCGGCTGACGTGCGTCTTGGCCGTCAGGGGGCTGATGACCATGTGCGCGGCGATCTCCTCGTTGCTGAGACCACGCGCGGCGAGCGCGGTGACCTCGCGTTCGCGGCGTGTGAGGCCTTCGAGGCCGGGCGCCGTGGCCCGGTCGGGAGGGCGGGCCACGAACTCCCCGATGAGGGTGCGTGTCACCGAAGGCGACAGCAACGCCTCCCCGCGGGCGACGACTTCGATGGCCTGGAGCAGATCGGCCGGCTCGGTGTCCTTGAGCAGGAATCCGCTCGCCCCGGCCCGCAGCGCCTCGAAGACGTACTCGTCCAGCCCGTAGTTGGTGAGGATGACGACCCGGACTCCGGCGAGCTCCGGGTCGGCGGCGATCCGACGGGTGGCCTCGATGCCCGTCATCACGGGCATCTGTACGTCGACCAGGGCGACGTCCGGCAGCTCGGCGCGGACCAGCGCGAGCCCCTGTGCCCCGTCGGCCGCCTCGCCCACCACCTCGATGCCCTCCTCCGCGTCCAGCAGAGCGCGGAAGCCGGCACGCATGAGTGCCTGGTCGTCGACGAGGGCGACCCTGATCAGGCGGCTCCCCCTGGTCGGCGCGTCCGGATCGCTCATCGCGCCTCCTCCGGCGTGTCCAGGGGCAGTTCGGCCCGGACGGAGAAGCCGCCCTCCGCGCGCGGGGCGGCATGCAGGGTGCCGCCGAGGGCGGTGACGCGTTCACGCATGCCGGTGAGGCCGATGCCCGGGGTGGGAGGCCGGGACTGCCGGGCCATGCCGTCGTCGTACACGCTGATCGTCAACTCGTCCGGCGTGTAGCGAAGTTCGACCGTCACCTTGGCGGGGCCCGCGTGACGGGCGGCGTTCGTCAGGGCCTCCTGGACGATGCGGTACGCGGCGCGGTCCACGGTCGCCACGAGCGGGCGCTCCTCGCCGGTCACCCGCAGATCGACGGCGAGGCCCGCGGCACGGGCCCGCTCCACGAGCAGCGCCGGGGTGCCGGTCGGTTCGTCGGAGCGCAACACTTCGAGCGTGGCGCGCAGTTCGCGCATCGCCTCGCCACCGGCCTCCTGGATGGCGAGCAGCGCGGGCGGCACCTCCTCGCCGCGCTTGCGGGCCAGATGGACGGCGACTCCGGCCTGGAGCTTGACGATCGAGATGCTGTGCGTGAGCGAGTCGTGCAACTCCAGGGCAATGCGCAGGCGTTCCTCTCCGGCACGACGCAACGCCGCTTCCTCGCGGGTCCGTTCGGCCTCCAGGGCGCGCTGTTCGGTCTGACGGAGATAGGCCTGCCAGTTGCGGTCGGCGAGGCCCGTGACCAGGGCGCACAGGAACCAGCCGGTCAGCAGCAGCGCCCGCTCCACCGCTTCCCGCGTCCCCGGTCCCGTCGCCACGAATCCGGCCAGGTACACGGCGCTCGCGAGCGCCGCGACGCCCCGGTGGCCGGCTCTGGCCGCCGTGTGCACCGCGCCCAGGACGGGGAGCGCGGACAGGGTGCCGGGGTGGGCGTGCACGACGTAGCCCGTCGTGGTGGCGGTGGTGATCGCCAGTACGACGCGCGGGGCGCCGCGGTAGGCGGCCAGCGTCAGCGAACCGACGGCGATCAGGGCGTAGTCGAGGGCGGTCGTGCCGTCGTCGAACGCGGCCGCGGTCGCCACGAGGGCGCCGACCACGACCGCGAGGGCCGCGTCGGCCGGACGCCCGCGGACGACGTGGTCGAGCTGCATGTACGGCACTTTATGCGGGCGTGGAGACCACCGCGTCGGACCTGGGGACGGCTGTCCGGCTACTCCCGCCGGAGTAGTCGGCGCCGGGCACCGGGCCGGCGGCGGCAGCCCGGATCGCCCTCGCCCGTACGACGCCCGCGCCGCCTCCTCCGGGCCATCGTTGACCGCGGTCGCCGCTCGCCCGGCGACCGCCCGGTCCACTCAGGAGGCATCCATGGCCATGTCCCTCGCCACCCCTTTCAGGTACACCACCCCGCCCTCGCGGCAGTCCGCCACCGGTGCGACCGCCGACGTCTACGCCCAACTCGCCTCGGACTTCGGCATGGAGCGTCCGCCCACTTTCGTCGTCCTCTCCTCCGCTCCCGAACTCCTTACCGCCACCTGGGCGTTGATGCGGGAGTCACTGATCGCGGGCGAGGGCGACCGGACCGGCAAGGAACTGGCCGCGCTCGGTGTGTCGTTGGCCAACCGGTGTCCCTTCTGCGTGGACGCGCACACGATGATGCTGCACGCGACCGGGGACCACTCCCTGGCCGAGGCGATCGTGCGCGGCGAGACACCGTCCGACGAGGGGCACGCGCGCGTGCTGGCCTGGGGCCGGGCGAGCCGGACGCCCGGGGCACCGGAGTTGACGCCGTATCCGTTCCCCGCCGCGCACGCTCCCGCGTACCTCGGCACCATGCTCACGTTCCACTTCATCAACCGGATCGCGTCGGCGCTGCTGACCGAGAACCTCCTTCCGGGCAATGCGCAGCGGTTCAGGGCGGTGCGGAGTCTGGGCGGCCGATCGCTGGCCGGGACGGTGCGCCGCCGGCCCGCCCCGGGTGCGGGTCTCACGCTGCTCGACGCCCCGGGTCCGGGTCCCGGCTGGGCGCGGGGCACCGCCGTCGGCCCCGCCTACGCGGCCCTGCGCGACGCCGCCACCGCGGGCGGAGAACTGCTCGACGAGGCGGACCGTGCCCTCGTACGGGAAACGCTTCAGGGATGGGACGGCGCCCATCCGTCGCTCGCGTGGGAGGGCCTCCCGGACCGTTCGCGCCCCGGCGCGCGGCTGGCACTGCTGGCCGCCCTCGCCCCGTACCGCGTCACGGACGAGGCCGTGGCGGCCTGGCGCGCACCCGGTCGTTCCGACCGCTGCCTGGTGCGTCTCGTGGCCTACGGCGCGTTCGCGGCCGTCGGCCGCGTCGAGCGAGCCCTCCCGGTCCGGACCTCGAAGCGGTAGCCGTGATCGCGATGCGACAGGACGCGGAGAGCAAAGTGATCGCCTGGCCGAACAAAACAGACATCCTGCCACAGCAGCAGTCAATCAACGCCAAGGTGAGTCACTGTCATTACACGGGCATGAAACCTGTTGGCCCTTTCGCACCACGGCGTCTCGTGTGACACTGGCGTCCCGTCCGCAGTGCGGACCGTCTCCGCACCATCCCCCACGAGAAGTGCGCTTTGGGTTCTCTTCCTCTGCCGCTCGCGCTCGCCGCGCGCCTGCTACCGGTCGCTCTGCTCGCCTCCGCGGGCTGGGCCCTGGCCGCCGGCCCGTCCGCAGCGACCCCCAACGCCGAGGACAAATCTTCACAGAAGCAGACAACCGGCTCAGCGTCGGCTCCATCGGCCTCGGCCGCTGTCAAGACGTTCGCCGCGTCGCCCGCCCCCTGTGGCGGCATCCAGATCGCGACGATCAAGTCCCTGGTCCCCGGCGCCAAGACAGCCGGCCAGGAGATCGCGTCGACCGACAAGGCGCTGCGCCGCACCTGCTCGTGGAACGCGCTGAAGGGTTTCGACTACCGCTGGCTCGACGTCTCGTACGAGATCAAGGACTCGGACGCGGCCGCGGAGAAGGCCTACAAGGAGCGCGTGGCCGACAAGAGCGGCGGCGGGGCGGTGCCGGGTGTCGGCGACTCCGCCTACTCCGTGGTCAACCTCACCACCGAGGACAAGCAGCAGACCCGCGAGGGAGTGGTGATCGTCCAGGCGTCCAACGCGCTGGTGGTCGTCACCTACAACGGCAGCGACTTCGAGACCAAGAAGGCGCCCGGTACCGAAGAGATCAACAAGGGCGCCATCAAGGCGGCCAAGGACGCGACGGCGGCGCTGAAGGACGGCCAGAAGAGCTGAAGGACGGCCAGAAGAACTGGCCGTCCTCCGGTCGCCGCGCTCAGACCGTGGTTCTGTCCTTTCCGCGCAGCAGCATCAGGACCACGTACAGCGCCATCGACGTGCCGAGGCCGACCGCCCATCCGTAGTCGGCGAGCGACTCCAGTGCCGGGATCGGCCGCCCGTCGATCAGCGGGTGGAAGTCCGCGCCGCCGACGGCCAGGACACCGCCGGTGACGAAGGCGGCCACGGCCCGCCAGTTCCAGCCGCCGTCGTACCAGTAGCGGCCGCCCGTGCGATACAGGTCGGCGAGGTCGAGCTTGGTGCGGCGCAGGATCCAGTAGTCGGCGATGAGGATGCCCGCGACCGTCCCGAGCAGACCGCCGACCAGGCCCAGCCAGGTGAAGATGTAGCCCTGCGGGTCGGAGTACAGCTTCCACGGGAAGATCAGCACGCCGAGGACACAGGTCGCGAGCGCGCCGGTACGGAAGTTGATCTTCCGGGGCGCGATGTTGGAGAAGTCGAAGGCCGGGGAGACCAGGTTCGCCGCGATGTTCACGGACAGCGTCGCGACCAGCACGGTGACCAGCGCGAAGACGATGCCCACGACGTTGTCCGTCTTGGCCGCCAGCTGGACCGGGTCCCAGATGGCCTTGCCGTACACCGCCTGCGAACCCGAGGTCACCATGACGGACAGGAAGGCGAAGAGCGTCATCGTGGTGGGCAGGCCGAGCGCCTGTCCCCAGGTCTGCGCCTTCTGGCTCCTGCCGTAGCGGGTGAAGTCGGGGATGTTCAGCGACAGGGTGGACCAGAAGCCGATCATGCCCATCAGCGAGGGCCAGAACAGCTTCCAGAAGTCGCCGCCCCAGCCGAGCTTCGACGGCTGGTCGAGCAGCGGCCCGAAGCCGCCGGCCTTGTTGCTCATCCACCACAGCATCACGCCGGCGCCGACGAGCACGAAGGGCGCGGCCCAGTTCTCGAACCGGCGGATGGTGTCCATGCCCCGGTAGATGATGGCGACCTGGAGCACCCAGAAGACGGCGAACGACAGCCACATCGTCCACGCGTAGCCGCCGATGTGCGAGGCGTTCGCCCAGTTGTCGCCGAAGAGCTTCCCGGCGAGGAAGTAGATCGCCTCGCCGCCGATCCAGGTCTGGATGCCGAACCAGCCGCACGCGACCAACGCCCGTACGACAGCGGGCAGGTTGGCCCCGCGGATCCCGAAGGAGGCACGGGCGAAGACCGGGAAGGGGATGCCGTACTTCGGTCCCGCGTGCCCGGTGAGCAGCATCGGGACGAGCACGATCAGGTTGGCGAGGGCGATGGTGAGGACGGCCTGTTTCCAGTCCATGCCGACGGCTATCAGACCCGAAGCCAGCGTCCAGGAAGCGGTGTTGTGGGCCATGCCGACCCACAGGGCCGAGAAGTTGTACGTGGTCCAGGTGCGCTTCTCGACCGGAACCGGCAGCAGGTCCTCGTTGGCGTAGGGGCCGGTGGGCGCGGGAGCGTCGGGTGCGATCTCCACCCGGCCGTCGGGGAGCGTGACCTGTCCGGCGGGCGGGCTGTCCGGGGGGACGGTTTCTGTCATGAGCAGGCCAATCAATGAGGAGTGACGGGAAAGGCCGTGCGGGGACGACTCGGGGGGTGCGCGGAGAGCGCCCTGGTCCCCTTCCCGGGACGGCGGGAAGGGGAGATCGAGGGATGGGCCTTCGGTTACTGCCCGTTGATGCCCGGGATGACCCGCGTTCCGTACGCGTCGATGGTGGCCTCCTGGGCGTCGTGCATGTCGTAGACCGCGAACTGGTCGACGCCCAGCTCGCGCAGCGCGTTCAGCTTCTCGATGTGCCGCTCGGCCGTGCCGATCAGGCAGAACCGGTCGACGATCTCGTCGGGCACGAACGCCGTGTCGGGGTTGTCGGCCCGTCCGTGGTGGGAGTAGTCGTACCCCTCACGGGCCTTGATGTATTCGGTGAGTTCGTCGGGTACGGCCGCCGAGTGCTCGCCGTACTTGGAGACCAGGTCGGCGACGTGGTTGCCGACCATGCCGCCGAACCACCGGCACTGCTCGCGGGCGTGGGCGAGCGCCTCGGGCGAGTCGTCCTCGGTGATGTACGCGGGAGCGGCCACGCAGATCTTCACCTCGGCGGAGTCGCGCCCGGCCTCGGCCGCCGCGTCCTTCACGGCCTTGACCATGTACTCGGTGAGGTAGAGGTCGGCGAGCTGGAGGATGAAGCCGTCGGCCTCCTCGCCGGTCATCTTGAGGGCCTTCGGGCCGTACGCGGCCATCCAGACCGGCAGTTCGGCGCCCGGCCTGACCCACGGGAACTTGACGACGGTGCCGCCGAGGTCGGCCTCGTCGCCCCGGCCGAGGGCGCGGATGACCTTCATCGCACCGCTTATCCGGGCGAGCGTGTTGGGCTTGCGGCCGGCGACACGCATCGCCGAGTCGCCCCGCCCGATGCCGCACACCGTGCGGTTGCCGTACATGTCGTTGAGCGTCGCGAAGGTGGAGGCGGTGACCTCCCAGGTGCGGGTGCCCGGGTTGGTGACCATCGGGCCGACCGTCAGTTTCTCGGTGTTGGCGAGAATCTGACTGTAGATCACAAAGGGTTCCTGCCAGAGCACGGCCGAGTCGAAGGTCCAGCCGTACGTGAAGCCGTTGGCCTCGGCCCGCTTCATCAGGTCGATGACACGGGAGGCCGGGGGGTCTGTCTGCAGGACGAGTCCGAAGTCCATTGGCGCCACTCCTGGTCGCTCAGAGAAGGTACTGACAGGTGGAACGCGGGGTGTAGACGCCGTGACCCGCGCGTCCGGTGAACTCCCGCTCGGTGATGACCGGTTCGCCCCGTGAGAGCACGGTCTCGACCCGTCCGGTGACGCGTTTGCCCTCGTACGCCGAGTAGTCGACGTTCATGTGGTGGGTCTCGACCGACATGATCTGCTCGGCGTGCGGGTCGTAGATCACGACGTCGGCGTCGGCGCCGGGCGCGATGGTGCCCTTCTTCGGGTACAGGCCGAACATCCGGGCCGGGGTGGCGCAGGCGATCTCGATCCAGCGGCGCCGGGAGATGTGTCCGTCGACGACGGCCTGGTGGAGCAGGTCCATGCGGTTCTCGACGCCGGGAAGGCCGTTGGGGATCTTCGAGAAGTCGCCCCGGCCGAGCTCCTTCTGGCCGGTGAAGCAGAACGGGCAGTGGTCCGTCGACACGACCTGGAGGTCGTTGGTGCGCAGGCCGCGCCACAGGGCCGCCTGGTGCTCCTTGGGCCGAAGGGGCGTACTGCACACGTACTTCGCACCCTCGAAGTCGGGTTCCACGAGGTTGTCGGTCGACAGGAACAGGTACTGGGGGCAGGTCTCGCCGAAGACGTTCAGGCCTTCGTCGCGTGCGCGGGCGATCTCGGCGACCGCTTCGGTGGCGGAGACGTGCACGACGTAGAGCGGAGCACCCGCGACCTGGGCGAGCTTGATGGCGCGGTGGGTGGCCTCCGCCTCCAGGAGCGCCTTGCGCACCTCCCCGTGGTAGCGCGGGTCGGTCTCGCCGCGGGCCAGGGCCTGTTCGACGAGCACGTCGATCGCGATGCCGTTCTCGGCGTGCATCATGATGAGGCCGCCGTTCTCGGCGGAGCGCTGCATGGCGCGCAGGATCTGGCCGTCGTCGCTGTAGAAGACGCCCGGGTAGGCCATGAACTGCTTGAAGGAGGTGACGCCCTCCTCGACCAGCAGGTCCATCTCCTTGAGCGTCTCCTGGTTGACGTCGGAGACGATCATGTGGAAGGCGTAGTCGATGGCGCACTTGCCGTCGGCCTTGGCGTTCCAGGCGTCGAGGCCCTCGCGCAGGGAGTGGCCGACGCTCTGGACCGCGAAGTCGATGATGGTGGTGGTGCCGCCCCAGGCGGCGGCCCGGGTACCGGTCTCGAAGGTGTCGGAGGCGAAGGTGCCGCCGAAGGGCAGCTCCATGTGGGTGTGGGCGTCGACACCGCCCGGGATGACGTACTTGCCGGCGGCGTCGATGACGCGCTCGGCCGTCCACGACTCGGCCGCGGGCGTGCCCGTCGCGGCGAGGGCGGCGATCCGGCCGTCCTCGATCAGGACGTCGGCGTGGATCTCGTCGGACGCGGTGATGACGAGACCACCCCGGATGACGGTACGGCTCATGCTGCCTCTCCTTCCGGTCGTGTGTGCGCTGAGGGGGTTGCGAGGCTGTCGGGGGCCGAGGTCGGCGCTGTTTCCTGGTGAGGAGGCTCGTGGGGCGGTTCGCGGGCGGGGCCGTGCGGACCGCCGTGCCGCGGGTGGCTCCGGGCGCCGCCGTCCGGCGCCCGGAGCCGGTCCGGGTCCGTGGCCCGGGGAGGCCCTAGGGCGCGGTCAGCGGCCCGTAGGCGCCCGGGGCGCGGTCGCGGTAGAACTGCCACCGGTCGCGGACCTCGCGGAGTCTGGCCATGTCCAGGTCGCGGACGACGAGTTCGCTCTCCTTGTCGCTCGCCACCTCCCCGACGAACTGCGCCTCGGGGTCCACGAAGTACGAGGTCCCGTAGAAGTCGTTGTCGCCGTACTCCTCGACACCCACCCGGTTGATCGCGCCCACGAAGTACTCGTTGGCGACGGCCGCGGCCGGCTGCTCCAGCTGCCAGAGGTAGCCCGACAGGCCGCGCGAGGTGGCCGACGGGTTGAAGACGATCTCGGCACCCGCGAGGCCGAGCGCCCGCCAGCCCTCCGGGAAGTGCCGGTCGTAGCAGATGTAGACGCCGATCCGGCCGACGGCCGTGTCGAAGACGGGCCAGCCGGAGTTCCCGGGCCGGAAGTAGAACTTCTCCCAGAATCCGGGCACTTGGGGAATGTGGGTCTTGCGGTACTTGCCCAGGTAGGAGCCGTCGGCGTCGATCACGGCCGCGGTGTTGTACAGGACGCCGGGCTGTTCCTCCTCGTACATCGGCAGCACGAGGACGAGGCCCAGTTCCTTCGCCAGCGCCTGGAAGCGCCGGACGATCGGGCCTTCGGGGATCTGCTCGGCGTACGCGTAGAACTCCTTGTCCTGGACCTGGCAGAAGTACGGTCCGTAGAACAGCTCCTGGAAGCACAGGACCTGTGCGCCCTGCGCGGCCGCGTCGCGGGCCGCCTGCTCGTGGACCTGGATCATCGATTCCTTGTCGCCGGTCCATGCGGTCTGGAAGACGGCGGCGCGGATCACTCTGCTCATCGGGACCTCCACTCGCTCGGTGTGCGAGGAGCTTAGGAATCCCGGACCCGGTCTTTGAGTTGCACCGTGTCACGTCCGAAGTGCTGTGCCGTTCCACGGTGTCACCTCCGCGTCGTTCCGTGTTTCACCTGGGTCGTCGTGTGTTTCACCGCTGTTGCCCATCGGGGGTTCACCGTTGTTGTGCGTCGTGCGCGAGCAGCGCGATGTGGACGGAGGCGGCCTGTTCGAAGTCGTCGAGGTCGACACCGAGGCGCGCCTCTATGACCTCCAGACGGCGGTAGAGCGCGGGCCGGCTGACGTGGTGGAGCTGGGCGGTGCGCGACTTGTTGCGGCCGGTGGCGAGATAGGTCCGCAGGACGGGCAGGAGCCGCGGGTCGGCCTGCGGACCGCAGAGCAGCCCGTCGAGTTCCCGTTCCGCGAACGACTGGACGTGCGGGTCGTCCCGGAGCAGCCGGACCAGGCCGCGCAGATGGACGTCACGCAGCCGCACCAGCGCGGGCCGGTCCTGGTCGGCGGGTGTGTCGGCGGCGGCCTCGGCGACGTGCAGGGCTTCGCGCAGTCCGGCGGGGACGTCGTCCCAGGCGGTACGGGGTGCGGCGGCGGCCACCGTGGTGGGGACGCCGGTCTCGTGCCTCAGCCGCAGGGCGAAGTGCGCGGCCAGGGCGTCCGCGTCCTGGTCCCGGGCAAGGCTGAGCAGCAGGGCGGTGGCTCCGTCGGACAGTTCGGCGACGAGCCCCGGCAGCCCCAGCAGCCGTAGTACGCGGTCGAGCTGGGCGGGGTCGCCGTTGCGGACCACCAGGGGGACGAAGGTGCGGCGGTTGACGGGCAGTCCGGCGGCCCGCGCGCGTGGCAGGAGCTGGCGGGCCGGTACGACACCGCTCACCAGGTCGGTCAGCAGGCCCTGCGCGGACTCCTCCTCCCAGGTGTGGGCGGAGCCGCCGAGCATGCGGTGCAGGACGAGGGCCTCGGCGGCACGGTCGGCGAGCAGCCGCCCGGTCGCCGCGTCGCCCCGGTGGCCGCACAGCACGATGCGGCCCCATCTCTCGCCCCGGCCGCCCAGTTCTGCGCGGATCCAGCCGTCGCCCTCGCTGCCGCCCGCCTGCCGGGCGATGCGGTCCCAGTCGCGCAACACGTCGTCGACGGCGGAGCGTTCACCGGCGGTGGCGAGGACCCGGTGGGCGAGGTTGGTGACGACGACGGGGCAGGCGGCGTGCACGGCGATCTCGTCGAGCATCCGCTGGAGCGGGGCCCCCGTCGTGATGAGTCCGGTGAGCGCGGTGCGTACGGCCTCGGAGAGGCTCACGGCGGCGAACTTGCTCCGCACCAGCCGGGACTGCACCTCCTCCGTCAACTCGGCGAAGGGGAAAGGCCGGTGGAGGACCACCATCGGCAGTCCGCAGCGTTCGGCGGCCCGGCGCATCACGTCCGGCGGCGCGGGGAAGGCCCGGCCGAGCCCGAGGACGACGGCCGCGGCCTCGGCGCGGTGCAGCGAGCGGATGTACTCGGCCTGGGCGTCGGGGTCACCCGCGAGCAACACCCCGGTGGTGAGGACCATTTCGCCGCCGCTGAGCATGACGCCCACGTCGGCGGCCTCGGCGACGTGCACCCAGCGGACGGACCGGTCGAGGTGTCCGGCGCCGGCCACCACCTCGGGCTCTCCGGCGAGCACCCGGTCCAGGGCGAGGACCTGGCGTACCGACAGGGCGGGTTCCAAGGCGGTGGTCATGGCGGCGTTCCCCTTTTTCTGTGGCTCGGTTCGCCTCCGGATCGCTGCGGCCGGTGCCGAGGACCCGGCGCGTACCCGGCCCTTCGGGTCTTCGCGCGCCGGGGTCCTCGACACCGTCCGCCTCTTCGGCTCACCCGCCCTTGCTCACGATCTGTTTACTGGGCCCGCCTCAGGGCGCGTTCCAGGATCGCCGCGCCCTCCTCCGCCTCCGCGACGGTGAGGGAGAGCGGCGGTGCGATGCGCAGCACGCTGGTGTCGTGACCGCCGCCCTTGCCGATCAACAGGCCTTCCTCGCGGGCCGCTTCGAGTACGGCCGCGGCTCCCTCGGGGTTCGCCCGGTCGGTGCCGGGCCGGACGAGCTCGATGCCGATCATCAGTCCGCGCCCGCGTACCTCGCGTACACCGTCGAACTGCGCGGCGACCGCGCGGAGCCGTTCGATGAGCAGGCCGCCGACGCGCCGGGCGTTGCCCTGGAGGTCGTGTTCGAGGAGGTAGGTGAGGTTCGCGAGCCCCGCCGCCATCGTGACGGGTGAACCGCCGAAGGTGGAGATGGAGTTGGAGTCGAGGCAGTTCATGATCTCGGCGCGGGCGACGACGCCGCCGATGGACATGCCGTTGCCGATGCCCTTGGCGAAGGTGAGCATGTCGGGCGGGCCGGAGGCGGCGTGGGCCTGCCAGCCCCAGAAGTGCTCACCGGTGCGGCCCCAGCCCGTCTGCACCTCGTCGGAGATCCAGAGGATCCCGTACTCCTGGAGGACGTCACGGAAGGCCGCGTACAGGCCGTCGGGCGGTGCGGTGAAGCCGCCGACGCCCTGGACGGGTTCGGCGATCAGCGCCGCGGGCGGGCGGACATGGCCGAGCAGGTCCCTGAGATCGTCGACACAGGCGTCGATGAACGCGGCGTCGCCGAGGTCGGCGTACGGACCGCGGGTGCGGACGCCGCCGTGCACGTACAGCGTCTGGAGCGGTGAAAGGGAGGTGGGTGACCAGCCCTTGTTGCCGGTGATCCCGACCGCGCTGAACGACCGGCCGTGGTAGCTGTTGCGCATGGCCAGGATCTGGTTGCTCCGCCGGTGCGCGGTGGCGAGCAGCAGGGCGGTGTCGTTGGCCTCGGTGCCGGAGGTGGTGAAGAAGACGCGGGCATCGGGGATGCCGGACAACTGGGCTACGCGCTCGGCGAGTTCGACCATCGGCCGGTTGAGGTAGAGCGTCGAGGTGTGGATGATCCGGCCGGCCTGCTCGCTGACCGCCTTGGTCACCTCGGGAAGGGCGTGAGCGGTCATCGTGGTGAGGATGCCGCCGAAGAAGTCGAGGTACTTGTTGCCCTCGGCGTCCCAGACGTGGCGGCCCTCGCCGTGGGTGATCTCGATCGGGTCCTCGTAGTAGAGGGCGAGCCAGTCGGGCAGGACGGCCTGGTGGCGGGCGTACAGGTCGGTCATGGCTGCACCAGCCCTTCGTAGGCGTCGGGGCGCCGGTCGCGGTAGAACGCCCACTGCCGGCGTACTTCCTCGATGAGGTCGAAGTCCAGGTCGCGGACGATGAGTTCCTCGGCCTTGTCGCTCGCCGTCTCGCCGACGAACTGTCCGCGCGGGTCGACGAAGTACGAGGTCCCGTAGAAGTCGTTGTCGCCGTACTCCTCCTGCCCGACCCGGTTGATCGCGGCGATGAAGTACTCGTTGGCGACGGCCGCCGCGGGCTGCTCCAGCTGCCAGAGATGGGCGGACAGACCGCGGGAGGTGGCGGACGGGTTGTACACGAGCTGGGCGCCGTTCAGGCCGAGCTGCCGCCAGCCTTCGGGGAAGTGCCGGTCGTAGCAGATGTAGACGCCGATCCGGCCGACGGCCGTGTCGAAGACGGGCCAGCCGAGGTTGCCGGGCTTGAAGTAGTACTTCTCCCAGAAGCCCTTCACCTGCGGGATGTGGTGCTTGCGGTACTTGCCGAGGTAGGTGCCGTCGGCGTCGATCACGGCCGCGGTGTTGTAGTAGAAGCCGGACTGCTCGACCTCGAACACGGGGACGACGATCACCATGCCGGTCTCGCGCGCGAGCTCCCTCATACGGGTGACGGTGGGCCCATCGGGGACCGGCTCAGCCCAGCCGTAGTGCTCCGGCTCCTGGACCTGGCAGAAGTAGGGGGCGTTGAAGACTTCCTGGAATCCGATGACCTTGGCACCCTGCCGGGCCGCCTCGCGGGCGTGTTCCTCGTGCTTGGCGACCATGGATGCGGTGTCGCCGGTCCAGGTGGCCTGGACCAGGGCGGCACGTACGACGTTGGCCATGAGCTGCTCCTTCGACGGGACGTCAGAGAGCCTCTACGCCCGTAGACAAAGGCTGTAGAGGCTCGAAAGTAAGCCCCCCGGACAGCCTTGCCAAGACCATCGTCGTTAACCCGCTGAGTCGATCACGTTTCTGACCCCCACGGGTGAGTGACGTGGCCGGTGGGTCCGGCCGGTGCGGCCGATCGGAGGACACGGCGGGCGACGGCACTCGCGCGCGCCCCGCCGTCCGCGGGCGGGAGCGGAGGCGGGGCCGGCCGGGTCGCGTGACCGTCCCGCCGGGCGGGCGGTCACGCCGTGAAGCCGGCGACGCGCAAGGCGTGGACCAGGTCCCACTGACATTCGTCGGACACGCTCCGGGCCGCCTGGAGGAGGAGCGGCACGAGGCGCTGCGGGTCCGTCTCGGCGCTGCGGGCGGCCTCCTCCGGGGTGCGCACGCGGACGTACGCGTCGAGGAGCGCGCCGATCTCGCGACCGCGGCCCTCGTCGGCGAGGCCGAGCACGGCGGCGCCGATCTCGGGTGCGGGCCGGGTGACACCCTGGCGCAGCATCTGCCGGCCGTCGTCGGTACGGCCGACCGCGGTGAGCGCGTCGGCCGCGGCGACCAGCCGGTCGGCGGGCAGCGAGGCCGCCTCCCAGAGCAGGGTGGCCCAGTCGGCGTCGAGGCCGGCGCGGTGGAGTTCGGCGGCGAGCAGGGGGAAGCGTGCCGGGGGCCAGTACGCCGCTTCGACGAGCAGGGCGTGCGCCTCGCCGCTGCGGCCCTCGCTCCGCAGCCGCGTGAGCGTCGCGACGGTCTCCGCGGTGAGCCGGCGCGCGTCCGGGTCCGGCGGTTCCGTCTTCGTCTCCGCCCGCGGGCGCGCGGGTTCCTCGGCGGCCCCCGCGAAGCGTGCGCCGCGGGGCGTGCGCCTGCCCTGCTCGGGCGGTGCGGGCAGCATCGGTGCCGTCTCCGGTACGGCCATGGGCGCCGCGTCCGGCTCCGTCATCCCGGCGAAGCGGGCGCTGCCCCGGGGGCGGCGCTTGGAGCGTCTCTTCGGGTACGTGCCAGGACCGGGAGGGGTCGTGCTGTCGTTCAGCGGGGCCGGCGGGGCGACTTGGTCGTACGCCCGCTCGCCGCGCGGCGCGAGGTCCGCCGGCGGAGACCCGGGCTCCGCGGCGGGCGCGGGGCCCGTCGGAGGGGACCAGGGCCCCGCCTGCTCGGAGACCGTCGGGCGGGGGCCGGGGGATTGCCCGGGGCCGGAGGCTGGGAAACGGGCGATGGGGCTCGCGGTGGGATCGTGTGCGCCCGCTCGCGCGCTGGGATGTGCGCCGGAGCGCATGCCGGGCGTACCTGTCTCCGAGCCGCGCCGGGCGCCTCCCGTCTCGGACGGGTCCCCTCCGGCGGAGCCCCTTTGGGCGGGGTCCCGTTCGGGCGGGTCCCCGTCGGACGGGTCCGCCCAGTTCTCCGGTTGCCGCGCCCACGCGCCGTCCCCGGTGGCGGAGGCCGGAAAGCTCGGCGTGCCCTGTGCGCGGGTGCGCAGGGCGTGACGGTCGACGTTGTCCATGCGGTGGCGCAGTTCGGTGCAGCGGGCGGTGGCGCGTACGTGATCGTCCTGAGCCCAGGCGAGGTCCAGGTGGATCTCCTCGGCCGCTTCCCGGGATGCGGCCGAGGGAAGCAGTCCGCTCAGTTCGGCCTGGCGTTCGGCGGCGTAGCGCTGTTCGCGGAGCATGACGTCCAGGCGGTCGCCGAGGGCGTCCCGGCCCCCTGGACGGGCGTCGTACGCGGCCAGCGAGGCGTCGTGCAGGGCGCGGGCCCGGCCCGTCTCCTGAGCGGCGGCTCGCTCCCCGTACTCCGCGAGGACGTCCTGGAGGAGCGCCTCCACGACGTCCCAGGGTGGCACTTCCCAGCCCTCCAGACACGCCCGCATACCGTCGGGGTCGCGTTGCCAGAAGACCCCGCACCAGCCGCCGCCCCGGTCGAGCCGCTCCACCAGCCCGTTCAGGTACCGCGCGAACTCCAGTACCTGTCCCGGGAGTTGTTCTACAGCCATAGCCCGACTCCCCGCCCGACGTGAGTACTCCGACCCGATAGAAAACAGCAGCCGTGTTACGGATCGACTACGGGGAGTTTTCGGCACGGACGCGGAGCGCTCAACGGTGGCCACCTCGTCGTACTCCCGTACGAGCACGCCGAACGCCCGGGGACCGCGTTCTCAGATGCGGCGCGTCTCCCCCGCAGCCGTACGGGGCAGGACGAGCCGGATGAGGGCGGCGACGCCTTCGTCGTCGTTGCTGGGCAGCACGATGTCGGCGGCGCGCAGGGTGTCCTCGTGGGCGTTGGCGACGGCGGCGGCGAGTCCGGCCGCGCGCAGCATGGGGATGTCGTTGGGCATGTCCCCGACGGCGGCGGTGTGTTCCAGCGGGAGTCCGCGCCGTTCGGCGAGCAAACGCAGCGCCTCCCCCTTGTCGACGCCGGGGGCGGACAGTTCGAGGAAGTCGCCGGTGGACCGCGTGATCACCGCGCGGTCACCGATGACCGAGGCGAGCACGGCGGCCAGTTCGTCCACGAGCAGCATCGGGTGGGCGACGAGGATCTTGACCACCGGGTCCGCGTCCACCGGTGCGGACGCGCGCTCAACCGGCATGTGGCGCCAGAGGTTCGGTACCAGCCGGACGAAGGCCGCGTCCAGCCGGAGCCCGGACACGGAGTCGACCCCCACCGCGATCCCGGGCACCGCGTCCCGCGCCGCGCGCAGGATCCCCGCCGCGTCGCCGGGGCCGAACCCCCGGCAGTCCAGCAGCCGCCCCGACGCGACATCGACGGTCACCGCGCCGTTGCCGCACACGATGGGCCCCGTGAGGCCGTAGCGCCTGGCCAGGTCCAGGGTGTCCCGGGGTGGCCGTCCGGTCACCCCCACCACGGCCACCCCGGCCCGCCCCGCCTCCGCGAGCGTGCTCAGGGTGCGCTCGCGGATGGCGCCGGCCGAGTCGAGCAGGGTGCCGTCGAGGTCGGTGCAGACGAGCCGCACGACCGTGCGCGCGCGGCGTCCGCGCCTGGCCCTGGGGTCCGTACGGGTGGAAGGCCGCGCCTCGCCGGGAGGCGGCTCCTGCGAAGTCGCCACGCCGGAGCGGGCGTTGGTGTTCGACATGGCCGGAGGTTAGTGACTACGCGCGTAGACGACAAGGGGATATTCCATGAATTCAACAATCTCTTGATCGCGCACGACCACAGGCACGCGAAACCGGGACACGCGACCCCGCGCCGGCGCCCCGCCACACCGACCGAACCACCCCCGGCAGGGGCGGCCGACCGGCAAGCCCTGCCGACGACAGGGGCGGCCGACCGGCGAGCCCTGCGACGACGGAGACAGGCGACCGGCAGGCCGTGCGCCGACCGGCAGGCGCGGCCGGTCGCCACAACCGTTGAGGCCGTCAGACCACCGGCACCAACGCGCACCGCACGACAAGGTCGTCCATCGAGAGTCCGAGGGCCCGCGCCAGCGCCGCGACCGTGAAGAAGGCCGGCGTGGGCGCCCGGCCGGTCTCGATCTTGCGCAGTGTCTCCGCGGAGATCCCGGCCACCCCCGCGATGTCCGTCATGCTGCGCCCTCCGCGGGCCTCCCGCAGCAACCGGCCGAGCCGCTCGCCGCGTTCGCGCTCTTCGGGGGTCAAGGGGTTTCGCACCATGGACCCATTCTAATACCGGTATAGTAATTGGCATGGTGGAACTGAAGACGGACACATCGATCGACGAGATGCACGCGGCCGGCCAGGTCGTGGGCAAGGCGCTCACGGCGGTACGGGAGGCCGCCGACGTGGGCGTCTCCCTCCTGGAGCTGGACGAGGTGGCGCACCAGGTCCTGCGCGACGCGGGCGCGCGCTCGCCCTTCCTCGGCTATCGCCCCTCCTTCGCGCCCACGCCCTTCCCCGCGGTCATCTGCGCCTCCGTGAACGAGGCGATCGTGCACGGCATCCCGACCCGCCACCGGCTGCGGGACGGCGACCTGGTCTCCATCGACTTCGGCGCCGAACTGGGCGGCTGGGTGGGCGACTCGGCGATCAGCTTCATCGTCGGCGAGCCGCGCGCCGACGACGTGCGGCTCGTGCGGACCGCCGAGCGGGCGCTGGCCGCGGGTATCGAGGCGGCCGTCGTCGGCAACCGCATCGGGGACATCGCGCACGCCGTCGGCACCGTGTGCCGCGCGGCGGGGTACGGCATCCCGGAGGGCTTCGGCGGGCACGGCGTGGGCCGCCGGATGCACGAGGACCCGCCGGTCCCGAACGAGGGCCGTCCCGGCCGCGGACTGCGGCTGCGGCACGGGATGGTCCTCGCCATCGAGCCGATGCTCATCGGCGGCGGCACGGACGGCTATCACGAGGCCCCCGACGGCTGGACGCTGCGCACCAACGACGGCTCCCGGGCGGCCCACGCGGAGCACACGGTGGCCATCACGGACTCGGGCCCCCGCATCCTGACGGCACGCTGACCGCGCGCTGACCGCTCGGGCGTCGACTGCCGCGGGGCGGAAGGGTGTTCCTGCCCCGCGGCACGAGCGCTACGGCGTGGGCCGCACGACCATGGCCGATCCTCCGCCCCTCCGGACCTTCTCCGCCGCGGCCAGCCACTTGCCGTTCGCGAGACGCTGGACGCCGGTCGCCGCGCCGATCTCCGGGTTCAGCGTGAAGGAGTGCCCGATGCCTTCGAGCCGCGCCCTCAACGGACTGTCGTACAGGCCGGGTTCGAGTTCGGTCCGGGCGGCGTTGCGCTGGCTGGCACGTGGTGCGGCGATCGCGTCGACCAGCGGGAGGCCCCGGTCGACGAACTCGGTGAGTGTCTGCAGCACGGTCGTGATGATGCTCGCGCCGCCCGGCGAACCGAGCGCCACGACGGGCCTGCCGGTCCGGTCGAGCACGATGGTCGGCGAGATCGACGAGCGCGGGCGCTTGCCGGGACCCGGCAGGTTGGGGTCGTGCACGGCCGGGTTGGCCGGGGCGAAGGAGAAGTCCGTCAGTTCGTTGTTGAGGAGGAAGCCGCGTCCCGGGACGGTGATCCCGCTGCCGCCGGTCTGCTCGATGGTCAGGGTGTAGGCGACGACGTCGCCCCACTTGTCGGCCACGGTCAGATGGGTCGTGTTCTCACCCTCGTACGTCGTCGGCGCGGCCGTTCCGGCGGTGGCGCAGGCGGCGGGACGGCTCGGGTCGCCCGGCGCCAGCGGGCTCGTCAGCACCGCGTCGTCCTTGATGAGGCAGGCCCGGCCGTCCGCGTACTTCTGCGAGAGCAGGCCCTTGGTGGGTACGTGCTCGAAGGCCGGGTCGCCCACCCAGCGGCCCCGGTCCGCGAACGCGATGCGGCTCGCCTCGATGTAGTGGTGCAGGTACTGCGTCTGGCTCGCCTTCGAAAGGTCCGTCTTCTCCAGGATGTTGAGCGCTTCGCCGACGGTGGTGCCGCCGGAGGAGGAGGGCGCGATGGAGTAGACGTTCAGACCGCGGTACGAAGTCCTGGTGGGCGCCTGGCGCTTCGCCTCGTACGTCGCGAGATCCTTCAGGGACAGCTTGCCGGGGCGGGCGTTGTAGCCGGACGCGGGGTCCACGGGAGGCTTGTCGACGGTGTGGACGATCTCCCGCCCGAGGTCGCCGTCGTAGACCGCGCCCATTCCCTTCCTGCCCAACTCCTCGTACGTTCGCGCCAGTTCGGGGTTCTTGAAGGTCGAGCCGACGGCCGGCAGCGAGCCACCGGGCAGGAAGAGCTTCGCGGTGGCGGGGAAGTCCTTGAAGCGGTCCTCGTTCGACTCGGTCTGCGAGCGGAAGGTCGCGTCGACCGTGAACCCGGCGCGGGCGATGCGCTCGGCGGGTTTCAGGACGGTGCCCAGCCGTCTGCTGCCCCAAGTGTCCAGGGCGGTCTGCCAGGTGGCGGGCGTGCCCGGTGTGCCCACGCTCAGCCCGCTGGTGACGGCGTCCGCGAAGGCGAGCGGCTTGCCGTTCTCCAGGAACAGTCCGGAGTCGGCGGTCAGGGGTGCCGTCTCGCGTCCGTCGATCGTATGCACCGTACGGGACTTGGCGTCGTAGTAGACGAAGTAGCCGCCCCCGCCGATGCCGGACGAGTAGGGCTCGGTGACGCCGAGGGCCGCCGCCGTGGCGACGGCCGCGTCGACGGCGTTGCCCCCCTTCTTCAGCACCTCGATGCCGGCGGCGGAGGCGTCCGCGTCGACGCTCGCCACGGCGCCTCCGTAGCCGACCGCGACGGGCACCTTCGCGACGGGCGTCCTCGCGGCCGTGCCCGCCGTCGGCGCCCCCGGCGCCGCCGCACCCACTAACACCGTCGCGGCCGAAACCGCCAGGACCGTCAGATTCCTCGCAAGAGGGCGTCGCATCCGTACCTCCAGTCAACAGCCGTCTGCGCAGCGTAACTTCACTGCCATGCCCGCGTCAGGCCCCTTCGAACACGGTTCCGTGAGCCCGCTAGCATGCGCCCACATGACTGACGACGTGCGCAACATCGTCCTCGGCGTCCTGGCGGCCGGCATCAGTGCCGCGCTCGGCTGGCTCGCCCGCACCTATCTGTGGAGGCGCAAGCTCCGCCGCAAGCAGGCGTTCTTCGGGCTGCCCGACAACTCCGAGTCACTGCTGGTGGTGAACCGCGAGGCGGGCGGCCCCGAACTCACGGTGATGCGCCACGACGTGTTCGCGCTCCTCGAACTCTCCGCACTGATCAAGGACTGCGGCGCGCACGCCCAGGTCATCGCGCACGACGCGACCCAGCAGGGTTTCGGCGAGCGGACGGAGTTCTGCGTGGGCGGGCCGGCGTCGAACCGGCGCATGGCCGCACACCTGCACTCCCTGCTGCCCGGCATCCATGTCAACGTCGACTCCGAACCGGGGCCCGACCGGGGCGCCTTCCAGATCGGCACCGAGCACTACCGCCTGGAGTCGGGCAAGGCCGAGTACGTGATCCTGGCCCGGCTCACCGCGGGCCAGAGCCGTGACGTGAGACCGGTCTTCCTCTTCTGCGGCCAGCGCGCCATCACCAACCAGGCGGCGACCCGCTATCTCGCCCGCAACCACACGCGTCTCGCCCGCAAGCACGGCGGCAGCAGCTTCGTCCTGCTCCTGAGGGTCGCGAACTCCCAGGCGTACGGCCCCGATGTCGTCGAGGTCGTCGCGGACGTCACCCGCGCGGCCCAGACACCGCTGCCGACGCCGCCGGCACCGGACCCGGCAACGGACCCCCAGCAGGACGAGGAGTCCACGACGAAGGCGGCCACGCCCCGGCCGCGCCGGCGCACATGACCCTTGCGCCCCCGAAGCGCAGGCCTGGCCTGCCTGACGGCCGGCGCGCTCGGCACCTGGCGGCCGGTTCGCAGGACGCCCGGTTCGCAGGACGCCGACGCTTTTCGGCCGTCCGCGTGAGCACAGGCCGACGGGGTCTCGGACGATGAAATGAACACTTCAATAATCGTTACTCGCACGTAACTTACCGACGGGTTACTTCAAGTAAGCCACCGGAGTTACCGTCGGGTCACTTTGCACTGTCGAGTGAGGAGTGACCCGTTGGGAAACGGTCGCAATCCCCTGCGCACATCGGCCGTCGGCGCCGTCTCCGCGACGCTGATCGCCGCGGCGGGCCTGGGCCTGGCGCCCGCCGCCGCCCAGGCCGCCGACAGCACGAACGCCGTCCGCTTCGTCGACATCTCCGGAGACGGCGGCACGATCCTCAAGGCCAACGTCGTCACCCCCGCGGGAGCCGACGGCACCCGCGGCTACCCGCTCATCGTGCTGCCCACGAGCTGGGGCCTGCCGCAGATCGAGTATCTCGCACAGGCCCAGAAGCTCGCGAACTCCGGCTACGTGGTGGTCAGTTACAACGTCCGCGGCTTCTGGCAGTCGGGCGGGGAGATCGACGTCGCCGGCCCCCGCGACACCGCCGACGTGTCCAAGGTGATCGACTGGGCCCTCGCCAACACCCCGGCCGACGCACGGAAGATCGGCGTGGCGGGCGTCTCCTACGGCGCCGGGATCAGCCTGCTCGCCGCAGCGCACGACAAGCGCATCAAGGCGGTCGCCGCGCTGAGCGGCTGGGCGGACCTGACCACGTCGATCTACTCCGGCCGTACCGAACACGTCCAGGCGGCGGCCCTGCTGGACGGCGTCGGCCACATCACCGGCCGTCCCAGCGCCGAGACCCAGCAGGTGTTGAAGGACTTCTTCGCCTCGAACCTGGCGAAGGAGCAGGATCTGATCGACTGGGGGAAGAAACGTTCTCCCGAGACCTACGTCGATCAGCTCAACAAGAACGGTGCCGCCGTCTTCATGGCCAACGCCTGGGGCGACACGGTCTTCTCGCCCAACCAGTACGCGAAGTTCTACGGGGAGCTGACCGGGCCCAAGCGGCTGGAGTTCCGCCCGGGCGACCACGCCACCCCCGAGATCACCGGCCTGTTCGGACTCCCCAACGACGTGTGGACCGACACCGGCCGCTGGTTCGACCACTATCTGGCGGGCGAGGACAACGGCGTCGACCGCGAGCAGCCGGTACAGCTCAAGTCCCGTTCCACGGGCGGCTACGAGGGCTACCCGGACTGGAAGTCGGTCGGCGCGACCACGCGGAAGATCGACCTCGAGGGCACCACCAGGATCCACACGAACGTCGACTCGGGCGCGGACGGCGGGATCATCTTCCTGTCCAGCATCCTCGACCAGCTCACCCGGATTCCGCCGATGGCCGCGATCCCGCTGCTGCCGCGCTACTGGGCCGCCGTGTGGCAGTCGGAGCGGTACGCGAGCGCCCAGCGCATACGTGGCACCGTCAGGCTGCACACCACGGTGACCGGCACCAAGGAGAGCGGCACCCTCGTCGCCTACCTCTACGACGTGGGCCCGCTCGGCCTCGGCAAGCTGGTCAGCAACGCGCCGTACACCTTCCACGGGCAGACGCCCGGCGAGCCGTTCGGTGTGGACCTGGACCTGTTCTCCACGGCCTACGACGTCCCGGCAGGGCATCGTCTCGCCCTGGTCGTCGACACGGTCGACCCGCTCTACATCGAGCACAACCCGTCCGGCGCGCAGCTGACCTTCTCTTCGCCGGAGCACGACCCGTCGTATGTGTCGGTGCCCCTGCGCGAGCAGTGATCTCCGGCTGCCGCCGGCCGGGCCTGGCCCTGTGAGCTGCTGCTCCCCCTACAGTGTCGGGGCTGTGGGGGGGTACCCCACCCGGCAGCAGCGTCCCTGGTTCGGCCGGAGCCACGTCCACGGCCTCGGTCTCGGGACTGCGCCGCCCCCACCGGAACACCCACGGGGCGGACCGGAAGAACAGCACACACATCCCGATGCAGATCGGCGCGATCACCGTCACCACGGGGATGAACGGCAAATCGTAGTCGAGGATCGGCGCGATCAGCTTCCCAGTACCAAGGAAGTCTTCATACGTGAAGGGCGCGGAACCTTGCCGCGCCCCCAGCGCCAGGAGAACTGCCGCCCGCGGTGGCATGAGCGGCAGTTCCTGGGCGGCGGGGCTCGGCGCGTTGACCTCGCGCGGGACGCGACCGCCGTACGGCCGGGCCGTCTCGCCTCGACGTCGTGCAGTTCGGTCAACGGATCGACAGCCATTCCGGTCCTGCCCACTCTCAGCCATGTCGGTCAGCGCAAACTATCGACGCAAATCGCCATTTACCGGGCGACACGCACGCAGGGGAATCAACCCTGTCCAAGGCCGGACGGCGGGCGGATCGCGCCGCTCCGGACGATCCCCCGGATGCCGCTTCGGACGCTTCAGGCCTCCGCGGCCTCGGCGTACATCTGGGACAGCTCCGGGACGCCCTGTACGGCCCAGGGGGGGGGGGGGGGGGGGGGGGGGGGGGGGGGGGGCGGGGGGGGGGGGGGGGGGGGGTGGGGGGGGGGTCCTTCTGGGGTAGGGGCGGGGTTCGGCACGATTGGAGAGGCGGCGCAGGGAGAG